>JAGXAL010000022.1 GCA_018971605.1 Natronospirales bacterium | reverse complement strand
CCGCTGACGCAGGCAAGGCAACAGATTGTCGCGCATGGAGAATTCCTTGATTGAGGTTTTCATGAGCACACCAGCGGCTGGCCATTCACGTCCTGGCCGAGCGTGGTCGAAGCTTGAGTGAGGCCGCTGACCAGCAGGTCCAGTGCGCGCGCGTAATTGACGCCGCGGCGACCGCAGAGGGTGAAGGTAGTCAGGCCGGCGAGATTCGTCATGCCATTGGCATGAAACACGATGCGGTGGTTGCTGACGCTGCTCAACAGCGAGCTATGGGTGTCCAGCGCGGGAAAGCTGCGGATGATGGCACCGGTGCGCGGCGGCGGCGTCAGGTATTCGACCGCGTAGCCCTGGTTCCATGCAGTGTCTGCACAATCACGTCCGTTGGCACTCGCGCACACCAGCACGTCGCTGCCACTGCGGGTCGCGGTATCGCGGGCCAGCGCCAGCGCCGCCGTCAACGTGCCGATTTCGGACAGCTCGCGGTTACTTTCGATGGTGGCTGCAAAGTTGGGCAAGGCCACGGTCGCGAGGATGGCAATGACCGCGGCCATCACCACGAACTCGATCAGCGTGAATCCTTTGTGCGCATTCATGAACACATCTCAGTTTTTTCCTGAGTGTGAATATAGATGCGCTTGACTGTTATGTTAAGGAAAATCCGACTGCTGGATTACAATCAACGATAAGCGGAAATATTAATAATAATCCTTATAAATCAATTAGTTATAATGTGACAATTTCTGGACATTTGTGACAGGAATTGTCCTTAAATCAAGGCGAAGCATGGAGGCAGGCTCGGCCAAGGGCACGCTCCTCGGCGCTGACATCATGTAAGAAAGGACTGCTCTCCGCCTGGGCGCGGGTTCTCCCGCTGTTTACTGGCTCCAGCAGGCGGTGGAGTTGGTGGTGGCGGAGGCGGTCAGGGCGGTCTTCTTGCCGGTATTGTCAATCGTGAAACTGGCGCACTGGGTGTCTTTGGTCTGGTTGCCGACCGCAGTGGCGGTAAGCACGTAAGTGCTCGCCGCGAGTACGGTAGTGACAGCGGTGTAGTAGCGATACTGGGTATAGGTAGCCAGCGGCGGACTGCAGGTGCCGTTCTTATAGGAGAAGTACTGGGTGTAGCAGCGCTCCAGAATCTGGGCGTCTTGGGTCAGCAGGTTCTCGGCGTCCGAGCGGTGCGACTTGAGCACCGAGCGTTCGTACGAGGGGTAGGCGATGGCGGCGATGATGGCGATGATCGCCACCACCACCATCAACTCGATGAGCGAAAAGCCTCGGCTTTGGTTCTTGCACATGTTCATACCCCGCCGGGGAGCCAGGTAATACTGATAATCACGGGTGGACCGGTATTTTCCGGCTGCGTGTTCGGATCGCCGGGACGGGGGCCCGGCGGCGGTGCACCGGGTTCCTGTTTCGGCTCATCGGTACCCAAGGTGTAGGCGATGGGCATGCCGATGTGCAGCACCGAAAAGCTCGCGACGCCAATGAAGCTCGCCGTAGAGGCAACCACGTAAATCTGGCCGTTTATGGTGATGGCGTGATGTAGGTAATCAATGCCCTGTATCTTGCCCTTGAAGACCAGCTCCGCCGAGCTGCCGCGCACCGCCCATGACGGCGAGCTCAGGCTGAAGCTCAGCAATGCGGCTGTAACGATGGCCAGGATTTTGAGCGTTTTGTTGGTCATGGGATTACCTCATTGCAACTGGGTCCAGGTGAGCTTCGCCGGCGTACCGCCGGCCTCACCCAGGCTCACGATGTTGCCGTTGCTCTGACCATTGGGCGTGGAAATGGTGGTGAGCTTGACCGCCTTGATGCTGCCCAGGTTCGCCGACAAGATATCGGGCGCCGAGGCAAACACGTTGCCGAGGCTCAAGCCCACCGGATTCTGGCCCGCTACCTGGTCGCTGCCGTTGAGCAGCCCGTCACCGTTGATGTCAAGCTGCGGCGTGGGGAAAGCGCCGCCGTTGTTGTAGTTCAGCACCATCAGGAAGGACTGACCGCCGCCGGCACACAAGGCTGCGGGCGAGGGCACGAAGGTGGTGAACACCACCTCGCCGCTGAAAATGCGCGGATTCGTGACCACGCGCTCTCCGGGAATCGGCAAATCCATGTACCAGCCATACTGAGTGCTCCAGTTCACCGTGTTGTTGGTGACGGTGCGCAGCGTGACGTTGTTGCCGTTTATGATCTCACTGGTGGAACTCAAGGTTTGTTGTACCAGATTGGTGCGCGCCAGCGGCGTGCCGGTGTTGTTGTCGAGCACCGCATAGAAGCTCTGTGTGTGTACGTCGGTGATGTCGGGCGTGCCTAGATATTGACCGGTGCCGAAGTACACCACGGTGCCGGGCGCGCTGGGGAACGCCGGGCTCAGCGTTACCACAGGCGTATCCGTGATCGGCTGCGGATTGCCCAGACTATCGCGCGCCTGAAACAGCAGCGTCACCACCCAGTTCTTGGGATCCGCGTTGCTGATGTCCACTTTCCACAGGTTGCCCTGCAAATCGCCGGCGTACACCGTGGTAGCGGGCGCACCGATGACGCCGACGTTGTTGATGACCGTGACTCCGGAGAGCCCGTTGGGCAGGGCCGGGTTGCAGGCGCCGGCCGGGACGCCCGGAGCGTTGCACAGATTGATGGCCCCGAGCGGCTGGCCCACTTGCGACACGTCCTTGGAGACGATCTGGCCGGTCTGCGGATTGACCGCGTACAGATACGGATTGCCGTCGCTGTTGTTGTAGCCCGAGCCGAAGAACAGCAGGAAGCCGTTGGGATTGGCATTCGTGCTGGCGATGTCGTTGGTGATCGCGAACGCCGGTTCACTGTAGCTCAGGCCCATGTGCGGGTCAGCGAATTCCCACAGTACATTGTTGGCGATCGTGGACTCGAGGCCCGGAGGCGGCGGTGCCGACGGCGGCGCGGTGATGTCGAGAGCATAGATGCTGTTGCCGCCGTCGTTTAGGCCTCCCGCGAGCACCGTGTGCCAGGTGTTGTCATTGAACTTCACGTCACCCGCCGTGGGTGAGCCATCCACGTAGAATTGATGATTGTTGTTGTAGGACGGGTCGGACAGCTTCGCGAGATTGGCGAACACGCCATTCGGGATGAATGCAAACACCTCATTGCCGGTAAGGGCGTTGAAGGCGTGCAACATGCCGTCATTGGCCCCCACATAAAGAGTGGGCGCACGTGATTGTGTGCTGGTGACGAAGCTGCGGTAGCTCGGGTCACTGGTGTACGGTCCGTTGGAAGGACCGACGTACAGGGTCGCGCTGTCCACGATGTCGCCGAGGACATGCGAACGTGGCCGGAAGCCATCTCCAGCTGGTGCATAGTTGCTGGTGTCGCCGCGCAGATAATTGATCCGGTCCTTGACAAGCGACATGCCCGGATCGCTTGGTAATTTCAGGGCCATGCGCATCCAAGGCGTCATGGCGGTCCAGCGGAACGGGATGCCGGATCCCGGTGCGCAGCCACCGCCGGGTGTGGTGCCACAGGTGACGATCAGGCGGCCGGTATCCCAATTCTGTGTATCCAGTTGCGTCTGGGCCGACCACAGCGGAGCGATGCTGGCATTGCCATTGGGCAGGACCGGGAAAGCCTGCAAATTGCCGGTCCAGTCCTGATCGGGCTTGTCGTAACCGGTGTAGGTCGCCTGATACACGTTCGCGCCCGGCAGCGAGTAGCTGCTGACTGCGCCCGAAACCGAGGCCACGGTGGTGGAGGCGATGATGGTGAGAATCGCGTTGAGCTGCGAGACCACCGCGGCCGGGCTGGTGCCGGGATAGTAATTCTTGGTGCCACCGGCTATGGCCATGGCATTCAGAACTTTGGCGGCCTCCGGATTCAGAGTGGGATCAACGCCTCCGCCCATGCCCACCACGAACGTCTTGATTCCCGCCACGTTGAGCGCGGTAATTTGGTTGATGGTGTCAATCACGGCCTGATTGTTGGTGCCGGCGGCGTTGAGGGTCCCATCCCCATTGAAAGCCACCGTGGAACCGTATCCAGCCGCGGCCGCGCTACCGGGCGGCGGCCAGGAATTGCCGCTCAAGTCCATGGTCGGCAGGCCGTCGGTGATGAGCACCACGTATTTTGCGGGATTGCAGACACCGGGCGGCGGCGGCGGCATCCAGGCTGAAGGACTCAGCGCGCTGGAAAGCAGTCCGGCGATGGGTGACTGCGTGGCAAATGAGAAGAGAGCATTTTTATAATAGTTGTAATAGCTGATTGCCGGATTGCTGCTCGGAATAATGCCGGTGTCATCACTCTGCACATTGTTTTCCGGCGTGAGGTAGGTGGTGAATTGCTGCAAATAAGCTGCCTGCGGAGCCGCCGTCGTTCCGGCGGGCGCAAACACCGGGAGCTTGACACTGCCCTGATTAGAAAAGGCGTTACCCGACCACAAGTAGCCGCGCAAGGTGAAAAACACCTGCTGGGAATACGGCACGTAGCCGGAATTCGTGGGCTGCAGTGTATAGGTTCCGTTCCAGGGTATGGTGGGCGCCGTTGCCGAGTACTGCATTTGCACGCAATTCGAGCCGGAAATGCTGCAACTCGCCGGTTCGCCTTGATTGTAGTTTGCCAAGGTGAAAGGCCCCACCGGGCTGTAGGGGGTGGCGATCGGGTTGGAGTTGGCAGGCGGCACCAAGGTCGGGGCAGTGATGGTGCCGTAGGTCATGAAACGATAGTTGTTGGCCCATCCGGCCAAGAGCACGTCATCTACGTCCGGATCGTCACCGCTTTTGGCCACCAGCATGTACCGATAGCTTTGCAGCTGGGCGAGCGTCATTCCGCCGCCAATTTGCGACACCAAATTCCCGCAATTGCCGGCGGGATTTATACCAAAGCACGGATTGATGACCCATTCGCCGGCCGCGCTGGGCGCCACGTAAACGTTGCTGAAATCCGCGGCGGTGAAACCGCCAGCCGGACTCATGTAATAAGCCCAGGTGTAGGAGCTTGCCCAGCCGCTCTTGTATTGGTACGCCATGAGACCGAAGTCCACCTGCGTACCGTAGGTCTGTATCACCTGCGCGATGGATTCCTTGGCCACATTCAGGCGGCTCGCGGAATTATCGCCGATCGGCGTCTTGTTGGTGCTGGTGGGGAAACCCGGTATCCACTTGTACAGGACGCACACCGGAGGAGGGGGAGGAGGGGGTCCGCAGCAAGGGGGGCCGCCACCACCGCCGCCGCCGACGCGTGGCTTCGGTTTGCCACCGGGGCCGTTCCCCATACCGACCGACAACAGGCCAGCGTTTCCGTTCAACGCATATTCGGCGGCCTCGCCGTGAAACAGCTCACGCGCAGAGGGCACCTTGTTGACGGATGCGCCCAAGGGGGGCGGGCCAACCTGCTCGTAATATCCATTGCCGGGGCCGCCGTCGTTGTTAAACCACCAAGTTTGGGTGTTATCCCAAGGCACCGGAGCAGGGTTGGGCGAACTGAAGTTGATGGGCGGATCAGAGGTTGGGTTGGGGATCGCAGTCCAGTTCAAACCGGTTATAGGATCTATAGTGGTTGGATCCTTCGATACGGCACACCACCAATAGTGTCCACCGACACCAAAGATGGTGTATGTATTGATAGGCGCCGTGTAAAGTGTGCTTCCGGCGCTGATACCGGTGATGGGCGCCGTATAGCCAGCGGGCACTTGATAATTGACCGGCGAGCTGTTGGCCGGCCAACCGTTCGCGCCTGACCAGGTCATGATGGCGCTGGATGGCGCGCGGCCGTGGGTGGTCGCGGCGGGAATCGAGAGCGTGCTGTTGGCGTCGTCAATGATGTTGTCGCTGCTGTCCATGGAATTGGAATTGGTAAGCGCGATCATCACCTCCGGCGTAGACGGAATGATCACGTTCAGCGGCGTGCTGGAGATGGACACGCTCGGCGCTGCCACCGCCTGTGGCATGGATACCGGCACGATGGAAAACGTGACGCTCGCGAGCGTAGCTACGCCGGAGATGAGCAGTCCGTTCTTGAGATGGCGCAGTTTGGTGTTCATGTTGCGTCCTTAAATGTCATTTGCGCGTCGGCCAATTTTCATAAAATTCAAAATCATCCCGATCCTGAGCCGCAGCACTGATATACGGCCTGCAGCATCACGGTGGAATTCTTGTCGCCGCCCTGGCCGTAGGTGGTAATGCGCCAGCGCATGATCGGAGGTGCACCGCCGCCGAACTGCGCCTGACCGAGGCTGCCACCCGGCGCGCCTACCGGCGGCAGTTGTTCAATGATGAACTGGGGTTGTGTCGCCACCTGCGGCAGAGTGATACCGGTGTAGGTGGTGTAAGAAAGAGTATTGCCTGCGGTGGCCCAGAAATTGGGCTGCGTCCACAGCGTCACAGTGCTTCCAGGGATAAATTCGTAGGCGCCACTCCCGCCGGTGGGAGTGGTGGCAAACACCGAACACAAAGGCGAGCCGGTTTTCACGCAGGTGACGCCAGCGGTCAAGGCTGCCTCCGCAGCCTGAAAAGCCAGATCATGATTGCGCGCGTTGCCGGCCATGCGTTCTTCTAGCGATGTGGTTTGTGAAGCAGCCAGCCCGAGGACGGTCAGCACCAACAGCAACACCAGCGCCACAATCAGCACAAAACCCTGTTGCGATCCTTGCGGGTGATTACACATGTTGAGATTAGTTTGCATGCAAGCTCCTTGCCTCAGGGGTTGGGCAGGTTATTGCGCAGGCCGATGGTGGTGGTGAAAATCTGCCGCAGGCGTGTGTCTTGCGGTGCCGTGATCACGGTGCCCAGCAGGTTGTAGGTGACCGCGGCGGGCGGCAGGGTTACGGCACCCAAGTCGCTGCGCAGCAGCAGCGCCACGCGCACGCTCAACACCGAGTTCCATTCACTGGCGGCATTCACGACGTCGGCTGTGTCGTACACGGTGGGAACACCACCGCCAGAGGCATCCACACCGTACAGCACTTGCATATTTTCCACTCCCGGAACAATTTCCTGGAGCTGGAATCCGCTGGCAACGGTGGGGTCGGTCGTAGCTTGGAATAATGCTGGCGCGCCATCCGCGCCTTCTCCCACGTAAAACACCACTACCTGAGCCGTTCCGACTTGAGCGCCCACCAGACTGGGCGGAATGCTGGCTACGGTGTCAGCGGGGCTGGGACCGCCAGTGGTTGCCGGGATGGTGATGGCAGGGGCGGATCCGGATAGCGGGCCCGAAGCATGCAGTATTACCGTGGTCACGCAATTGCTGACTACCAGAATATTATTGCTGGAAGTAATGCCGGGGTCGGAGTTGATGACGAAGGCTGCGGGTCCGACACTTACCACGTAACCCGGATTCATGCTGCCCTGGCTCAGGCTCATGGCCAGTACGTCCGATCCTGGAATTGCGTAATCAGCGCCGTTGAGGGGCAGGCTTGAAACCAAGCTCGGCGTCCAGGCTGAGGTTGCGGCAGCGGGGGCGGGATTTCCGGACGCGATGGTATAAGTATTGCCCGGCGCAGTGTTGGTGTATTCAAGACCAGTGATGGTGTTGCTGAAGTTGTACGGCAGAGAGGCAGCAGCAACCGGATCGAGATAATTGGCGAAATTGACACCGCTCACACCACAGCTCAGATAACCCGCCATGCGTGTGTTGTGACGGATGAAATCCAGCGCGAAACGGCCATGTTCCTGGATTTGTCCGACCGCCGTGTTGATACCGTAACTCTTGCGGCTGGACATGAAAATCGAAAGCACGCCGGCGATCAGGATCAGCCCGACTACCAGCGCAATCATCAACTCGATAAGAGATAAACCCGCTTGCCAGGAAGTTCTTGCGTTGCTGTTGCGCATGGCATTCTTTCCTAGAAACTTGAGCTGACTACCAGGTTGAAAGAGGTGGCCGGAGGTGCGCTGCTCAGCGCCTGCTCGGCGCGGGTGTCATTCCACCGCACAGTGACGGTATAAGTGGCGCCCGTCGGGACGGGCGTTATGGAAATCGAACCGCGCCCTTGCGGCAGGAGCTTGGCGAGTTCGTATTCCCACTGGCCGATGTCATAAGTGGCGAGCGCTGGGGAACTGCATGCGGCGCCTGTGCAGGTGGAGGGCAGTGCACCGGTTGCCGCACTCGACGGCATACCGACCACATAGTTGCCCGCAAAGACACCGGTCATGTTGGCACGCATGCGGTCAATGATGTTGTAGGCTTGCGCCGTGGCTTGTGTGCGCATGGCGGCGCTGTCGTTGCTCTTGAGCGTGTTGCTCATGAGTCCGGCAATGCCCAGCAGCCCGACCGCGACAATCACCAGAGAGATCAGCACTTCCAGCAGACTGAAACCGGATGCATGTGCTGACGCATACCGGTTTGCGCAACGTGGGAAATCGAGCATGCTGATCCTCCGTTATTTATGGGCAGCTCAGAGCACCGCCACCAACGTCCTTACCGAGAGTTGCCGAGGTTTGCGTGACACCACTGACCAGCACATCGAGTGCACGCGCGTAGTTCACGCCGCGGCTGTCGCACAGCGTGAAGGTGACTTGACCCGGCAGATTGGTCATGCCGTTGGAAAAATAGGTGATGCTGTTGCCGCCGCTGTTGGACAGGCTGTTGCCGCTGTTCAAGGCTGGATACGAGCGGATCACGGTCTGGGCATTCGGCGGCGCCGTGACGTACTGCACCGACCAGCCGGTGCTCCAGTTGCTGGTGCCGGCGGGTGCGCAGGTCACGCCGTCGGTGCTGCTGCAAATCAGCACACCGCCACCGGTCTTGACAGCCTCGCTGCGCGCCAGCGCCATCGCCGATACCAAAGTGTTAATCTGGGCTATGTCGCGATCGCCCTTGATGGTGGCGCTGAAATTAGGCACGGCAATGGTGGCGAGAATCGCTACCACTGCAACGAGCACCAGAAGCTCGATGAGCGTGAAACCTTTGTCCCCAGACATTTTTAGAACCACTCAGATTTTTCCTGAGTAAACTGTAGACGTTGGATTTCTTTATGTTAAGGCTTTACCGACCATCGGCTGGGAATGCGCGACAAACGGTGAGACAGTAAGAAAAAAATCATCAAATCAAACACTTATGTAAATTATGTGAACCATGGGCGAAGATAGGGAATTCTTTCAAGATGGTCCCGAATTGGACAACCAATATCGGGACGACAGTGCCTTGCTGGCTTGGCTCAAGGCCCGGCTGCCTGTGGAGGTCCTGAAGGACATCGCTCCGGGCTTGGAGCGCTTGGGCGAGCGGGCGGCGGGCGAAATGCTGGGCATGGCGGCCGATGCCGAAGCCCATCCACCCCGCCACGTGCCCTACGATCCCTGGGGCCGGCGGATTGACCACATCGAAACCACCTGGGGCTGGCAAGCGCTGCGCCGGGTAGCGGTAGAAGAGGCCATTGTCGCCACCGCCTATGAGCGGCGCCAAGGACCGTGGTCCCGCCTGCACCAGTTGATCCGTCTCTACTTATATAACCCATCCTCTGCCATCGCCTCCTGCCCGCTCGCCATGACCGACGGTGCCGCGCGAGTGCTGGAGTTGCATGGCAACAGCGCCCAGAAGCACCGCTATCTGCCGCATCTGTTGAGCCGCGACCCGGAGCAGTTCTGGAGTTCCGGCCAGTGGATGACCGAGCGCAGCGGGGGCTCGGATGTGAGCGGTACCTCAACGGTTGCGCTGCTCGAGAACAGCGAATATCGCCTGCACGGCACCAAATGGTTTACCTCGGCCACCGATTCGCAGTTGGCCCTGACCTTGGCGCGCGACGAGGCGCTGGATGCCGAAGGCCGCTTGAGCCTGTTCCTGCTGGAACTGCGCGACGCGCACGGCCAGCTCAACAACATCTTTGTGCACCGCCTCAAGGACAAGCTCGGCACACGGGCGCTGCCGACGGCGGAACTCACGCTCAAAGGCACGCCTGCGCAGCGCCTCGGCCCGGCCGGGCACGGCGTGCGCAGCATCGCCACTGTGCTCAATATCACGCGTACCTATAACGCGGTGTGCGCCGTGAGCTACATGCGACGTGGTCTGGCGCTTGCCGAAGATTATGCGCGCAAACGCCGCGTCTTCGGCAAGTTGTTGGCTGACCAACCCCTGCATCGCGAGACCTTGGCGGAGCTGCATGCCGAGTTTGTCGGCGCACTGCATTTGGTGCTGCACCTTGGCGTGTTGATGGGGCGCGAAGAGACTGGTGCGGCCAGCGAGACTGAGAAGACGTTGTTGCGTCTGTTGACCCCCATCGCCAAGCTTTACACCGGCAAACAGTGCATCGCTATTGCCAGCGAAGTGCTTGAATGTTTCGGCGGTCAGGGCTATATCGAAGATACCGGGCTGCCGGTGCTGTTGCGCGATTGCCAGGTGCTTTCAATCTGGGAAGGAACGACCAACGTGCTGAGCCTGGACACGTTAAGGGTGCTGGAACAAGGCGATGCGCTTGAGACCTTCGCCAACGACGTGGCGCGGCATCTCGACAGACTGCAGCGGCCGGAACTCGCGGTGTTGCGCGTGAGCATCCAGCGGGCGGTGCGCGATCTCCAGGCGTGGTACCAGCGGATCGGCGAGGGCGCCCCCGCCGTGCGCGAAACCGGCGCACGCCGTTTTGCTTTTTCCCTGGCGCGTACCTACGTCGCGGCGCTGCTGGTGGGAGCGGCGCAACACGGCTTTCTGAGCAGCGAGATTGCCCAGCGCTGGTGCCGCACTCCTTTATTCTCGTTGTGAGGCCGTAAGACAACCGTCGCGCTTCAAGTCAGCGTTTGAGTTCTTGGCAGGAATGCTCGCTTATTAACAACACAGACAAAATTCCTGCTCCGCCCGGTGGTCAACCGCGCAAGTCCATCCATCCACCGTATTCGCTGCACCGCGATTATTTGTTGCTGACTCTGTTGGTCGCGCTGATTGTGTTGAGCGCGCTGGCGCCGCACGAGATTCCACGCTATCCGGAGTTGGTGAACTGGCCAACCATCGGCACGCTTTTGGGATTGATGATCCTGACCAAGGGTCTGGAGTTGAGCGGTTGGTTGCACCATGTCGGCCGGCAGGTGATCGCGCGATTGTCCAGCCAGCGTTCGCTGGCTTTCTTGCTGGTGTGCGGCTCGGGGCTGCTGGCCATGCTGCTGACCAACGATATCGCCTTGTTTGTGGCAGTGCCGCTGACGCTGGAATTGGCCGAGTTTGCGGAATTGCCGCTGCGGCGGCTGGTGATTTTCGAGGCCCTCGCGGTCAATGCCGGTTCGTTGCTCACGCCCATCGGCAATCCGCAGAATATTCTCCTGTGGCAGTTGTCGCGCGTGCACTTCACGGTATTTATGCAGCACATGCTGCCGCCCTTCTTCATTGCCGCTGTGTGCCTGCTGCTGCTGACGCTTGTGGCATTCCCTGCGAGCCGTCTGCAGACGCGCCCACACCGGGAGGTGCCATCGTTACACAAACCGCTGCTGCTGGTTTCGGCGCTTCTATATTTACCGTTCCTGGTGCTGGCAGACCTGTATTTCGTGTGGGCCGGGCTGGTCGTGGTGTTGGCGGTATTCCTCGCCGCGTTCCGCACGCAGTTGCGCCAGATCGACTGGCCGCTGCTGGCGGTTTTCGTGCTGATGTTCATTGATCTTGGCCGCCTGGCGGAGTATCCGGTTCTGGCTTATGCGAATCTCGCGCGACCCGCTGTGCTATACGTGACCGGTGCCCTCAGTTCACAGCTCATCAGCAACGTTCCGGCCGCGATCCTGCTGTCGCGCTATTCCGGCGACTGGCAGACGATCGCCTGGGCGGTGGAT
This sequence comes from Natronospirales bacterium, assembly GCA_018971605.1. Lineage (GTDB taxonomy): Bacteria > Pseudomonadota > Gammaproteobacteria > Natronospirales > REEB76 > REEB76. The sequence continues at coordinate 8,549 of JAGXAL010000022.1, read as the reverse complement.
ATCGGCGCGTTCGGCACCCTCATCGCGTCGCTCGCCAATTTGATCGCGCTGCGGCTCGGCAGACAACGTGGTTCTCTGGTTGCGTTTCACGTCTGGTCCGTGCCTTTCCTGGTCGTGGTGGGAACTCTCGTGTGGTTGTGGCTGGCATGGGCGTGACCTCGCGGCTTGCCTCAGGCAAAATACGCACATGCAACCCAAGCTGACCGTCCACAGCGACACCGCGGCGCCGAATGCCGAGTCTGCGCGGCACGTGCTGTCGCTGCCGGGAACATTCACGATGCACTTGGGCGGCGAGTTGCAAAACGTGCAGATTGCCTATGAAACCTGGGGCAAGCTGGCGCCCGACCGTAGCAACGCTTTGTTGCTGTTCACTGGGCTGTCGCCTTCAGCGCATGCCGCCTCGTCGCCGGCGGATCCGACGCCCGGCTGGTGGGAAGAAATGCTCGGGCCCGGCAAGCCGCTGGACTCGCAGCGATTTTTCGTGCTTTGCATCAACTCGCTTGGCAGTTGCTTCGGTTCGACCGGGCCGTCGTCTCTGAATCCCGAAACCGGCAAACCCTACGCGCTGAGTTTCCCGACGCTCACCGTGGAGGACATCGCCACCGCAGCGCATGCCGCACTCGCGACGCTCGGCATCCGGCGCGTGCAGGTGGTGATGGGCGCCTCGCTCGGCGGCATGAGCGCACTCGCGTATGCACTGCTGTTCCCCGGGGCTGCGGATGTGCTGGTCAGCCTTTCTTCTGCCACGCACTCGGAGCCTTTCGCCATTGCGGTGCGCTCGCTGCAGCGCGAGCTGATTCGCAGCGATGGCGCCTGGCAGGGCGGCAATTATCCGTCCGGCGACGGGCCGCGGGCGGGCATGCGGCTCGCGCGCAAGCTCGGCATGATGTCCTACCGTTCGGCAGCCGAGTGGCTGGAACGTTTCGGGCGCGAACGTGCCGACAGCGCCGAGCATGAACCCTTCGGCCTCGAGTTCGAAGTGGAGTCGTATCTGGAATCGCGCGCGCGCGCGTTCGTGGGCGGCTTCGATGCCAATTCCTATCTGTATCTGTCGCGCGCCATGGATTTGTTCGACGCCGCCGAACACGGCGGCACCGTCGCCAAAGCCTTCAAGCGGCTGAAGCTGCAGAAAGCGCTGGTGGTGGGCGTGGAGACCGACATCCTGTTCCCGTTGCACCAGCAATGCGCGCTCGCAGAGGGTTTCGAGCGCGCCGGCATTGCAACGCAATACCTGGCACTTCCCTCGAAGCAGGGCCACGATTCCTTTCTCGTGGACATGGACCGCTTTCGTCCCGCCGTCGGCGATTTCCTCGCCGCTTTGTAATGCAGGGTGCATTCATGCACCCCGTTGGTGCGCAAGCGCACCCTACCAAAAAAATATAGGAGCGCCTTCTAGGCATGATTCTTTGTGTAGGTTGGAGTGAGTCTTCGAACTCCAACATTCTTTGAACAGCTTGTTGGGGTTTGCTGCTCTCACCGCCAACTTACCTCTTGGCTGAGGGTATTGCGCTTGCGGGAATGAATGCGTACGGATCCACCGGCGTGCCGTTCAAGCTGACGGTCCAGTGCAGGTTCGGTCCGGTGGTGCGGCCGGTGGCGCCGATGTTGCCGACGATCTGGCCTTGTTTCACGCGGGCGCCGCGTTTCACCCGGATTTTGCTCAGGTGGCAGTACACGCTGTACAAGCCCTGGCCGAGGTCAATGGTCAAAGTGCGGCCGCAAAAATAATAATTGCCGGCATCGGCCACCACGCCGTCCGCGGGCGCGCGCACGGCGGTGCCTTCGGGCGCGCCGATGTCGATGCCCATGTGGCGGCTGCCTTCTTCGCCGTTGTAGAACCGGCGCAGGCCGAAGCCGCTGGTTTGCGGGCCGTCCGCCGGCCAGATGAAACTCAAAGCGGGCGCAGAATTCGGCACCCAGGTGTCGAGTATGTGCCGCAGATGTGCCTGCTCGCGTTCGATGCGCGGCAGCGCGCTGGCCGGCGGGTTCACCAACTGTGGATTCTTGATGACCAGGCGTTGTTCGGGATATTGCTTGGGCGTAATGGTGAATTCCAGCGGTTGCGCCGGCTTGCCGATGAGCCTCACTCTCAATAACTTTTGTCCGGGTTGTGTGGCAAGCGGGATGCCCGCCACGACATACCAGTGTGCGTCATGCTTTATGACCATGATGCGACGGCCGTCGAAATGCGCCACCGGCCTAGTTGTGGAAGCGGGCAGTTGCATGACCAGCACCCCGCCCGGAACCGGCTCATTTTCCGGCAGTACCGTGGCGAACACCGCGACCGGGAACAGCGCAACCAGAAGCAAGAGGCATTTCATCACGGTTTTGTCTCTTTGGTGACGTTGTGTACTTTGGCCGAAAGTCTGCCGTCCACGAGCCGAGCGTCGAGCATCTGGCCTGTCTGCGCCTGGCTTACCGAGGTGATCACTGCGCCGCTCGCGGCATCGCTGACTATGGCATAACCACGCTCCAGCGTGGCCAGCGGACTCACGGCGTGGAGCGCGCGCCCTGCAAGCTCCAGCCGGCTGCGTAATCCGGCCAGACAATTGCGCGTGGCGAAGTGCAGGCGCTGCGCCAGCGATTCACTGCGATTGCGCAACAGCGTAATTGCCTGGGCGGGACTGTGCTGCTGCAGCCGGGCGCGCAGGCTGGCGAGCAGCGTCTGACGCGCGTGCAGGCCGCCGCGCAAAGATTGGCGCAGGCGCAAGTCCAGCTCGTCCAGCCGCTGTGCGCGCTCGCGCAACATTCGTGAGGGATGCAATTGCTGCAGGCGCTCGCTGCACCACACGCAACGTTCGCGCAAGTCAGCGATTCGTCCGCTGAGCAAGTTGACTATACGCGTGCGGGTGTCGGCAAGTGTGCGCAGCCAGTCTGCAGAGTCGGGCGTAACCAGTTCGGCAGCGCCGGTGGGCGTGGGCGCACGCGCGTCGGCGACGAAGTCCGCAATGGTGAAGTCGATTTCATGGCCCACGCCGCTGATCAGCGGGAGGGGGCAGTCGTAGATGGCGCGCGCCACGATTTCCTCGTTGAAGGCCCACAGGTCTTCGAGCGAGCCGCCACCGCGCGCCAGGATCAGCACGTCGCATTCGGCGCGTACCGTGGTAGTGCGAATCATCGCGGCGATCTGCGCGGCTGCGCCTGCACCCTGAACCGGCACCGGGTAAAGGATGACCCGTGCGGACGCGTAACGCCGGCGGATGACGCTCAGGATGTCGCGAATGGCCGCGCCCGAGGGCGAGGTGATGACGCCGATCGTGCGCGGCACCGCCGGCAGCGGTTTCTTGTGTGCCGCGTCGAACAGGCCCTGTTTCGCGAGTTTCAGCTTGAGTTCCTCGAAGGCACGCTGCAGGGCGCCGTGGCCGGCTTCCTCCATGTGCTCGACGATCAACTGGAAATCGCCGCGCGTCTCATAGAGGCTCACGCGTGCGCGCACCAGCACCTGCAGACCATCGTTTGCCTGGAAGCGCAACAAGCCGGCACGCGCGCGGAACATGGCGCAACGTACCTGCGCGGCTGCGTCCTTGAGCGAAAAATACACGTGACCGGAGGCCGGGCGCGAGAGATTGGAAATTTCGCCTTCCACCCAGATGAGCGGAAAGCCGCCCTCGATCAGCACCCGGGCTTCACGGTTGAGCTGCGAGACCGTGAGTATCCGCCGTTGCGGCGATTCGAACTCGAGAGTCCCCTGCGTGCTTGCCATGGCGCATGATAGCCGCGCCGCAGTGGGCGGAAAAGCGGTAGCGGTGGGTCCGCGGTTTACCCGCAGTCCCGCAAGCGTCTATAATTGCCCGCTTTATAACTCCCTGGAGCCCGCACATGCGCATTGTCCAGGAAGCGCTCACCTTCGACGACGTGCTGCTGGTGCCTGCGTATTCCGAAGTCCTGCCGCGCGACGTCGAACTCAAAACCCGCCTGACCCGTCACATCACGCTCAACATCCCGTTGATTTCCGCCGCCATGGACTCGGTCACCGAGGCGCGGCTCGCGATTGCCATGGCCCAGGAAGGCGGCATCGGCATTATCCACAAGAACATGACGCCTGAAGAGCAGGCGCGCCAGGTGCGCGCGGTCAAGAAATTCGAAAGCGGCGTCATCAAGGACCCGATCACGGTCACGCCTGAGATGACCGTGGGCGAGGTGCTCAAGCTCACGCACGCGCACAACATTTCTGGAGTGCCGGTGGTCGAGGGCGAGCGCCTGGTGGGCATCGTCACCAGCCGCGACCTGCGTTTCGAGACGCGCTACGACGAAGTTATCGGCAAGATCATGACCGGCAAGGATCGCCTGGTCACGGTCACGGAAGGCGCCGACAAGGAAGAAATCCTGGAAAAGCTGCACAAGCACCGTATCGAAAAAGTGCTGGTAGTCAACGACAAGTACCAGTTGCGCGGCATGATCACGGTCAAGGACATCCAAAAAGCCAAGGATTATCCCAACGCCTGCAAGGACGAACACGGACGGCTGCGCGTGGGCGCGGCGGTCGGCACCGGCGGCGACACCGACGCGCGCGTGATCGCGCTGGTCGCGGCCGGCGTGGATGCGGTGATCGTGGATACTTCCCACGGCCACAGCGTGGGTGTGCTCAACCGGGTGCGCGACATCAAGAAGCGCTACAAGGATTTGCCGGTGATCGGCGGCAACATCGTGAGCGCCGAAGCCGCCAAGGCGCTGGTGGACGCCGGTGCGGATGGCGTGAAGGTCGGCATCGGCCCGGGCTCGATCTGCACCACGCGCATCGTCGCGGGCGTGGGCGTGCCGCAGATCAGCGCAGTGGCCAATGTGGCGGAGGCGCTTGCCAAATCCGGCGTGCCCCTGATCGCCGACGGTGGTATCCGCTATTCCGGCGATGTCGCCAAGGCGCTGGCCGCCGGCGCGTATGCGGTGATGCTGGGCAGCCTGTTCGCGGGTACCGAAGAGGCACCCGGCGAGGTCGAGCTGTATCAAGGCCGGTCGTATAAGTCCTACCGCGGCATGGGTTCGCTCGGCGCCATGGCGCAGAAGCAGGGTTCGGCCGACCGCTACTTCCAGGATCCCACCGAGGAAATCGAGAAACTGGTGCCCGAGGGCATCGAAGGGCGCGTGCCGTACAAGGGCGCGCTCACGGCCATCATTCATCAGCTCACCGGCGGCCTGCGTTCCAGCATGGGTTACACCGGCTGCCGCACGATTGACGAGATGCGTACCAAACCGCAGTTCGTGCGCATCACCGGCGCGGGCATGCGCGAGAGCCATGTGCATGACGTCACCATAACCAAGGAAGCACCTAATTACCGCTCCGAATGAAACCCGTGCTGCGTGCTGAGTGCTGCGTATGGAACCAGAATAATCAGCTACGCTTTTGCACGCAGCACGCAGCACGCAGCACGCAGCACGCAGCACGCAGGACATCGGCTTTTAATCTTGGCACGTTGGGAAAATGAGCAATTTTGATCTCCATGCCGACCGGATTCTGATTCTCGATTTTGGTTCCCAGTGGACGCAACTGATCGCGCGCCGGGTGCGCGAAATCGGCGTGTATTGCGAAATCCGCTCGCCGGACATCACTGAAAATGCGCTTCGCGAATTTGCTCCGCGCGGCGTGATTCTCTCGGGCGGACCGGAATCGGTGGTGGGCGAGGCCACGCCCAAGACGCCGCGCGCGGTGTTCGAACTTAAGGTACCCGTGCTCGGCATCTGCTACGGCATGCAGGACATGGCGGCGCAGCTTGGAGGCAAGGTGTCATCCGAAGCTCACCGTGAATTCGGCGTGGAGTTCCTGACGGTCACCGCGCCCTCGCGGCTACTGGACGGCATCGAGGATCAGCGCGATGCGCAGAACCGGCCGCAACTCGAAGTGATGATGAACCACGGCGATACCGTGACTGCGCTGCCGCGGGGATTCGTGCGCATCGGCGTGTCGCAGGGTCAAGCCTGCGCGGCCATGGGCGACGACCCAAGGCGTTTCTACGCGGTGCAATTCCATCCGGAAGTGACCCAGACGCGCCAGGGTTTGGCGATCCTGAAGCGCTTCGTGCTGGAACTCTGCGGCTGCAAGCCTTTGTGGAATTCCGCGAGCATCATCGAAAACGCCATGCGCACGGTGCGCGAGAACGTCGGCAGCGACAAGGTGCTGCTGGCCCTGTCCGGAGGCGTGGACTCGTCGGTGGTGGCGGCGCTGCTGCACCGTGCCATTGGTGATCAACTCGCCTGCGTGTTCGTGGATACTGGGTTGCTGCGGCTCAACGAAGGCGATCAGGTGATGGATACCTTCGCGCGCCACATGGGCGTGCGCGTGATCCGTGTGGATGCGGAACAGCGCTATCTCGCGGCGCTCAAGGGCGTTGTTGACCCGGAACACAAGCGCAAAATTATCGGCGGACTGTTTATCGAAATCTTCGAGGAGCAGGCTGCCAAGCTCAAAGACGTGCGCTGGCTGGCGCAGGGCACGATTTATCCCGACGTGATCGAGTCGGCCGCCGCCAGTGGCAAGGCGCAGGTCATCAAGTCGCATCACAACGTCGCCGGCCTGCCGGAACGCATGCACCTGAAGTTGGTCGAGCCGTTGCGCGAGCTGTTCAAGGACGAGGTGCGCATGATCGGCCTGGAGCTCGGTCTGCCGCGGGAGATGGTGTATCGCCATCCGTTCCCCGGTCCCGGCTTGGGCGTGCGCATACTCGGCGAGGTCAAGAAGGAATACGCCGACCTGCTGCGCCGGGCCGACTCTATATATATAGAAGAGTTGCGGTCCGCGGGGCTCTATGACCAGGTAAGCCAGGCGTTCGCGGTATTCCTGCCGGTGCGCTCGGTGGGTGTCATGGGCGACGGCCGGCGCTACGACTATGTAGTGGCGTTGCGTGCGGTGGAAACCGTGGACTTCATGTCAGCGCGCTGGGCGCGACTGCCTTATGTTTTCCTGGAACGCGTGTCGCGTCGCATCGTGAACGAGGTGCCCGGAATTTCGCGTGTGGTGTACGATGTCACGGGCAAGCCGCCAGCGACGATTGAATGGGAATGAGAGTACTGCTTATGCAGAGGAGGTAGTCATGCAAATCGAGTACAAGGTTATGCGCTTTGCGGGAAGAACTGCCAACAGACAGCTGGATATCGATAGCCTGGAGCAGGATCTCAACAAGCTGGGTAATGAAGGTTGGGATCTTGTGAATGTGAGCATTATTGGAGCAGATACGCCGATCGCGGCCTACGCCATGCTCAAAAGGCCCAAGAACTGATGCCCGAGGCGAGCGGCGACGATTCCGCCTGGATGCGAATGGCGTTGGAGCTTGCCCGCAAGGCGGAAGCTGCAGGCGAAGTGCCGGTCGGCGCCGTGGTCGTCAAGGATGGCGCCATCATCGGCTGCGGCTGGAATCATCCGATTTCTGCAAAAGATCCGACGGCGCATGCCGAGATCATCGCCATGCGCGAAGCCGCGCAGACGCTCGGTAATTACCGCCTGCTGGATACCACGCTGTATGTAACCCTGGAACCCTGCGCCATGTGCGCCGGCGCCATGGTACATGCGCGCGTTCAACGTCTGGTATTCGGCGCTGCCGATCCCCGCGCCGGTGCCGCCGGCAGTGTGTTCGACATCGTACGCATGCCGAAGCTCAATCACCGGCTGGACGTAGCTGGCGGTGTGTTGGCGGACGAAAGCGGAGGATTGCTGAAGACGTTTTTTGAAAGACGGCGCTGATTCCATCTTCACTGTAGGAGCGCCTTGCAGGCGCGACTGGTTCGCGGCTGAAAGCCGCTCCTGCACATATATCGAGAATGGCGGAGGGGGTGGGATTCGAACCCACGTGGGGCGTTTAGCCCCCAACCGATTTCGAGTCGGTGCCGTTGTGACCGCTTCGGTACCCCTCCGGTAAAATTGATTTTGCTCACTGAGCCATCCTTGGCGAGTTGTCCAGCCCCGGCATCCTTGCCGGGTCGCTCGACCGGATCAAGCTGCCGTCAGGCAGCTTGATGAAAGGCACCGGTCTCGCCCGCTTCGGTAACTCACCAGAGGGCGCGCATTTTACCGCAGAAGTGATGTATTTATCCTGCATGGCGGCATGAACGGCGGTTCTGTAGAATCAATCGTCGGTAGTACCTTTAACCAGGAAAACATGTCCTCTGCGCGCCACATCTATAAAGTGATCTTCATGAATCAGGGCAAGATCTACGAGGTCTATGCCCGCAAAGTCGGCCAGGATAGCTTTTGGGGATTCATCGAGATCGAGCAGTTGGTGTTCGGCGAGCGCGGCGGGGTGGTGCTGGACCCCGGCGAGGAAAAACTTAAGGATGAATTCGCCGGCGTGAAGCGCACGTATATTCCCATGCACGCGGTGGTGCGCATTGACGAGGTGGCGCGCGAGGGCACGGCCAAGATCGTCGCGCTCGAAGCCGGCTCCAATGTCACGCCGTTTCCGGTACCGATGTACACGCCCGGCGGCGCCGGCAAGAAATGAATCGCTACCGCTTGCTCAATCGCGAAAGGCCCCGCTAAGGTGCGCTTCGCGATGCTCGGCAGCGGCAGCCGCGGCAACGCCACGCTGGTCGAGGTAGGCGATACGCTGGTGATGGTGGAT
>JAGXAL010000021.1 GCA_018971605.1 Natronospirales bacterium | reverse complement strand
CCCTGCAGCAGGTGCGCGTCGGAGTAGTCCTTATTCAGCAGCAGCGCCTTACGCACCAGTTGTTTGATTTCGCTTAACTGCTGCGCTGACAAGCTATTCATGACCAGCAGCGCCTGCGCGCTGCACACGTAGGCGGCCGCGAAATCCGGATCCAGCGTGCTCGCCTGGCGGCAATAGTCGCCGGCCCTGGCATCATCGCCCTGCAACAGCACGTAGCGGCCGAGCTGATAGTCGAGCGCCGCCTGCCGATTGGAAGTGAATTCCAGCGGCTTGACGCTGGCATCGGGCGCCAGCAGCGAAGCTACGTGCGTGGCGATTTGCACCACGGTTTGCTGGAAGGCGCTGCTCGGATACTTGATGTCAAGATCGTATTCGTTGCCCCACACATAGCTCTGATCAGCTGCCCGGATCAGCCGCGCCGACACGTGAATATATTGCGGATTCTGTGTGATGGCGCCTTCCAGGACATAACTGGCTCCCAGTTCCTCGCCGATGGTTTTGATGGTTCTTTCTCCGCCGACGTAGTGCATGCTGGAAGTGTCGGCGATCACACCCAGGCGGCTAGGCGCGATCGGCCCGAGCAGATCAATCAACTCGCTGGCGATGGAGGCGCCAAGAATCGTATTGGTGGGATTGCCGGAAAGATTGCTGAACGGCAATATCGCAATCACCGGATGCGCTACCGCTGGCAGCGGCGCTTGGGTAAAAAACTCCACCCGGTAACGGTAATGCGCCACCGCCAGAGCCGCGACGATGACCAGTACCACCACGATCGCCGCTCCCAGGAGCGGCCAGCGCCAGCGGCGCCGCACAGGCGCAGCCAGAGCCAGCATGGGTGACGCCACCGCTACCGCGCGCGGCACGGTCTCACCGTCGAAGGCGCTCACGGGATAAATGAATTTGTAGCCGCGGCGCGAGATGGTCTGGATGTAGCGCGTGCCGGTGGCACCGTCATTGAGCGCCACACGCAACTGCCGCATGCAGGCGCTGATGCCTTCCTCGAACTCCACCACCGTGTGGCTGCTCCACAGGTGATTGCGGATGTCCTCGCGCGATACGATGTTGCCGGCGCGCTCCAGCAGCAACGTCAGCAACTTGGCGACCTGCGGGCGCAGCAGCGCGGTCTTGCCGCCGTCGTGCAACTCGCCGCTGCCGGGGTCAAAGACAAATTCGCCGAAGGCGAATTTGCTGCGGGCGGTGTCCGGAGATGTATTCATGACGGTGGCAGCCATTATCCTACCCGTTTTGCTACCCCAACCGGTTCGCACTCTTTATAGCTCCCGTCAGCCACTTGCGGCCGTGCATCTGGGATAATTCAGAAATGAATAATAAAAATCGCCATACCACCGGCGCCCGCCCGCCGGCGCAGCGTAGGATGGTTGCCGCGGCTGCGACGACGGCTTGAGCCGCAGCCAACCAGATTGGGCAGGAAACCTCGGCCATGAAATCCCGTACCTACACACTGCGGATCGGGAGTCTGACACGCGAACTGCCGCTGTTCGAAGTCACCCCCGGTTTGTCGATCGCGGTGCTCAACATTTTGGGCGACGTGGAATTGGCGCAGGCCGCGGCGGCAGAACTGGCACCGCGGCTTGCGGCGCACCGGCCGCAGGTGCTGGTCACGCCCGAGGCCAAAAGTATTCCGCTGGCACATGTTCTGGCGGCCCAACTGCGACTGCCCTACGTGGTGCTGCGCAAGACCTACAAGAGCTACATGGGCGCAGCGCTCTCCGCCACCACCACCTCGATCACCATGGGCCGCGAACAGACCTTGTACCTGGATGAAAAAGACCGGCAACTGCTCGCCGGCGCAAGTGCCGCGCTGATTGATGACGTGGTGAGCACCGGCTCGACGCTGGTGGCCATGCACGAAGTCGTGGAACGCGCCGGCGGCCAAGTGGTGTGCGAAGCCGCCATCTGCACCGAAGGCGACCAGGCCTCCTGGAAGCATGTGATTGCGCTCGCGCATCTGCCGCTGTTCAAGGCTGAGCAGAATTGATTTACTGAAATATTGCCGGTAACGTCGCCGTGACTTCTGATCTCACTTTCATTCTTGATTTCGACAGCACGCTCATCCGTCTGGAAATGATGGACGCGATGGCCGAGGTGGCCATTCCGGATCCTGCAGCCCGCGCCACGGTGCAGTCGAAATTGCGTGAGCTGATTGATGCGGCCATGGCCGGCCGCATGGATTACCGCGAATCGCTGCGTGCGCGGCTCGCACTGCTGCGCCTGCCGCGGGAGAAGATGCCCGAGGTCACAGCGCGGCTCATGACCGAGATCACGCCTTCCTTCCTGCGCAACCGCGAATTCCTTGCGAGCCACGCCGACCACATCCAGGTGCTCACCGGTGGCTTCCGCGAAATGGTGGAACCGGTCATCCGCGAACTGGGACTGCGTGCCGATCAGCTGCACGCCAATACGCTCAGCTTCGACGCCCAGGGATTCAGCGACGGCTGTGACTGGAACAATCCGCTGTCCACAGAAGGCGGCAAAATCCCCGTGGTATGCGCGCTGGACCTCAAAGGCAAAGTGGTGGTGGTCGGCGATGGCTGGAGCGATTACAAAATCCGCGAAGCGGGTGCGGCCACACGTTTCTACGCCTTCACCGAAAACATCGCACGGCCCGAAGTCATGGTCAAAGCCGATCACGTGGCGCCCAGCTTTGACGAAGTGCTCTATGATCTTGGTCTGCGCGCCGCCGTTTCCTATCCCAAGAACCGCCTCAAGGTCCTGCTGTTGGAGAACATCCACCCCGATGCAGCGGCCGCATTCCAGAAAGAAGGCTATGTGGTAGATACCGTTTCCGGCAGCCTGGACGAAGCAGCGCTCGCCGAACGGCTCGCTGATGTATCCATCCTCGGCATCCGCTCCAAGACCCAATTGACCGAGCGCGCTCTCGCCGGCGCCAAACGCCTGCTCGCCGTCGGTGCCTTCTGCATTGGCACCAACCAGATTGATCTGCACGCCTGCGAGCGCAAGGGCGTGGCCGTCTTCAATGCGCCCTTCAGCAACACCCGTTCGGTGGTGGAGCTGACACTCGCGGAAATCATTTTCCTGCTGCGCGGCATGCCGGAAAAAATCCGCCTCATGGACCGCGGCGTATGGGATAAATCCGCCAAAGGCGCGCATGAAGTGCGCGGCAAGCGCTTAGGTATCATCGGTTACGGCAACATCGGCATGCAGTTGTCAGTGCTCGCCGAAGCACTGGGCATGGAAGTGTGCTTTTACGACGTAGCGGAAAAGCTTGCGCTCGGCAACGCAGTTAAATGCGCCACGCTTGATGAACTACTGGAAACTTCTGACGTCATCACCGTGCACGTGGACGGCCGCAAGGAAAATACCAAACTCGTCGGCGTGCGCGAATTTGCACGCATGCGACCCGGCGCGATATTCCTGAATCTGAGCCGTGGCCATGTGATAGATCTGGAAGCCCTGCGCGTGCAACTGGAATCCGGCCGACTGCGCGGCGCGGCTGTGGACGTGTTCCCCGAGGAACCACAGGCCAACGGCGAGCGCTTCGAACATCCGCTGCGCAAATCCGCCAACGCCTTGCTCACCCCGCACATCGGTGGAAGCACACTCGAAGCCCAGCAGGACATCGGCCGCTACGTCAGCAAGCGCATTATTGATTTCATCAACACCGGCAACACCGAGGGCAGCGTGAATTTCCCGCCGTTGCGCCTGCCGCCGCAGGCCGAGGCCCATCGTTTGATTCACCTGCACGAAAACACGCCCGGCATCCTGGCGCAGATCAACCAGGCGCTCGCCGCCCGCGGCGCCAACATCCTCGGCCAGTACCTCAAGACCCACGAACGCCTGGGCTACGTGATCACCGACATCAACAAGAATTATTCCGAAACGCTGTTGGATGAAATCCGCCGCATCCCCCACACCCTGCGGTTCCGTGTACTGTATTAACCGCAGATGCCGGGGGATGCAGGTTAGTGTAGATTGGGTTTGTTCGCCGCGTTTCAGCAGACTGGAAAGCGCGGTTCATTCTGGGGAGACATGCTCATGAGCACTGCTTGGTTCCTCGCGGCGGCGGTCGTCTCGATAATTCTGACGTCACTGACCGACTGGTTCTTCGGCGGGGTTCTGTTCCACGAGAAATACCGCACTTATCCTGAGATCTGGCGCAATCCTGGGGGTGGCAAAGGCGAAAACCTGGCGCTTACCTGGTCCGTGCTGCTCGGGGTTTTGACCTGCGTGATATTCATTTATCTGGCGGTGCGGCTGGATGCCCTGAGCTGGGGACGGGCCTTGGGCATGGCAATCGGCGTATGGCTGTTGGCGCCGCTGCCGCTGCTGGTCACCAATGCGCTGTTCGTCAAGCTTCATCCGCTCAACACCTTGTCCAATGCTCTGGGCTGGCTGGTGAAACTTTTGATTTGCGCCATCGCGGTGCATCTGTTTTTGGGATAGACACTACGGCACGCCGTACTTAATTAACAGGGGAAATTCCATGCCCGATAACACCGCCCATGCGGACACCTCCGGCGTACGTTTTCCGCCGCCGTTGTATTACCTCATCGGTTTGCTCATTGGCTTCGTCATCCAGCGTTTCTATCCGATATATCTCGCGAGGCCCGGGCACCGCATCATCACCGACGTGCTCGGCGGAGTCTGGATTTTTCTGGGCCTGCTGCTGGCGGGCTGGGCACTGTTTATTTTCCGTCGCGCCGGCACCAGTCCGATTCCGCACGTGCCGACTACGGCGCTGACCTCGGACGGCCCCTACCGTCTGACGCGCAATCCCATGTATCTGGCCATGGCGCTGGTCTGTGTCGGCATCGGCTTGGCTCTCAATATGCTGTGGCCGCTGGTGTCGGTGCCGGTGGTCATGGCGCTCGTGGACCGCATGGTAATCGCGCGCGAGGAGCGTTATCTGGAAACCAAATTCGGCGACCAGTACCGGGACTACCGCAAGCGCGTGCGCCGCTGGATCTGAATGAGTTTCCGCATTGAAACTCCGCGGCTGGTAGTGCGTCCCTGGGAAACAGCGGACCGGCCGGCGTTCGAGCGCTTTGTGGCCGATACCGAGATGATGCGCTACATGAGTCACGGCCGCGCGTGGGATCAAACACGCATCGACACCTGGCTCGCGCGCCAGCCGCATAACCTGCGCAAGCACGGCTGCTGCATGGGCGCAGTGGTACTGAAGAAGAGCGGCGCGGTGATCGGCGTGGGCGGCATTCAGCCGCTGGAACAGGCCGGTATCTTCGAGATCGGCTGGTGGATATGGAAGGACTACTGGAACCAAGGCCTCGCCACGGAAATGGCTCGGGGGTTCGTCGAACATGCTTTCAACATCATGAAGCTGCCACAGGTCGTCGCCATCGTGGACCCGCCGAATCAAGCATCACGGCGGGTGGCCGAAAAACTCGGCATGACTTACCAGGGCGTGCGCAACGCCCATGACCTGGCGGAGCGCCATCCCGATATGGAAGTGGCGTTCTACGTGCTGGAGGCGACATCGATTATTTCTCCCTAATTTTCTAGTACTGTCATCAGTTACAAACTAGGCGCGTTTCTCCCGTTGCAGCAGCGCGCCCGCCAGATAACCCATCGAGATCGCGGCATTCAGCGAGCCGGCCTGCACGTAACTCCAATGCAAATCGGTGCGCATGGCAGGCAGCAACAACGAGTAGGTGTAGCGCGCCAAGCCGACAGCAACCAGGGTTCCCATGGCGAGTCCCGCTGCCACCCAACAGCGAGGTTGCTGTTGCCTGCTTGAATTGTACTTGCTGGCTCACGGCCGGCGTTCTGAATTCCGCGACACGCACCGATCATTTCGGTTACTGCGGACCGCCAAGCTGAAACCGCTGATAAGCAATGGACCGCTCGCCAAGCCCGCCATAAATCGCCCTATCATCAGTATTGGGAAATCGCGAAACACGGCAATTGCCAGCAACGCACTTGCAGCCACACTCACTCCCACGGCAAAACTAAGCGTGCAGCCAAACACCCGCTCTGCGTAGGGAGCCAGCTTGACGCCAATAAACCCGCCAATTCCAACGGCAAAATCCAGTGCTCCAAACTCAGTGTAGTTCCAGTGCACGTTGGCCGGAACTGCCGGGAGCAGTTGCGCATAAGCCGATCGCGCCGTCCACAGCGCCGCGCTCCTGGCGGCGGCAAGACCAATCATCCCCCACAGCACGGGCGACACTAATACTCTGGACAATGAGTGTTTGCGGATCTCGCTAGACAGGCACTCAAGGAACTTCATGATGGCACGCCTCGTGTGTAATGCAATGACTTTATTGAATCGAGGCAGGTAATCTATACCCTGTTTTTCAGCCATTCCAACGATATTTTTTACTTTGATATATGAACTGAATTAATATACGGCATGCCGGAACGCCTCCCCTCCCTCAACGGTTTGCGGGTCTTCGAAGCCGCCGCCCGCCACCTGAGCTACAGCCGCGCCGCAACAGAGCTGTTTCTCACCCAAAGCGCGGTGAGTCACCAGATCAAGGCACTGGAGGCGGAGCTGAAAACCAGGCTGTTCCGCCGTGCGGGCCGCGCCATGCTGCTCACCGATGAGGGACTGCGGTTCTATGCCCACGTGCGCGATGGCTTGTCGCGTTTCGCCAAGGGGGTGGCGGAATTGCGTACTGACACCCGTCCCCAGACGCTCAACCTCAGCAGTACGCCATCACTGGCCGCCGCTTGGCTGGTGCCACGACTATCGGATTTCTACCACCGCCATCCCGAGATTGATGTCAGCCTGAGAGCCACCACCGCGCTTGCGGATTTCGGCCGCGAGGACGTGGATTTCGGGCTGCGCTACGGCCGCGGCAGTTGGCCGGGGCTGCGCGCGGAAAAACTCTTCCAACCGGACATTTTTCCGGTGTGCAGTCCGCGCTACTGCAATGGAAAGCTGCCGCAAACCCCGCAGCAACTCCTCGAGTGCGTGCTGTTGCACGTCTCGGAGCTGTCGTGGGAGGAGTGGTTCAAATCCGTGGACATCACGCTGGAAGCGCCGCTGCGCGGACCGCGATTCCACGATGACGTACTTGCCATCCAGGCTGCGGAAAACGCCCAGGGCGTGGTACTGGCGGAGGAAGCCCTCATAAGTGAGAGCCTGAAGGCCCGCCGCCTGGTCAGGCTGATGCGGCGCCAGCACGCTTTGCACGCGCGCTTCGCCTACTATCTGGTGTATCCGGAAGGCATCAAACTGCCGCGCAAATCGCAGGTATTCCGCGATTGGCTGCTGGAGCAGGTTAAAGAGCCGGCAGGTTGAAACACCAAGAGGTGGGAGGCCCTGCAAATCGTGGTGCTTTAATATCGCGGCCTGAGAACCGCTGCAGAATCAATGCTGCGCCGGTGCAACCCACATTGGGCATGCGGCAGCTTCAAAACAGCGAAGCGGCGGCCGCGAGGATTTCTTGCTCGCTCACCAGCACCAGATTCGCGGCGGCGGCAAGCGGGATATAGGAATCCTTGCCTGCCACGCGTTTCTTCAGAATGCCACGCCCAGCGTGTTCTTCGATGGCAGTGAAAATTTCTTCAGAAATGCCGCCGGTCTGACGGCCTTCGTCCACCACCAGCACCTTGCCAATTTCTTTCGCGTGTTTGCCGATCAATTCGACGTTGAGCGGTTTGAGCCAGCGCAAATCCAGCACGCGGATTTTCTTGCCAGTTTCCGCTTCGAGCTTTTTTGCCGCGCGCAGCGACATGGGCACGCCATTGCCGAAAGTGACAATCAATAAATCCTTTGCGTCTAGATTGTAGATGCGGCCTTCACCGCGCGGCACAGCGCGGTCCGGCGCGGGATACTCAAATAGCCAGCCGTTGTCCTTCGGTTCGTACAAATCCTTGGTCATGTAGAGCGCGATGGGCTCGAGCCACAGCACCACGCGGCCGTCCACTTTGGCGAGCGCGGCACAAGTGCGCAGCATCATGGCGGCATCATCGCCACGCGAGGCACAGGCAATCACCACGCCGGGAATGTCGCGCAGCGCGGTGAAACTGTTGTCGTTGTGGAAATGGCCGCCGAAGCCTTTCTGGTAGCCGAGCGCCGCGATGCGCACCACCATGCCGTTTTTGTACTGCGCCTTGGAAAAGAATTGCAGCGAGGCGGCCTCGCCGCGGATCTGGTCACAGGCGTTGTGAAAATAAGCAAGGTACTGGATTTCCGGGAACGGCAGCAGGCCCAGGTGCGCGGCGCCCTGGGCCATGCCGAGGATGGTCTGTTCGTCCAGGAGCGTGTTGAACACACGCTGGCCCTTGAAGGTTTTGTACAGGCCGGAAGTGACGGTATAGACACCGCCTTTCTGCGCCACATCCTCGCCGAACACCGTCATCTCGGGATATTTCGCCATCAGGTCGAACAGCGCGCGATTGATCTGGATGGACAAGTGCCGCGGCGGCTGTTTTTCCGGCAGCAGTTGTTCGCCGCCGAACGCCGCAAGGCGCGCGTCTTTCGATGCGACGCGCACGGCTTCGGCATTGACCTTGTCAGAATGGTAGGGCGCAAGCGGCGCCATGACTTCTTCTGCGGTGCCGAGCTTGGGCCGTTTCGCGGCTTTTTTGGAGGCTTCCTGCACACGCCGGCGTGCGGCCTCGTAGCGCGCCAGCAATTCAGCGGGAGCAAGCAAGCCGCTTTCCAACGCAGTCTCCGCCGACAGCAGCAGCGGATCGCGGGCTTCGATGGATTCCAGTTCCTGCGGGGCGCGGTATTCGGTTTCCGCGTCGGTGCCGGCGTGGCCCATGAGCCGCACGACCTTCATATGTAGAAACACCGGGCTGCGCGTTTGACGACAATACTCCGCCGCAGCGAGCGTTTGTGCGTAGCTGTCCACCAGATCGAGGCCATCGGCGACGAGGTAATGCAGGCCCGGACGATTCCTGAAATTCGCCTCGATCCAGCCTGCCGGCGTCTTCACCGAAATGCCGATGGAATTGTCCTCGCACACGAACAGAATCGGACAGGGTAGCTTCTGGAACGCAGTCCATTGCGCGGCGTTGAAGGCGCCGAGCGCGGTCGAATGATTGGCGCTGGCGTCGCCGAAACTGCAGACCACGATGCTGTCTTCGGGAATCGGCAGCTTCGCGCCGATGCGTTGCGCTTGGCCGATGGCCACCGCGGTGCCCACGGCTTTCGGCAGGTGGCTGGCGATGGTCGAAGTCTGCGGCGGCACCCACAGCGGCAACGATCCCCAGACTTTGTGGCGGCCGCCGGAAATCGGGTCTTGGCTGGACGCGGCCAGCGACAGCGCGGTGTCGTACACCATATCGATGCCGAGCTTGCGCGCGCGCTCCTGCATGAAGGCGCCGCTG
Organism: Natronospirales bacterium; assembly: GCA_018971605.1. Classification (GTDB taxonomy): domain Bacteria; phylum Pseudomonadota; class Gammaproteobacteria; order Natronospirales; family REEB76; genus REEB76. The sequence continues at coordinate 11,158 of JAGXAL010000021.1, read as the reverse complement.
CGGTAATGCAGGAAGGCGATGTCGGTGTGGCGCGTGACGCGGCCCACCGCGGCGTTGCCTTCGTGGCCGGAACTGCCGATGGTGTAAAAACCTTCGTTGCGCGCACGCATGGCGCGCGCTTCCAGATCCTGGTGGCGCGACAGCATCTGCGATTCAAACAGCTCCAGGAAATCCCGTCCGGTGAGCGGCGAACCCGCGTGCAGCGGCGCATTCAGATCGGCGCGCGGCCCTTGCTCCGGCCAGCCTTTCACGAAGGCAATGAAGTTATGGTCGACGACTTCGGCACGGTTGATGGCGCGCGTCGCGGCCCTGGCAAAACCGGCGCTGCCCGACTGCAAGCTCATGCCTTGACCTGGAAGCGGGTCGTCTGTGACGACATGGCAATGAAACCGGGCTGGGCCTGTACGCGTTCCAACCAAACGCGCAGCGCCGGATACGCCGACAGGCCGAATCCACCCTCGGCGGCGCTGTGTGTGTAGGCAAATAGGCTAATGTCGGCAACGCCGTAATCCGATCCAGAGAAAAACATTTGCTGCTGCAGATGTTTCTCCATGACGCCAAGCGCCTGGTAACCGCGTTCCTGCAACTGCGGCAACTCCTGCCGCCGCGGATGATCTACCGGCAGATATTTCATGATAAAGCGCGCGACCGCGACATACGGCTCGTGGCTGTATTGTTCAAAGAACATCCACTGCAGCGCCTGTGCCCGCTGCCAACGATCACCAGGCCAGAGCCGGCTGCCTTCCGCCAGGTAAATCAGGATGGCATTGGATTCGGACAGGTATTTGCCGTCCGGCAATTGCAGCAATGGCACTTTGCCGTTGGGGTTCTTGGACCGGAATTCCTTGGTACGTGTTTCACCCTTGGCGCTGTTCACTTCCACCCAGGCATAAGACAACTGCAATTGCTCTAGTGCCAGACGCACTTTGTAGCAATTTCCCGAACTCCATAGTCCATAAACGGTGTAGTGCGCGGCGGCGCGGGCAACCCCGGTGGGCAACTCTTCTGAAATGCTCATCAGTTCTACGTATATTGTTTGTGCGCTTCGGTCAACTGATCAAATCGATCACGCCATCCATCATATCCAACCCTGCGTCTATCATTGTCTTCCTGGCGACGTGCATTGACCGATGTAATGGAAATCCTGTTGTATCCATAACGCCTCAATGTTGCATCAACCGGGCGGAACGAAGCATCATCATCGTGAATCAGAAGAGAAAATCCCCATTTGATGCTTGGATAAACATTAATCAATTTATTCATCTTGTCCAAATCTTTGTAAACGCGCTCAGAATCCAGCCTGTCCGGGTCCATGAGCATTTTGAATTCTAGAACATACACAGGTCTTGTCTGATCAAATATGGCGATATCTGGAATTGCGCCATTCATCCGTGGTTCGCAACGAACGTAAATGTTATCCCGTCCATGTTTCGCAAAATATTCACGTATATAGACATATGCAGCAGCGTGCATATCTCGTTCGTGAAAGTAATCTAGATTCCACAAATCCGAAAATAACAGATCGTCCAATTCTTTACGAACAAAACCATTGAATCTCTCACTATCAAATGCACTCATAGAAAAACTCCTGGATCAATATCCTTTAGAACGCATTCACACCAGTGATTTCCTTGCCAATCACCAACTGATGCACGGACTCGGTGCCTTCGTAGGTAATCACTGACTCCAGGTTCAGCGCGTGGCGGATGGGGCAGAATTCGGTGGTGATGCCGGCACCGCCCAGCAGATCGCGTGCGTCGCGGGCGATGTCGAGCGCCATGCGCACGTTGTTCCACTTGGCGAGCGACACCTGGCTGGGATGCAGCTTGCCTTTGTCCTTCAAGCGTCCGAGCTGCAAGGACAAGAGTTGCGCAGAGGTGATCTTGCGCACCATCTCCGCCATGCGCAGTTGCGCGAGCTGGTTATGATTGAGCGGTCGGCCGAATAATTCACGCGTCTTGGTGTACTCCAGCACTTCTTTCAGACATGCCTGCGCCGCGCCGATGGCACCCCAGGCGATGCCGTAGCGCGCCTGCGTGAGACAGGACAACGGACCTTTCAGGCCCTTCACTTTCGGCAGCACGTTGGCTTCCGGCACGTGCACGTTGTCGAAGTACAGCGCCGAGGTGACCGAGGCGCGCAGCGACATCTTGTGGTGCACTTCCGGCGCATCGAGACCCTTCATGCCCTTCTCCACCAGAAAGCCGCGGATACCGTCGTCGGTCTGTGCCCACACCAGCGCCACATCGGCGATCGTGCCGTTGGTGATCCACATCTTGGCGCCGTTCAGCACCCAGTCGCCGCCTTTTTTCTTCGCATTCGTCTTCATGTTGGCGGGATCGGAACCGCCGTGCGGTTCGGTCAGGCCGAAGCAACCGATGGCCGTACCTTTTGCCATCGCCGGCAGCCAGCGTTGCTTTTGATCCTCGGAGCCGTAGGTGAAGATCGGGTACATCACCAGCGACGACTGCACCGACACAAAGCTGCGCAGGCCGGAGTCGCCGCGCTCCAGTTCCTGGCAAATCAGTCCATAGGCCACGCCGTTCAATCCCGCGCAGTCGTAGCCATGGATGGAACTGCCCAAAAGTCCCAGCGAGGCAATCTCGGGAATCAGCTCTTTGGGAAAGCGCGCGTCTTCGAAGGCTTTGCCGATGATGGGCAGCACCTTTTCGTCCACGAAACGCGCGGTGCTGTCTTGCACCATCTGCTCCTCTTCCGAAAGCAGACCGCGGACATCATAAAAATCGAGGGGGTTCAGCGAGTCCAAGAGATTCTCCGTCTGGCGCCAACCAAATATTTCCACTGTGGGAGCGGCATTCCTGCCGCGATTAAACCATCGCGCCTGAAAGGCGCTCCTACAAAATCGATGAAAATGGGGCGCTTATGATACCCGAAGCACTTCGCAGCTTCAGGCGGAACCGCGGTTTTTGCAGCGCCATGCGTGGCAAACACCGTTAGAATGCCACCGGCATCCCCGAGATCACGGAGCCGGACCGCATGCACCTGCTGACGCTCATCGGCGTGCTCATCGTCATTATCGGCTTCGCACTGCGGGTGAATGCGTTGCTGGTAGTGACCGTTGCGGGCATCGCCACGGGTTTCGCCGGCGGGCTCAATGTTATCGCCATCATCAGCGAATTCGGGCGCGCCTTCACCGAGAACCGCTACATGGGTCTGGTGTGGCTGACGCTGCCGGTGATCGGCCTGCTGGAGCGCGGCGGGCTGAAGGAACGCGCGCAGGAACTGGTGGCGCGGGTGCGCAGCGCTACCACCGGACGCATCCTGCTGCTGTATCTCGCCATTCGCCAGCTCACTGCCACCATCGGCTTAAGCGCACTCGGAGGTCAAGCGCAAATGGTGCGTCCGCTGATTGCGCCGATGGCGGAAGCCGCGTCGGAGGCGCGCTTCGGCGAACTGCCGGACCAGACTCGCTTTTCAATTCGCGCGCACGCCGCCGCCGTGGACAATATCGGCGTGTTCTTCGGCGAGGACATTTTCCTCGCCATGGGCTCGGTGCTGCTCATCAAGGGTGTGCTTGACGAGAACGGCATTCACCTCACGCCGCTGCACATCGCGCTTTGGGCGATTCCTACCGCAATTTCGGTATTCATTATTCATGCGGTGCGTCTGATGCTGCTGGATCGGCGCTTGCGTCGCGAGTTAAAGGTTGCTTCAACCCCCCCTCTCCCCCACGAAAGTGGGGGAGAGGGCAAGGGTGAGGGGGCGCCAAAGGAATAACTTTAATGAAAAACCATTTTGCTCCCCTCACCCCAACCCTCTCCCCGTCTAAACGGGGCGAGGGAGTGTTTTTATGACACTTCTTGTTGACGCGAGCGCCCCATGATCCGGCTGGAATACGTTTACATTCTGGCGGGACTGCTGTTCGGTGTGACCGCGGTTCTGGAATTTCGGGACCACGCTAATCCGAAGCGCCTGCGCAAAACCGTATTCTGGGGAATCTACAGCATCACGTTTCTGTTCGGCTCGGTGCTGCCGCCGTTGATGACCGGCTGCCTCGTGATCCTGATGGTGCTGGTGACCGGCTGGAAGGACCTTGGCTACAGCAAGGTGGAGACCGCAGCTGAGCCGCAGCGCCGGCAAAGCGCGGCGCGCCTCAAGGACAAACTCTTCATTCCGGCACTGTGCATTCCCTTCGTGACCTTTCTCGGCACACTGGTGCTGCCGAAAATCGTGATCGCCGGGCATCCTCTGACCACCGACAAGAACGCCACGCTCGTTGGCCTGGGTCTTTCGGCCGTCGTCGCCTTCATCGTCGCGCTGTGGCTGTTCCGCCAGAAGTTTGCCAGCGGACTGCATGAAGGCCGGCGCTTGTTGACCGCGGTAGGCACCGTGACCGTTCTGCCGCAGTTGCTGGCGGCGCTGGGGGCACTGTTCGCCGCGGCCGGCGTCGGCCAGGTGGTCTCGGGTCTGGTGACGGATTTCATCCCGGCCGACGCCAAATTTCTGGTGGTGGCGGCGTTCGCCGTGGGCATGGCTCTGTTCACCATGATCATGGGCAATGCTTTCGCGGCGTTTCCGGTGATGGTCGCGGGCGTGGGCCTGCCGCTCATCGTGCACCGGCTCGGCGGCGATCCCGCGGTGATGGCGGCGATCGGCATGCTATCCGGTTACTGCGGCACACTGATGACGCCGATGGCCGCGAACTTCAACATCGTGCCGGCGGCGCTCCTGGAATTGCCCGATCAGAACGGCGTGGTTAAAGTGCAGATTCCCACCGGCCTGATCCTGCTCGCAGTCAACATCCTGCTGATGTATTTCCTGGTGTTCCGCTTCTGAAAATGGTGCATAAATGCACCCTACAATCCCACGCTAGGGTGCGCTTGCGCACCACCTTATAGCGCTATTTCTCTCAACAGCAATGCGTATCGTGTGCTGTTTGTTTTGGCGGACAAGGCACAGAGCCGTAGGAGCAGAACACGCAGCAGTCGCCGGGTTTGGGTTTGAGCAACACGTGACAGTGCGGGCACTCGAAAAAGAACTGGCAGGCATCCGTCGGCATCTGTGCTACGGTCTGCTGTTCGCAGTGCGGACAGGTCAATATTGAGTCTAGAATCACTGACATGTGCGGAATTTTAGGCCGGAACGACCCTGCGCACCAAAAATCACTTCAGCCGTGCAGCAAGCGCAGGCTGGTCCAGCCGACGTACAGGCCGAAACCGGCGAGCACTACGACGCTCACGTAGGCCACCCACACGACGGCTGAGGCGGCTTTGCGGCCGACCCAGCGGAACGCGTAGGTAAATCCCAGCGCGTACAGGCTGCCGGTGATGAAGAACGCCGCGATCCCCGGCCAACCCCAGACGGTGTAAAGCAAGGTGCCGTTCGCGAGCCACCAGGCAAGCGAAAAGGGACTGGTGAGCACCGTGAAAAATCCGATCTTCCATGAGCCGGGCGTACTGCCTGCCTGCATGCCGGCACGCGCCGTGCGCCAGGTTGCCCAGGCCATCCACATAAGCAGCAGCGCGCCGGCAATGCCGAGCGCACCCACCACATGCGGCCGCCGGTTCAGAAACGTCACGGCGCCGATGATGGCCAGCGCCAGCCACAGCACGTCGCCGCTGATGCCGCCGCAGGCCGTCAGCAGCGACTCCTTCACACGCCCGCGCATCGAGGCGTTCGCCATGATGGTCATCACCGGGCCGGGCGGCGCGGCGATGCTGATCGCGAGCACGGCGCCGCCAACCAGTGCGTGCCAGAGAGGTAAATGCAGGGGCGTTTGCACAGGGAAAGCCTATCCGCTCAACGCGCGCCGGCGCCGGTCAGCGTATCTGACAACCGTAACACAGATTCAGGAACGGTCCCTGGTAGGCAAAACGCATGTTACCGCCGAGATCCGAGCGGTGCGCCCCGAGCCCCAGCACGTAATAAGTGTAGCCGAGCTCCAGCGACACCCCGTCAAACAACGAGTGTGAGGCCGACAGTGTGTAGCGATTCAATTGACCGCGGATATCGTTCACCGTCATTCTGAAATACGCCGCCTCGGCATGCAGTTGCCAGCCGCGCAACTCGTACAAGCCGCGCAGGCCCACCACCGGCAGCGGCGCCTGCGCATCCGCAGACCGCGACACGCCGCTGTTGAGGTCCGACAAGCCTACCGTGAAATGCGTGGCATGTGCGCCCGCCATCAGGCTCACGTTCCAGGGATAGTCATCCACGAGTGCATAACGAAACTGCAGCGAGTCGGTGCGCATGTCGGCGAAGGTGCTCACCGTGGTATTGAACGAATAGTTGACGCCGCCGTAGGTGATGTTCTCGTCAATCACGCGGCTGCCGCTGCGGCGCAGGTCGAAGTAATTGAATTCCAGCGACATGCGTGGCGTGAACTGGTAACCGAGTGTCGCCTGCGGCACCACGCGCCGCTGCGGCAGGCCCAGGTCCGACTCCAGGTGCAGGTTGGTGCCGTACTGGCCGCTGAGCGCATCCAGGCGGATGTTGGTCGAAGCCTTGGGATCGAAGGCCCCGAAACTCACGAACCAGCCGGAACCTTGCGCAGCCCATGTCAGCGCCGGCGTCGCGGCTAAGCACAAGGCGGCAACGGCAATGAGTGCAGTGTGGAAACGCACGTCAGCGCTCAATGCTGTAAATCAGATCGGCGCCGCTGGCGAAGCCGGTTTCGGCTTCCAGCATCCAGCGCGCGCTCAACGTGTACTGCAGCCGCAGCGTGTTGAACGGCTGGCCGAACACCGTGCCGTAGCTGACATACAGCCGCGGCGACAGGTATTTGCCGAGAAACATGGCGGGCGCCGCGGTCCCGTTAGCGAGCGTCACGTTCTGCACGCTCACGTCCTGCACGCCGATCTGCTGGCCGAGTTCCGAGGCCAGCAACTGGCCGCCGGCGATCTGGGTGACATCCGAAGCGCTGGTAGCCGGCGCGCCGATCAGCGGCGAGAGGTTCTGGTTGACACCGGTCTGACCGGTAATCAGATAGGCCAACATCTGCGACTGCGGCAGCGGCGGCTGTGAAAACAGCGCCACCTGGGGATGCCGCAGATTGCCGCGCACGATCACGCCGACTTTCTGTTCGCTGGCGCCGGGCGCTACGGTTACCGGGTGCGCCGGCGGGCGGATGGCCCGGATGTCGAGCGCCGGGTTGTCGATCACGCCGCCGTTGAACAGCAGCCGCCCGCGCTCGATATTGAGTTTCTGGCCGTAGGCCGTGAATTTCCCGCCCACGATTTCGAGCGCGCCGTTGCCGGTGGTGGCACGGCCGGGTTCGTCCACCGCCTGCACGCTGCCGGCGATGCGTCCGGCAAGGCCGAAGCCATCGAACTGCACGTCCGGACCCATGATGGCTTTCACCTTGGCGTGCACGCGCCACTTGCCCGGCGGCGGCGTCTTCGCGCCCACGATCACCTGATCGGGCGACACGCTCGCGCTCTGACTGAGGTCGCGCGGCTGGATGTGCGCGTGTGCGATAGTCACGTCGCCGTCCAGCCACAGGTCGTAATTGTCGAGTTTGATATTCACCGCGGGCGATACGTCCACTTGAGCTTCCGGCGTGTTCACCGCACGGAAATTCGCGCCGGTCAATTTGCCCTGGGCCTGCCAGCGGTTGGCGCTGCGCGTGGCGCTGCTCTGCCAGTTGAGGCTGCCGTTGCCGGAATGTGCACTGCCGTCCATGCTCAGGTGACTGCCATCCCCCTTCAGGCTGAACAGGATATCGGTGATGTGCAGTCCGTAGCGGGGAATGCCGAGCTCGCCGTCCGTGAGCGACAGGCTGCCGTCGAACAGCGGGTCCGAGGGCGTGCCGCTCAAGGCCAGATTCACCGCGAGTTTGCCGTTGATCGAGCCAACGGCCGGCACCAGCGCGGGGATCAACTGGAAATCGCGCAACTCGCCCTGGATACTGCCGCTCAATGAGTACGCCGGAGCGCGGCTGACGCGCGACTGCAGGTGCAGATACCCGCCGTCGGCCAAGGCCCAGTCGAGTTCGCCGGTGGTGAGCTGGTCATCGGACTGCAGCTTGAGGTTTCCCGAGGTGAACGCCAGTAGCGTCACCTGACGCTTGTTGATGACGCTGTGAATCGCGCCCGGCGACAGATTGGCAGCGAGCGCCAAGCTGCGTTTCCCGGCGGCTTCCTGTATATGCAGGTGCCCGCCGAAGCTGCCGTCATAGGCCAGGCCAGGCGGCAAGAGCGCCCGCAGATCCGTGAACGGCACCGCGGTGATGAGCGCGTCCGCCTGCCAGGTTCCGGGCTGCCAGTCCGCCTGCAGGCAGGTGCTGGCCGCCGCTTGCGTGACGCAGGCTTGCGGCAGGACGAATTGCGCCGCGCTGACGCGCGGCTGCCACGCCGCGGCATTCTTCCACTCGCCCGCGCCTTGCGGCGCCAGTGTGACCTCGGCGAGATTGCCCTGCCACACGCGATTCGCATAACTGCCGCTGCCCGCGAGTTGCACTTTGCCGTAGGGCGAAGCCAGCGCGAGCTTGAGTTGATGATCCACGGGCGAACCCGCCGCCTCGGCGTTGGCCGAATCAATGCGCAGCTTGCCGATTTGCACGCCGCTGATGCGCGCGCTCACCTTGCTGGTCGGCGCGCTGCCGGCGAGACGCGCCTGCACGTCCACCGCCGCGACGCTGTCATCCGCGTACTGCAAGTCCCGGCCCTTGAGGTCGAGGCTCAACTGCACACTGCTGGCAAAATCCGCCTGCCCGCGGCTTTGCAAACTGCCGCGGATGCCAGGCCACAGCGAAGCCAGATCCGGCGCATCCAGCAGCCAGTGGAGTTGCGAGTGCCGGCTGTATTCGCCGTCGAGCTGCAACTGGTTCTTGCCGGACTGCAGTTGCAGGTGCTGGAACTGCCACACGCCGGCACGATGGCTCAGACTTCCGGAGGCCAGCACCGGCACGCCACGCAACTCGCCGTTCAGCGCGGTCAACTGCACATTCCAGTTGGCGCTGGGCGCCATGCGTCCCGACAGTCGCGCATGGAAACTGAGTGCGCCCGGAAACTCCGGATACAACGGCGCGGGATTGAGCTGCGTGGCCGCGACGGTGAACCGCCAGCTCTGACTGCTGGCGTGCGGCACCCGGCCCTGCACCTGAATCCGGCCGCCGAGCCAGGCGGCATTGAAACTGTCTACCACGGTCGCGGCCGTGTCGCCGTGGCCCTGGAATTGCAAATCCATCGGCGGCAGCGGCTTGCCGTGATTGAAATTCGTCAAGGTAATCTCGAATTTGCGCGCGCTGGCCGCGAGTTTCCACGCGTGCGGCGGCGCCGCAGCGATGCTGCCATCGGCCTTGAATTGACCGCCGTTGTCGAGACTGCCGTTCAGCGTCAGCAGCACTTGCTGCGCTTTGGTAGCCAGGGTGAGCTTGCCGCGCGGCGAAACGAACCAGGGTTTGCCGGTCAAGGGCAGCGGCAGCGCGCGCCATTCGCCGTGCAGCGCCGGCTGCAATTTCCCTTGCACGTAACTGACCTGCCCGGCGAGCGCGAAGCGCGTGCCAGTGCCGGCGCGCGCCAGATTCAGCCTGCGGATGCCGAGCACCTCGCCGTCCCAGCTCAGGTCTACATGGCTTTGCCACAGGCCGTAGGTGAGCTCGCGCGCATTGATGTCGCCGGTGAGCACGCTGGCTTTGGGGTCGCCCTGCAACTGCAGTTTTCCCTGCGCCGTGAGTTCCGGCCAACTGCCGCGCAGCCGCTGCGGATCGAGTCCGCTGAATTCGAGCGTGCCGTTCCAGGCCGGCGCTGTGAACAGCTCGTGAATCTGCTCGGTGAGTTGCATGGTGAACGGCGCCTGCAACGATCCGCTGAATTGCAGGACCTGTTCGTCGCCCGCGAGTCCCGCCTGCCCCGTAAACGCCGGCCATTGCGGCAGACTCAGCTGCCAGTGCAACTGGGCGTCGATTTTTTCCGCCTGTGCGAATTGCCAGTCACCGTGGCCATCCACGTGCACATGGGCACCGCTCGCCTGCAAGCCGCTCACCGACCAGGCGCGGTTGTCGAGCTGCGCCGCGAGCTGCACACGCTCAACGCTCAACGGCTGCGGCAAGACGGGCGTACTGATTTGCAGATTCTCGACGATGAGGGCTTGCACGCTCACGGCCACCGGCAGATGCGGCGGCTGCGGACGCAATAATCGGAACGGTTTGCGTGCGCCGCCGGGCTTGAGCGTGACGTTGACCGTGTTCAAGTCGAGGCGCGCGATGTCCAGGTGTCGCGAGAGCAATCCCGTGATCCGCCAATCCAGCGTTAAGGTCCGGATACCGGCGTCGAATGAAGGCTCCTGCACCCGCACGTTGCTCAACGTGATCGGGCCGGAGAGCGTGCCGTTGACCGCGCCGACGCTCAGCTGACCGGGATAACGCGCGATCACCTGCGCCACGCCCCAGCGCAGCACGGTCTCGCTGTGCAAGGCAAACAGCAGCGTGCCGGCAATCAGCAGGATGATCGCGGCGATGGCGATGAGGACGATGCGCTTGATCACAAGTCCGTGCCGATGCTGAAGTGGATGCGGATGCGGTCGAGATCCGGGCGTTTCACAGGATGCGCGAAGTCCAGGCGCACCACGCCCACCGGCGTACGCCAGCGGAAGCCCACGCCCACGCCTTTTTCCAGCGAGGTATTGAAGGAGTTGAACACGTTGCCTGCATCCACGAAGGCTGCCACGCCGAAGATGGGGCCGAACATGTGGTCCACCTCCGCGCTGCCGACCATCAGGTCCTTGCCGCCGATAACGTTGCCGAATTGATCGGTCGGGCCGATGGAGTTGAAGGCAAAGCCGCGCACTGTCATGTCGCCGCCGGTGAAGAAGCGTTGCGACAAGGGCAGCGCAGCGAAATTGTTGGTGGCGGTAGCGCCGACTTCGCCACGCAACAACAGGCGCGTGTTCAAGGCGATGCTGAAAATCAGCTTGGCGCTCAGATCGGCGCGCAGGAAACTGGTGCTGGAACCGAGCGCCTGGCTGGCGCCGCGGATGTCGAGCGCCAGCCGGTAGCCGTGCGTGGGAAACACTGGATCATCTGTCACCACGCGCGTGAAGGTGCTGCCCGGTAACAGCAGCGTGCTGATGCTGCTGGGGCCGGCGGCGTAATCGCTGCGGTTGTGCGATAGCTGCACGTACTGGTTCCAGGACCAGGCGTTGAACGTGGTGAAGCGGTTCACGCCGAGCGCGGTGGTGTAGGCCACGCCGCTGCCCA
>JAGXAL010000020.1 GCA_018971605.1 Natronospirales bacterium | reverse complement strand
GTCGGCGGCAACATGCTGATGCTGGCGCTGGCGGTGTTGTTGGCTGTGTCCGGATCCGGCTGGTTGCTGGTGACGCTCGCTGTATTGGTATAGGCACCGGCGGTGGTAACCTTGACCAGGACCTGCGGCTGCCATGTGTCTCCGTTTTGCAAGCTCGGTGCTACGCAGGTCACCACGGTCTGGCCGGTCTTGTTGAGGCTGAGCGAACAGGTACCGCCAACCGGATTCGTAGCAACCAAACTCAAGCCATCGGGAATCGTATAGGTGAAGCTCACGTTGTAGGCAGACACCACGGCATCATTGTTGGTAACCGTGGCGTTCAAAGTAACGGTTTGATTGAGCGCCACCAGTGAGGGGCTGGCGCTCAGAGTCAAGCTGAGATCCGCCGGAGACTGATATACGTATGCCACTCCAGCCTGCGCAAAAGCATTGGCACCGACCGTGACCGTGGCGTAACCCGCCGTGATTACCATGCTTTCCTGGTCGGCCGACAAAGCCACGCCGGTCTGACCAAAACCATCGCTGGGATCAGGCGCGGGATCGTCAAAGTGTTGAGCTACACCCCACACGCCGCCACTCAGGTTGTATTGGTAAACCCTTCCGATGGTGCCGACGAGCACACTGTTGCCAAAGGCAGTAATGGCCACCGACCCGTCACCACCACCGTTCGGCGCGGTGATCGGGACCGTGAGAAACGAACTCCAGGCAGAGGCCGTGGTATAGATGTTCGCGCCCGTGTCAGTTGAAATAATGGCCGTCTGGCCGTCGGCCGACAGTGCCAGACAGTTTTGGCAAAAGGTGTTCACGCCGGTGAATTTCTGCGCTTGCGTCCAAACGCCGCCGGACAGCGTGAACACATAGACTGGCACTACGCCAACGCCGCCGGTGTAGGCGCCGACCAGCGCGGTCTGGCCGTCGGCCGACAAAGCCACCGCCACGCCGAAGGCGTCACCCGCAGTGGCCGCCGGATCCGTAATCACGGTGGGCGCAGACCACGTCTTGCTGACCGCGTTGTAGCTATAAAAGACCACCTGACCTGCCCCGATGGCACCGCCGGCGTTGGCGCCGGGCGCGCCGATGAGCAGAGTCTGGCCGTTGCCCGAAAGCGCGGCGGCAGCGCCGAAGTTCGACACCAGATTCGGCGTGCCGGTTGGATCAATGAACGTGTTGGCGATGCCGACGCCAAGCTGCGTGTTGAGGAGATTGGCAAACACCGGCGCGCAAGAATTCATGGGAGGCGGACAAGACTGGCCAAAACCGAAAAACATTTCGCTGCCATCCGCCGACAGGCCCAGCCCCGTGCCATAGCCTGCCGCGGTGGTGGGGCCGCTGGTCAATCCGCCATTATTCGGCCATGTGCCGTTTACGTATTGGAACAGCTCTCCCGCCCCAGTACCGTCGTTATCAACCGGAGGGAATACGACGGTGGGCGAACCAACAACAAACGTCAAACCATCATTGGAAATGACCACACCTGTGGAACCGAAGTAGTATTGATAGTACGGTCCAAGATTATCCGTAATGGCAGTTTGTTGGCTGAGCAGTCCCGCCTGCGCGCCTGCACCCATAACGCAAAGTACGGCAAGAAGCCCGAGAAAAAATCGTTTCATGGCGATCCCTCCCAATCCCTGTCCAGTGAGCTCTATCATTAACTCCGGTATTGGCGAACGCAAGCTTTGGACACGTCAGAACTCCGTCCAATGAACAATGCTTATCCGACCGTGTAATATGTAATCCATGAACCTCCGCGCTGAACCAAGTTCGTTCGCTGGCCGCATTGATGCACTTCTGCCACAGACGCAGTGCCGGCGCTGCGGATACGCGGACTGCCGCGCCTATGCCGAGGCCATCGCCACGGGCGAGGCCGACATCAATCGCTGCCCGCCGGGCGGCGCAGAAACCATCGAAGCCCTCGCGGCGCTCACCGGCCGTCCAGCCCAGCCGCTCGAAGCAGAGGTCGGCAAGTTCATGCCGGGAACCGTGGCGTTCATCGACGAGGCGCTCTGCATCGGCTGCACCAAGTGCATCCAGGCCTGCCCGGTCGACGCCATCGTGGGCGCACCCAAACAGATGCACACGGTCATCGAGGCGCTGTGCACCGGCTGCGAGCTGTGCGTCGCGCCCTGCCCGGTGGATTGCATTTACATGCAGCCGGCGCGCGCTACGACCACCGGCGTCAGGGTTCCAGCTTCCGGCCAGGAACGCGCGGATTTTTTCGGTGCGTGCTATCGCTCGCGCAATGGCCGGCTGAGCCGCGAGCGGACTGAACGTCAGGCGCGTCTACGCCGCGAGGAACCCACTGGCAATGTGATTGAGCAGCGAAAGGCGGAAATCGCCGCGGCCGTGGCGCGCGTACGCGCACGCCGTGCGCAGCAACTAGCGCGACACCAGAAGCCATGAACCCGGCGACGCGCGCCGCAATCTTCGCGCGGCTCAAGAATGCCAATCCCAAGCCGGTCACGGAACTCAAATACCGCACGCCGTACGAGCTGCTGGTCTCGGTGGTACTGTCGGCGCAGGCCACCGATACAAGCGTGAACAAGGCCACGGCAAAGCTATTTCCCGTAGCCAACACGCCGGCGGCAATAGCCGCGTTGGGCCAAACCGGACTCAAGCGCTACATCAAGACCATTGGCCTGTACAACACCAAGGCCAAAAACATCATCGCCGCATCACGCTTGCTTCTGGAAAAACACCACGGCGAGGTGCCGCACGAGCGCACCGCGCTCGAAGCGCTGCCAGGCGTGGGCCGCAAGACCGCCAACGTGATTCTCAACGTGGCCTTCGGCGAAGCCACCATCGCCGTGGACACACACATCTTCCGCGTGGCCAACCGCACCGGCCTCGCGCGCGGCAAGACGGTGCGCGAAGTCGAGGACAAGCTGCTCAAATTCACGCCCGATCAATACAAGAAGGACGCCCATCACTGGCTGATCCTGCACGGCCGCTACGTGTGCAAGGCGCGCATTCCGGAATGCTGGCGCTGCCTGATCCGCGACCTCTGCGAATACCCCCACAAGACACCCGCACCGCCGGGATGGGCTGGCGCAGCCGCGTCCCCGTCCCCGGGCGCCTCGTCACGGGCCTGACCCCGCCCGGTTTTCTCCACTCCACACCAAAGCCAGGCGCTGACCCCTGGCCATGCGAGACCCCCCTGCTTCGGTGTTTCCGGGTATCGACCAAAAGACTGAGTCCGCCCCACTTTAAGCCATAGCTTCCGTCAGGCTATGATTGATTAATCAGACGGTTATTGCGCCCGTCCCTCCCCAAGGTTAACCCCGCATGGCTGATGTTTTCGTTTCCTACGCGCGCGCCGACAAGGCCCGCGTGGCACCGCTCGTAGCCGCGATCGAGGCTAAAGGCTGGTCAGTCTGGTGGGACCCCGAAATCAGCCCCGGCCAGGAGTTCGACGACCAGATTGACGCCGAGATCGACGCCGCCAAGGCCGTGCTGGTGGTGTGGACGCCGACTTCCGTGGTGTCGCGCTGGGTGCGCGGCGAAGCGCGCGAAGCCGCCGAGCGCGGCATCCTGGTGCCGGTACGTTTCGAGCAGGCGCGTCTGCCCATGGATGTGCGCGCCATTCACACCACCGATCTCGACAACTGGCGCGAAGACCCGGCGAGCCCGCTCATGCAGGAATGCCTGCACGCGCTTGCGGCGATGATCTCGCGCGCCACGGCCGCGCAAGCCGCCAAGGCGGGGAGCACGGCGGCGGCCTCACCTGCGCCTGATAATTCCAAACGCTTTTCGGTTTGTGTGCTGCCCTTCACCAACATGAGCGGCGATTCCGAACAGGAGTATTTCAGCGACGGCATCACCGAGGACATCATCACCGACTTGAGCAAAGTGTCGGCGCTGGCGGTCGCCTCCAGCAACAGCGCCTTCCAGTACAAGGGCAAGCATGCTGACATCCAGAAAGTCGTGCACGAACTCAAGGTTACGCACGTGCTGGAAGGCAGCGTGCGCAAAGCCGGCGAGCGAATACGCATCAACGCGCAATTGATCGACGGCGCGACCAACAACCACGTCTGGGCCGAACGCTACGACCGCGACGCGAATGACATCTTCGCGATTCAGGACGAAATCTCGCAGGCCATCGTCAAGGCGCTGAAGCTGCGATTGCTGCCGGAAGAAAAGAAGGCTATCGAACGGCGCGGCACCGACAGCGCGGAAGCACACGATCTCTACCTGATGGCGCGGCAGATCTACGTGACCAATCAGGAAGCCGACGAACGCGCATCGAAAGCCATCGTGCGGCTGTGTGCGGGCGCCACCGAATTGGATCCGAAGTACGCACAAGCCTGGGCGCTGACGGCGATCGGTTACCGGACCCTGCGGGTGCTGGGTGCGGAATCGGACGACGGGATGGAGGCAGCGGAACGCGCACTCGCGTTGAACCCTGATCTCGCCGAGGCGCACGCCGTGAAGGCTTCCATCCTGCTGATGAGAAACGACATCGACGCAGCCGCTGCCGAAGTGGCTATAGCGTTACAACTCGACCCGGAATCCTATGAAGTCAACCGCGCAGCAGGGCGCCTGAATTACCAGTTGCACCGCTACGAAGACGCCATCCGGCTGTTCGAAAAGGCGGCTGGCTTGATGGAGGCGGATTTGCATTCCGCTTCCATGTTGATCAGCTCCTACAACGCGCTGGGCGATGCCAGCGGAACGCGCCACGCCGCCGAGCTGGCACTCAAACGCGCCGAGGCCATCCTGATGCACGATCAGCACAACTCCGGAGTCGTGGCGTACAGCGCCTATGCGCTGGCGGCGTTGGGCGAGGCCGAGCGCGCCAAAGCCCGCATGAAGCGCGCCATGCTGATCGATCCCGAGAATTGGAACATGCGCTACGCCTTTGCCTGCAGCCTCAGCGTGTATCTGAAGGACAAGGAAGCCGCTTTGAAAATGCTCGAGTCCGTGTACGCCACGATTACGGATGCGTTTTTGTCCTACGCCAACGCAGATCCGGACTTCACGCTGCTGCACGACGACCCGCGCTACCAAGCAATGGTCGCATCAGCGGAAGCACGGCTCGCTGCCACGAAGTCCCCGTCTTCCAAGCTTAATCAAAGGACTGATCATCATGGCTGACGTTTTCGTTTCCTATGCACGCAGCGACAAATCGCGCGTCGCGCCGTTGGTGGCTGCGCTCGAAGCCAAGGGCTGGTCGGTATGGTGGGACCCGGAAATCAATCCGGGCCAGGAGTTCGACGACCAGATTGACGCCGAGATCAATGCAGCCAAAGCTGTGCTCGTGGTCTGGACCCCAACTTCTGTAGTCTCTCGCTGGGTGCGCGGCGAAGCGCGCGAGGCTGCCGAGCGCGGCATCCTGGTGCCGGTGCGTTTCGAGCAGGCAAAACTCCCCATGGATGTGCGCGCGATTCACACCACTGATCTCGATAACTGGCGCGAAGACCCCACGAGTGCTCCGATGCAGGAGTGCCTGCGTGCACTCACCGCCATGATCGCGCACACCCAAGCCACGCAATCCGCACAAGCCGCAAACACTGCCACCACTGCATCCGAGACCAAGCAAACCGCGCGTTTCTCGATCTGCGTGCTGCCCTTCACCAACATGAGCGGCGAACCGGAGCAGGAGTATTTCAGCGACGGCATCACCGAAGACATCATTACCGACTTGAGCAAGGTCTCGGCGCTGCGGATCATTTCGCGCAACAGCGCCTTCCAGTACAAGGGCAAGAACGTGGACACCCCCAAGGTGGCGCGCGAACTGAAGGTCAGCCATGTGCTCGAGGGCAGCGTGCGCAAGGCCGGCGGCCGCGTGCGGATCAGCGCGCAATTGGTGGACTGCGAGGACAATGGCCATGTCTGGGCCGACCGCTATGACCGCGACGCCAGCGACATTTTCGCGATCCAGGATGAAATTTCGCAGGCCATCGTCAAGGCGCTGAAGCTGCGCCTGCTGCCGGAGGAAAAGAAAGCCATCGAGCACCGCGGCACCAGCAGCGTCGATGCCTACAACCTTTACCTGATGGCGCGGCAGACCTACGTGACCAGCCAGGAGCAGGACGAGCGTTCGGCGCAGGCTATCGTGCGCCTCTGTAAGCGCGCGACGGATATCGATCCGGGTTATGCGCAGGCTTGGGCACTGATGGCAACCGGCTACCGCCAATGGTTCGAAGCGGAAAAAGGGAAATCCAAGGATGGCATGGCGGCGGTGGAGCGCGCACTTACGCTGGACCCGAATCTGGCCGAAGCCCACGCGGTCAAGGCGCAGCTCCTGCAAATCGAGGGTGATCTCGAAGCAGCCGCAACCGAGACCGACGTTGCGCTGAAGCTCACCCCCGAATCCTACGAAGTCAATCGCTCTGCCGCACGCTTGAGTTACCAGCGCCGCAGGTTCAATGATGCGGCCCGCTTTTATGACAAGGCCGCCGCGCTGATGGAGGCCGACCTCAATTCGCCATTCATGCTGATCAGTTGCTTCACCGCGGTGGGCGACGCCGCTGGTGCGCGCCGGGCTGCTGAATTGACACTCAAGCGTGTGGAGGCTGTGCTGGCACATGATCCAAATAATTGCACAGCTGTCGCCTATAGCGTGAGCGCTCTCGCCACACTCGGTGAGGCCGGGCGCGCCAAGGCGGGCATGGAGCGCGCGCTGCTGATCGACCCCGACAATTTCAACATGCGCTACAACTTCGCGTGCACCCTGAGTACGCGCATGAAGGATAAGGATGCCGCGCTAGCCATGCTCGCGCCCTTGTTCGAAACAATTTCGGACGCCTTCCTGCCCTACGCCAAGGCCGATCCGGATTTCGAGTTACTGCACGACGATCCGCGCTATGAAGCCATGGTCGCTGCCGCCGAGGCACGGCTTGCCGCTGCGAAAGCAGCGCCGACGCCGGCACAACCCAAGGACTGAACCTCATGGCCGACGTTTTCGTTTCCTACGCCCGCGCCGACAAGGCCCGTGTCGCACCGCTCGTCGCTGCGCTCGAGGCCAAGGGCTGGTCGGTGTGGTGGGACCCCGAGATCAGCCCGGGCAAAGAATTTGACGACGAGATCGACGGCGAGCTGCAGGCCGCGGCCGCGGTGCTCGTGGTCTGGACGCCGACTTCCGTGGCCTCCCGCTGGGTGCGCGGCGAGGCGCGCGATGCCGCCGAGCGCGGGATTCTCGTTCCGGTGCGCTTCGAGCAGGCACGCCTGCCGATCGATGTGCGCGCCATCCACACCACCGACCTCGACGACTGGAAGGGAGACCCCGCGAGCGTACCGGCCCAGGAATGCCTGCAGGCACTGGGCACGATGATTGCGCAGGCGCGCGCCGCACAGTCCGCCAAGGCGGCGGTAGCCGTGAAACCGCAAGTACCGAAGGCGCCGCATTACTCGGTTTGCGTGCTGCCGTTCGTCAACATGAGCGGCGACCCCGAGCAGGAGTATTTCAGTGACGGCATCACCGAGGACATCATCACCGATTTGAGCAAAGTGTCGGCCTTGGACGTCATCTCGCGCAACGATTCGTTCCTCTACAAGGGCAAACAGGTCGAAGTGCCGAAAGTCGCACAGGAACTGAAGGTCAGCCACGTGCTGGAGGGCAGCGTACGCAAGGCCGGCAGCCGCGTACGCATCACCGCCCAGTTGATCGACGGCACCCTCCGGACGCACGTCTGGGCCGAGCGCTACGACCGCGACGCCAGCGACATCTTCGCGATCCAGGACGAGATCTCCCATGCCATAGTTAAAGCGCTGAAAGTGCGCCTGCTTCCCGAGGAAAAGCAGGCCATCGAGCGGCGCGGCACCAATAGTGCCGAAGCCCACGATCTATACCTGATGGCACGGCAGATCTACATAACCGGGCAGGAAACGGACGAAAACTCGGCCAACGCCATTTTACGGTTGTGCGGCCGGGCCACCGAAATCGACCCGGATTACGCGCAGGCGTGGGCGCTGATGGCGACCGGTTACCGAACGCTGCTCGAAATCGGGCTGCATTCCGATAAAGGCTTGGCAGCAGTCGAGCGCGCGCTCACCCTGGATCCGAATTTAGCCGAGGCGCACGCCATCAAGGCGCAGTTCCTGATGGCAGCCAGCGATCCCGAGGCAGCAGCTGCCGAAGCCGAAACCGCTCTGCGCTTGGACCCGGAATCCTACGAAGTCAACCGCGCTGCCGGACGCCGAAACTACCAGTTGCATCGCTACGCGGATGCGATCCGCTTTTATGAAAAAGCCGCGAGCCTCATGGAGACGGATCTGAATTCGGCATCGATGCTGATCAGTTGTTACACCGCCGCAGGCGACAAGACCGGCGTGCTCCGTGCAGCGGACATGGCCCTCAAGCGCGCCGACGCGATTCTCGCGCGCGATCAAAACAATCCCGTGGTCGTCACCTACAGCGCCATGGCACTCGCCGCACTGGGCGAAGGCGAGCGCGCCAAGGCAAGGATGAACCGGGCACTCCTGATTACTCCCGGTAACTTCAACATGCACTACAACTTCGCGTGCATGCTCAACGTTTATCTGAAAGACAAGGATGCCGCCCTGCAGATGTTGGAATTCGTGTTCGCATCCATCGCGGACGCGTTTCTCCCCTACGCCAAGGCTGACCCGGATCTCGCGTCCTTGCACGACGATCCGCGCTGGCAAGCCATGGTCGCCGCCGCCGAGGCGCGGCTTGCGGCTGCCAAGGATTCGGCAGCGCCGGAGACCGCTAAATGATCGGCTCGACACGGCTTACGTCGCCCGACAGGAGCCCGCCTTGCGGGCG
Source organism: Natronospirales bacterium (assembly GCA_018971605.1). GTDB lineage: Bacteria > Pseudomonadota > Gammaproteobacteria > Natronospirales > REEB76 > REEB76. Next base: position 11,744 of record JAGXAL010000020.1, on the reverse strand, counting down.
ACTGCGCGGCGGCCCGTCCTTGTTCACCCCCTTCCGCAGGAAGGGGGTCGGCGCGCAGCACCGGGGGGATGCGCAAGGTGCTGCGACACATCCCCCTCGGTCCCCCTTCGTTCCGAAGGGGGAGGAACAACGGCATGGCTGACGTGTTCGTCTCCTATGCACGCAGCGACAAGACGCGCGTCGCGCCGCTGGTGGCCGCGCTCGAGGCGAAAGGCTGGTCGGTGTGGTGGGATCCGGAAATCAATCCCGGCCAGGAGTTCGACGACCAGATCGATGCCGAGATCAATGCGGCCAAGGCCGTGCTGGTGGTATGGACACCGACTTCCGTGGTATCGCGCTGGGTGCGTGGCGAAGCGCGTGAAGCGGCCGAACGCGGCATCCTGGTGCCGGTGCGTTTCGAGCAGGCAAAACTACCCATGGACGTGCGCGCGATTCACACCACTGATCTCGACGACTGGCGTGAAGACGCCACAAGCACCGCGATGCAGGAATGCCTGCGCGCACTCACGGCCATGATCGCGCATACCCAAGCTACGAAATCCAGGCAAGCCGCGAAGGCCGCAAGCGCTTCCTCCGCAGCACCCGCGGAGAAAGATTCGACGCATTTCTCGATCTGCGTGCTGCCCTTCCTCAACATGAGCGGCGATCCCGAGCAGGAATACTTCAGCGACGGCATCACCGAAGACATCATCACCGACCTGAGCAAGATGTCGGCACTGGAAGTGGTGTCACGCAACGATTCATTCCTGTACAAAGGCAAACAGATCGAGGTGCTCAAGGTTGCACGCGAGGCCAAGGTCAGCCACGTGCTGGAAGGTAGCGTGCGCCGGGCCGGCGGCCGCATTCGGATCACGGCGCAATTGATTGACGGTACCAGCAGCAAGCACCTCTGGGCCGAGCGTTACGACCGCGATGCCAGCGATATCTTCGCTATCCAGGACGAGATTTCCCACGCCATCGTCAAGGCGCTGCGGCTGCGTCTGCTGCCGGAGGAAAAGAAGGCGATTGAGCATCGCGGTACGGACAGCGTCGAAGCTCACGACCTGTATTTGATGGCGCGACAAACCTACGTGAACAACCAGGAAGACTTGCGTTCCGCGCAGGCGATCGTGCGTCTGTGCACCCGCGCGACTGAAATTGACCCAAAATACGCCCAGGCCTGGGCGCTGATGGCGACAGGTTATCGCAGCTTGCGCGAGTGGGGCGTGCAGTCGGACGACGGGATGTCGGCTGCGGAGCGGGCGCTGTCAATCAATCCGGATTCGGCCGAAGCCCATGCGGTCAAAGCCTACATCCTGTTGACGAAGGACGACACCGACGCAGCAGCTTCCGAAATCGCGATCGCGTTGAAACTGGAGCCGGAATCCTATGAGGCCAATCGCTCTGCCGGGCGTTTGAATTACCTGTTGCATGACTATCAAACAGCCATCCATCACTACGAAAAAGCCGCCAGCCTGATGGAGACTGACGTCAATTCAACCGGCATGCTGATTGCCTGTTACAAGGTATTGGGCAACGAAAGCGGACTGCGGCGCGCTGCGGAATTCGCGCTGAAACGTGCCGAGGCCATCCTGGCGCGCGACCAGAACAACTCTAGCGCCCTGGTTTACAGCGCCTACGCACTGGCATCGCTGCGTGAAAGCGAGCGCGCCAAGACCCGGATGAACCGCGCACTGGTGATTGATCCCGACAACTGGGATATGCGTTACAACTTTGCTTGTGCCTTGAACAGCCACCTGAAAGAGAAAGAAGCGGCACTGGAGATGCTCAAACCGCTTTTCGGTGAGATCACTGGCTCATTCTTGCGCTATCTGAAAGCAGACCCGGACCTTGAATCGCTGCATGACGACCCGCGTTATCAGGCGTTGGTTGCCGCTGCCGAAGCGCGCCTTGCTGCCGCACCGAAACCAGCGGATGGCACTCGTGGCTGACGTCTTCGTTTCCTACGCCCGTACCGACAAGGCCCGCGTCGCGCCGCTGGTGGCCGCGCTTGAGGCCAAGGGCTGGTCGGTGTGGTGGGATCCAGCGATCAGCCCCGGGAAAGAATTCGACGATGAGATTGACGGCGAGCTGCAGGCAGCCAAAGCGGTGCTGGTGGTGTGGACTCCAACGTCCGTCGTGTCGCGCTGGGTGCGTGGCGAAGCACGTGACGCTGCCGAGCGCGGAATCCTGGTGCCGGTGCGTTTCGACCAGGCGCGTCTGCCTATCGACGTGCGCGCGCTCCACACCACGGATCTCGACGATTGGCGCGAGAATCCCTCACACTCTGCCCTGCAAGAATGCCTGCGGGCGCTCGAAGCCATGATCGCGCGCTCACAGGCAGCACAACCGGTGAAAACCACGAGCACCTCGGCGGAGACACCCTCAACCAAGGACTCCGCGCGCTTCTCGATCTGCGTGCTGCCGTTCAACAACATGAGTGGCGATGCCGAGCAGGATTATTTCAGCGACGGCATTACCGAGGACATCATTACCGACCTGAGTAAAGTATCGGCGCTGGCTGTAACCTCAAGCAATACTGCTTTCCGGTACAAAGGCCAGCACGCCGACATTCCCAAGGTCGTGCGCGAACTCAAGGTGAGCCACGTGCTGGAGGGCAGCGTGCGCAAGGCCGGCGGGCGGGTGCGGATCAACGCACAGCTGATAGACGGCGCATCCGACAACCACGTCTGGGCCGAGCGTTACGATCGCGACGCCAGCGACATTTTCGCTATTCAGGACGAGATCTCACAGGCCATCGTCAAAGCTCTGAAGCTACGTTTGTTGCCCGAAGAAAAGAAGGCGATCGAACGCCGCGGTACCGACAGCGCGGACGCGCACGATCTTTACTTGATGGCGAGACAGCTCTACGTCACGAATCAGGAAGACGAACAGGCTTCCAAGGCCATTGTGCGTACCTGTGCGCGCGCTACGGAAATCGATCCGAGATACGCACAGGCGTGGGCGCTGATGGCGGCGGGTTATCGAAGTTTACGCGAGCTGGGATTGGAATCGGACGATGGCATGACGGCCGCCGAAAAGGCGTTGGCGTTGGACCCCAAACTCGCCGAGGCCCATGCGGTGAAGGGCTATATCCTGCAGATGCGTGGCGACATGAACGGTGCAGTCGCCGAGGCGGCGGCAGCGCTGAATCTGAACTCCGAATCTTATGAAGCCAACAGGACTGCGGCTAGGCTCAATTACCTGCAACATCGGTTTGAAGATGCGGTGCGGCTGTATCAGAAGGCCGTGAATCTGATGGAAACGGATGTCAACTCCGCAATGATGCTGGTCAGTTCATATCGCGCACTGGGTGATGTCGCAGGCATGCGCAGCGCCGCTGAAATCGCATTGAAACGGGCGGATGCAATCCTTGCGCATGATCAAAGCAACGCCGGCGTGATCGCCTACAGCGCGAATGCGCTCGGAGCATTGGGCGAAGGCGATCGGGCCAAGGCACGCATGAACCGCGCGATGCTGATCGATCCCGACAACTGGAACATGCGCTACAACTTCGCGTGTGCCCTCAGCGTGTACCTCAAGGACACGGGGGCGACGCTCAAGATGGTCAAATCTCTTTTGGAGACAGCCACGGAACCCCTGCTCGATTATATGCGAGCGGATCCGGATTTCGACCATCTGCACAACGATCCACGCTGGCAGGCCATGATCGCCACCGCCGAAACGCGCCTAGCTGCCACATCTAAAGCATCGGTTGACACACATGGCTGACGTTTTCGTTTCCTACGCCCGCAGTGACAAATCGCGCGTTGCGCCGCTGGTGGCTGCGCTCGAGGCCAAGGGCTGGTCGGTGTGGTGGGATCCCGAGATCAACCCCGGCCAGGAATTTGACGACCAGATTGACGCCGAGATTAATGCGGCGAAAGCCGTGCTCGTTGTCTGGACCCCAACCTCTGTGGTTTCGCGCTGGGTGCGCGGCGAGGCGCGCGAAGCGGCCGAACGTGGGATTCTGGTGCCGGTGCGTTTCGAGCAGGCAAAACTACCTATGGACGTGCGCGCCATCCACACGACCGATCTGGACGATTGGCGCGAGGATCCCACGAGCACTCCCATGCAGGAATGTCTGCGGGCGCTCACGGCCATGATCGCGCACACGCAAGCCACACAGTCTGCACAAACCGCAAGCGCCGGCCCTACCGCGTCCGATGCCAAGAATTCCGCACGTTTCTCGATTTGTGTGCTGCCCTTCATCAACATGAGCGGCGAACCCGAGCAGGAATACTTCAGCGACGGCATCACCGAGGACATCATCACCGACTTGAGCAAGGTTTCGGCGCTGGAAGTCGTGTCACGCAACGGCTCCTTCCTGTACAAGGGAAAGAACGTGGATGTCCCCAAGGTCGCGCGCGAAATGAAGGTCAGCCACGTACTCGAGGGCAGCGTACGACGGGCCAGCGGGCGGGTGCGGATCAGCGCACAGTTGATTGACGGCGCCAGTAACCGACACGTGTGGGCCGAGCGTTACGACCGCGACGCCAGCGACATCTTTGCGTTACAGGATGAGATTTCCCACGCTATCGTCAAGGCGCTGAAACTGCGTCTGTTACCCGAAGAAAAGAGAGCCATCGAGCAGCGTGGAACCACCAGCGCCGATGCTCATGACCTATATCTGATGGCGCGGCAGATGTACGTGACAAACCAGGAGGCCGACGAACGTGCCTCAAAAGCCATCATCCGGCTGTGTACCCGCGCTACTGAAATGGACCCGCAGTACGCCCAAGCTTGGGCGATGATGGCAATCGGCTACCGAACCCTGCGTGTACTGGGCGTGGAATCGGATGACGGTATGGCCGCCGCAGAACGCGCGCTCGCATTGAATCCGGATTTGGCCGAGGCGCATGCCGTCAAGGCTTCCATATTGCTTATGAGAAGCGGCACCGATGTGGCCGCTGCCGAAGTCGCGATTGCACTGAAACTTAATCCGGAGTCCTACGAAGTCAATCGCGCAGCGGGGCGCCTGAATTACCAATTGCACCGATACACAGAAGCCATTCAGTTATTCGAAAAGGCCATTAGTTTGATGGATGCGGATCTACATTCCGCAGCCACGTTGATCAGTTCATACAATGCACTGGGGGACATTCCCGGGATGCGTCATGCTGCCGAGTTGGCGCTCAAGCGCGCCGAGGCCATCTTGGCGCACGATCAACATAATTCAGGGGTCATAGGCTACAGCGCTTACGCGCTCGCGGCCTTGGGCGAGGGCGAACGTGCCAAGGCATGCATGAATCGCGCAATGCTGATTGATCCCGAGAATTGGAATATGCGCTACGTCTTTGCATGCAGCCTGTGCGTGTATCTGAAGGACAAGGAAGCTGCTTTGGAAATACTCAAATCTGTGTATGCGACCATTACGGATGCCTTCCTGCCATACGCTAAGGCTGATCCGGATCTCGAACTCCTGCACGACGACCCGCGCTATCAAACCATGGTCGCCGCCGCCGAAGCGCGGCTAGCAGCGGCGCCTAAAACGCCGGTTGACACCCGTGGCTGACGTTTTCGTTTCCTACGCCCGCAGTGACAAATCGCGCGTTGCGCCGCTGGTGGCTGCGCTCGAAGCCAAGGGCTGGTCGGTATGGTGGGATCCCGAGATCAGCCCAGGGAAAGAGTTCGACGACGAGATTGACGGCGAGCTGCAAGCCGCGGCCGCGGTGCTGGTGGTATGGACGCCGACTTCCGTTGCCTCGCGCTGGGTGCGCGGCGAGGCCCGCGACGGGGCGGAGCGCGGCATCCTCGTTCCCGTGCGCTTCGATCAGGCGCGCCTGCCGATTGATGTGCGTGCCATCCACACCATTGACCTCGACGACTGGCACGGAAACGCGACCAGCCTGGCGATGCAGGATTGCCTCAAGGCACTGGAAGCCATGATTACGAATTCGAAGGCCGCGCGCACAAGCGCCGCGACGACCAATAATGCTCCAGCGGCAGCCGCAAAGGCCAAGGATCCCCGGCGTTATTCGATCTGCGTGCTTCCGTTTACCAATATGAGCGGTGATTCCGAGCAGGAATATTTCAGCGACGGCATCACCGAGGACATCATCACCGACTTGAACAAGGTGTCAGCGCTGCGCATCATTTCACGCAATGCTTCGTTCCGCTACAAGGGCAAGGACATTGACATCCCGCAAGTCGCGAGCGAGATGAACGTAAGCCACGTGCTAGAGGGCAGCGTGCGCAGGGCTGGCAACCGCGTACGCATCACCGCTCAGCTGGTGCATGCGGAAAGCAACGACCAAGTATGGGCCGAGCGTTACGACCGTGATACCAGCGACATTTTTGAGCTACAGGATGAAATCTCGCATGCCATCGTCAAGGCATTGCAACTGCGGCTTTTGCCCGAAGAGAAAAAAGCGATCGAGCAGCGTGGTACCGACAGCGCCGAGGCCCATGACCTTTATTTGATGGCACGCCAAATGTACGTCAGCGGTCACGAACACGACGAACAGGCCGCGCAAGCTATTATCCGCATGTGCACCCGCGCTACCGAGATTGACCCCCGTTATGCCCAAGCTTGGGCATTGATGGCTATTGGCTACAGGAGCCTGCGCGCACTTGGTGTGGACTCCGAGAGCGGCATGGCAGCTGCCACGCGCGCACTCGAAATAGACCCGAACCTGGTGGAAGCGCACGCAGTCAAAGCTTATATTCTTTTGCAGGATGGCGACACCGATGCAGCGGCGACTGAAGCCGAGACCGCGTTAAAGCTGGATCCAGAGTCCTATGAGGCCAATCGCACTGCGGCTCGGGTGAACTACCAGCTGCATCGCATGCAAGAAGCCATCCGGTTGTACGAGAAGGCAGCTCAACTGATGGAGACCGACCTGAACTCGGCGAATATGTTGATCAGCTGCTATACAGCTCAAGGTGATGAAGCTAATACACGCCGTGCTGCACAATTGTCGTTTAAGCGTGCCGAGGCAATCCTCGCCCGCGACCAGAACAACGTTGGCGTCCTGGCATACAGCACCTACGCGCTGGCAGCTATGGGCGAGAGCGAACGGGCAAAATCACGCATGAACCGCGCGTTAATGATCAATCCCGACAATTTCAACATGCGCTACAACTTCGCCTGTGTGCTCTGCGCTCAGTTGAAAGACAAGGAAGCCGCTCTAGAGATGCTTACTTCAGTATTCGCCACGATTTCAGACGCATTTCTTCCGTATGCTAAGGCCGACCCAGACTTCGCGCTTCTGCACGCCGACCCGCGCTGGCATGCCATGGTCGCAGCCGCCGAAGCGCGGCTTGCGGCGGCAAAGACCTCTGCAGCACCAGTGACAAAAAACGCCTGACCTTCAGTCTGATCCGCAAGGTAAAGACAAGACTCAAATGCTGCACATTCGTTGCACCGGGAGATAGGTGTGGTTCAAACACCGGGGCTTGAAAGAAACGACACCGGTCCTCTGCCGCTTGTCATTGGGGTAACCGGACACCGTGATCTGGCGGCGCAGGATATCCCGCGTATCCAGGAAGCACTGGATGCATTATTTGCCTGTTTGCACAGACAGTATCCGCATACACCGCTGCGCTTGCTTTCGCCGTTAGCCGAAGGTGCAGATCGTCTGGTTGCCAAAACTGCCCTGGCACATGCCGCGGAACTCGTCGTTCCCTTGCCCATGCCCGAGACTGAGTACCGAAAGGATTTCCCGCACTCGCTTGCCGAATTCGATGCCTTGAAAGCCAAGGCGACGATCGTTTATGCGCTGCCGCTGCCCGACGAAGCCACGGATGCGAAAGCCGCGCTCTCCGGCTCTGGTCGCGATGCCTGTTACGAAAATGTCGGTTTGCATATCGTCAACCACGCACAACTGATAGTTGCTCTGTGGAATGGCGTACCGGCCACTGACCGGGGCGGTACCGCCCAAATTGTGGAATACGCGCTGTCCGAATCAGCCGGCGCGGCAGCTTCGCCGCAGTTCTCGCAGAACGCCGGCTCCGGCAAGGCCGTATGGCATCTGCGGATACCGCGATTGAACAGTCACTCCGAACCGGACGCCGAAACCACCTCGCACTACTACACCGCCGTGTGGCGTTTCAGTGAAAAGCGCGATCAGAAGCTGCCATTTACCGCTACCGACAGTGACTGGCCGAAATTGCACTTTGCGCATTTACGCTCGATGGAAGCCTTCAATACGGAAGCCCTGGCCCTGTCACCGCAACGTATTCACGAAAGCCTGGATGCGATCTTGCCGGCCGACGTAGAGCCCAAAACCATTGACACGTCCGAACGCATCGTGCACTCGTTCGTCGCCGCCGACCTGATTTCCGGCAAACATCAAAACACGACCTACAAATTATGGCGGCTGATCTTCGCGCTGGCCTGCGCCATGATCCTCGCGTTCGAAAGCTATTCCCACCTCTGGCCTCACGGCCTGTTATTGTTGCTGTATCCCGCGGCATTCGTTGTCATGACCATTGCCTATTCGGTCTTGAACCGGCGCCGGCTGAACGACCGCTTCATCGATGCGCGAATTCTGGCTGAAGCGCTGCGGGTGGTGATTTACTGGCGCCTCGCGGGAATTCCGGAGAGCATCGCCGACCAGTACCTCGGCCGCCATATCACGGCCATCGGCTGGATACCGGGCGCGTTGTCGGGCTTGCTCACCTTGCCGCCACCGGATACGCGCTTCGCACAAAAGGACGGGTTGCGTATAGCCGATGAATTCTGGGTCAGTCGCCAGCGTAAATATTACGAGCGTCAGTCCGCGCGCCAGGGCCGGCGTGTGCAGTTCTACCGGCGCTTCGCCGGTTCGCTTTACGCGCTGACGCTGGTGTTTTCCGTGTGTGTGGCCATCTACGGGGTGGTCGTGACCAAAGCCTCGCTACTGCGCGACCTGCTGATCCTGCTCATGGCCTCCGGACCGGCGGTGGCGGTGTTGTGGATCGCCTACGCCGAAAAACAGGGCTGGGAACGGCACGTGCAGGAATACACGCGCAACGCGGCGCTGTTTGCAGGCGCCCACGAGCTGATCGCAAAGCGCAGCGACTCCGATTTGCCGGCAAACTTCGCGTCGATACAAAAAGTCCTGTTGGAACTCGGCAGGGAAGCCATCTGGGAAAATGCGGAATGGGCGGTGTTGCACCGCGTCAAACCGCCCGCGATTCCTCTGGGTTGAGAACTGTCGGCGGTGGTATTCTGATGCCGCCTGCAGATTGCCTGCTGTTCAGACTTGCGCGGTATGCGCGCTCCCGGGGTTGAATCGTGTCGATCCAGCCAGACAGCCGTACCGATACCCGCCGCATGTTCTTCGAGGTCTGGCACAAGCAGCAGGCGCACGAACCGCTGTCGGCGTTGGAAACCATCGTGGCAGACATCATCCGCCTGCATCCCGAATACCAGCCGCTGCTGGCGGGTGATCCCGGCAAGGCGCTGGACCGTGATTGGCTGCCGGAAGGCGGCGAAACCAATCCCTTCCTGCACATGGGGCTGCACATCGCCATCCGCGAGCAGTTGTCCATTGACCGGCCGCCCGGCGTCAAAGCAGCGTATCAGGCGTTGCTCACGCGCACCCACGACCCGCATGCCGCCGAACATCTGATGCTGGAATGCCTGGCCGAGACTCTGTGGCGCGGTCAGCGCGACGGCCGCCTGCCCGATGAAGCGGCTTATCTCGCTTGTCTCAAACAGCACATCGAAAAATAGATCCAGCGACACACAAGAATTTTCCACGGGATTGCCTGCCTGTTACGACGCGGCCAACGGACGCAAGCACGCGGCAACCTCAAGAGCGCCAAGTTCACGTTACCGCACGCCAACAAACCGCATCCACGGGCATGACGGTGCCCACCCGCCGTCCCCCTGCGCGCTGATGAGGCTCGGCACTCGCTACGAAGGACATCGGAATTTGAACTATACTCAGGCATCGCTGACGGCCACCGGCCGCCGCTATCGACCTGACTGGAGAAGCTGATGTCACCGCGCCGCGCCCGTCCCAATCACCCCACCGAGGCCGAACTTGAAATCCTCAACGTGCTCTGGAAACGCGGCCCCAGCACCGTCGGCGAGGTGCATACGGAAATCCTGGAGCACAGCCGGGTGGGCTACACCACCATACTCAAGCTCATGCAAATCATGTTTGCCAAGGGTCTGGTGGAACGCGACGAATCCGCGCGTGCGCATATTTACAAATCGACTTCCAGCCGCGAACACACCCAGCGGCAAATGCTGAGCCGGCTCACCCAACGGGCCTTCGGCGGCTCGGTTGCGGACCTGGTATTACAAGCGCTGGGCTCGGGTCGGCGCTCCAGCGCGGCGGAACTGGCGCGCATCCGCGTGATGATTGACGAGCTGGAAAAGCGGCAGACATGAACGCACTCGCGCAATCCGCGCTGCTGACACATGCGGGTTGGAGCCTGATCCACCTCTTGTGGCAGGGCGCGCTGCTCGGGCTGGTGTATGCCTGCCTGCGCCGCGTGCTGCGGCAGGCAAGGCCGCAGTCGCGCTATCTGCTGGCGCTCAGCGCACTGCTCGCACTCGCGCTTCTGCCGGTACTCACCTTCCTCTATCTCGGCAGCACACATGCACCGGCTGACAATCCCATCGCAGCGCGTCCGGCACTGATATTCACCGTTACGGCGTCGCCTGCTTCGCAGGCATCCTCTGCCCTTCCCGCGATTGCCTGGCTGTCTTGGGTCGTGTACGCGTGGCTTGCGGGTGTCGCCGGCATGGCGCTGCGCGCATTCCGCGGCTGGCGGCAGGTAATCCGCCTGCGGCACGTGCCTGGGTCACAGACGCCTGTCTGGGAGCCGTTGCTGGCGAACCTGCGCGAGCGGATGCACATTCAACAAGCAATTCAATTGTTTGAATCGGCGCGCGTACAGGCCCCGGTGGTGATCGGCTGGCTCAAGCCGGTGATCCTGATACCGCCCAGCACCGTGTGTGGACTGGATTGGCGGCAGGCGGAAATGATTCTGGCGCATGAGCTCGCCCACATCCGCCGGCACGACTATCTTGTCAATCTGCTGCAGGTGGTGGTCGAAACCCTGCTGTTTTATCACCCCGTGGTGCACTGGATCTCCCGCGACGCGCGCAACGAGCGCGAATTCTGCTGCGATGACGTCGCCATGCAGACTTGCGGCGACCGCCTGGGTTATCTCAAGGCCTTGGCGCAACTGGAGCAGCAGCGCCTGCATGCCTCGGCCGCGCTGGCTGCCAGCGGCGGCGCACTGCTGCAACGCGCCTACCGGCTCGCCTACCGCATGGAGCCTGTCGGCAAGCTGCCCACGTGGCCGGTCACCTTGGCGCTGCTCGCCGCACTCTCAGCGGGCGTGTTGCTGATTCATCCGCGACATATATCCGCCAAACGCGTCACGCTGAGCACCGCGATCGTGGCCCAACCAAAAGCGTTGTCTAGACCCCTCATACCGACAGTCGAGCAATTGCAAGTCGTGGCGATTCCTGCAAAGCGAAAACGCATCAGGCCTGCCCCCACCCGGCTCCGGCCGGCAACGACAAGCATTGAGCTTGCCGAGGTGCTGAACGTGTCGCCAATCTCGCAAGCGCTTGCGTCGCTGGCCCCGGTGCCACCGCTGCAATTCGTCCAAGCACCAGCACCCGTCGCTCCCGGTATTACCGTCGTGGCGCCGCATCCGCTGCCACAACCTGAATACCCATACCAGGCGCTGCGTAATGGTCTCGGCGGCACGGTGCAGGTTTCGTTTCGCGTCAGCACCAGCGGTCAGACCACCGATATCAGCACCAAAATGATTTCCGGTCCGACGATACTTGCCTCGACTGCACGCGCGGC
>JAGXAL010000019.1 GCA_018971605.1 Natronospirales bacterium | reverse complement strand
TCGCCGCCCTGCCGCGCAAACTCATCTAGCGCCACACGCACGCGCGTGGGCGCGCTGGCCGAGTACCCAAGCAGTTCACACATGCGCGGCCCAATACCGCCGAATCAGTTACTCCCAGGCGGTGAGGTGATGCCGAGGTTGTACGCCTCAAAGGCCCATACGTCCGCGGTCTGCGCGATCAGCTTGTCCGTCGGCATGTACACGTGGCTGGTGCTGCCAGTGGTGCGCAGCAGGATTGGATTTGCGCAAGCCTGCGCCTGCTGGATTTTGGCGGTGAACTTGAACTCGTGGCTTGGCACCACGCGGTCATCATCCCATGAGGTGGTGATCAACGTCGGCGGATAACAGGTTCCAGCGTGGATGTTCTGTAGCGGCGAATACTTGATCAGCCACTCGAAGTCCTTCTTGATGTCGGACGTACCGTATTCCGGCGCCCACAGCGCGCCGCCTGAGAATTTCTGGTAACGCAGCATGTCGAGCACGCCGTGGCCGATGTAGGCTGCACCGAACAACTCGGGATGCTGGGTAATCGAAGCGCCGGTCAACAGACCGCCGTTGGAATAGCCCTGGATGCCAAGGTGTTTTGAGGAGGTATAGCCTTCCTTGATCAGGTATTTTGCAGCCCAGGCGAAATCGTCGAACACGTTTTGCTTGTTACCGAGCATGCCGGCCTTGTGCCAGGTCTCGCCGTATTCGCCGCCGCCACGCAGATTGGCGACCGCGTACACGCCGCCCATTTCCAGCCACACTGGCAGCATCGGATTGAATCCGGGTGTGATCGAGATGTTGAATCCGCCATAGCCATACAATACGGTGGGGTGGCTGCCGTCGAGTTTGAGGCCCTTCTTCGCCACGATAAACATCGGAACCCGGATGCCATCTTTCGAGGTGTAGAAAACCTGACGGGTCTCATACGGCGCAGGATCAAATTTAACATCGGGTTTGAAATACGCCACGGTCTCGTCATTGCCCACGTCATAGCGGTACAGCGTCGTCGGATACAAGAACGAGGTGAACGCATAATAAACGTTCTTGGTATCGTTGCGTGCAGAGATTCCACCTACCGCGCCGAGCGTCGGCAGCGCCAGCGTGTGCAACAGTTTCCCTGCGGTATCGAACAACTGCAATCGGCTTTTCGCGACTATCTGATAATCCGCGAGAATTCGCCCGTTAGCCATCGCGGCATTCGCGAGCACGCCTTCCGCCTGCGGCACCACTACCCGCCAGTGCGCAGGAGCGGGGTCACTGAACTTCGTCGCCACGATGCGGCCCCTGGGTGCATCCAGGTTCGTTTGTAGATATAAGGTGTCTCCGACGTGACCGATCGGCTGGTAGGACGCGTCGTTCTTCGTGTACAGCGGATGTAATGCCGCGCTGATATTCGGCTTCTCCGGATTGCCGAGATCAGCGTAGAACAACTGATTGTTCGGCGAGGTACCGTTCACCGTTTCCACGAACAGATAACGCCCATCCTCGCTCACTCCTCCGCCAACAATCCATTCCGGATGCGCTGGCACCTCGTAAACCAGCCGGTCACCGGATTGCGACGTGCCGAGCTTGTGGTAATAAAGCTTCTGGTTGACCACCTTCTGATTGATCTGACTTTCCTCACTCTTTGGAGGCTCGGGATAGCGCGAATAGAAAAAGCCGCGATTGTCGTTGGTCCAGGAAACGCCGGAGAACTTCACCCAATGGACCTCATCCGGCAAATCCTTGCCGGTAGCGACATCCAGCACATGGACCGTATCCCAATCCGAACCGCCTTCCGAAAGCGCGTAGGCGTAATATTTGCCGTCCGGTGAAGGCACGCCGAACGCCAGCGCCGTCGAACCATCCGGCGAAAGCAGGTTGGGATCAATCAACACACGCGGCGCAGCGCTGGCCGAAGCCCGGATAAATACAACCGATTGGTTCTGCAAGCCGGAATTGCGGCGGAAGAACAGCATGCCGTTCTTGAGCTGGTCCGGGGTACCTTCTTTCGGGTAATTCCACAACTCGGTCAGGCGCTGGTTGATCCAGCCGCGCACCGGAATCTTGGCGAGATAGGCATCAGTCACCGCGTTTTCCGCGTCCACCCATTTGTGCAGCGCCGGGTTTTCGAGATCCTCCATCCATTGGTATGGCGCCGGCACCCTGGTGCCGAAATACACGTCCACGGTGTTCTCGCGCGGGGCGACCGGATAAGCCAGTTTTCCGACTGGCTGCGCCGCCGCTATACCGGCGCAGAACAGACTCGCGCTGAGCAATGCCAAGCCAAGCTTCTTCATGGTTTTCTCCTGGTAAGACCCCGGAAACTCCGCGGCGCCCGATAGGCACCGACAAAATTGTGACCACGATGGCGGGGTTTGGTGCCGTGGGGGGCGCAAGAATATCAGCTTACGGAGGTATATATTTACAGCCCGTCTAAACCCTTCCGCCGACCGACTAATCCAAACGAGTATGGAAGCCGCCAGCGTGCCACTGAGCCCTTCGGAAACCCAGGCCGTAGATCACGGCGACTCGGCCAGCCTGGCCGCCCGTGCCCAGGACGGCGACATGGCTGCCTTCGAGCAGCTTTACCGCCGGCACGCCGGCCGGGTGTATGCCGTATGCCTGCGCATCGTGGCGGATCGTGGCGCTGCCGAGGAATGTACCCAGGACGCGTTTGTGCGCGCCTGGAATGCACTCGGCAAATTCCGCAGCGAGAGCAGTTTTACCACGTGGCTGACGCGCATCGCCATCAACACGGCCTTGCAGCGCCTGAAACTGGAACGGCGCCACCTGCGGCCGGTGCAGCCGGGTGATGCGGAATTCATGGAAAGTCACGCGGCGCCCGATGAGGCGCCCGAGGTTGACATGGACATGGAAAAGCTCATCGCAACGTTACCGCCGGCAGCACGGACAGTATTCGTGCTGCACGCCGTCGAGGGTTATAGCCATGAGGAAATCGCCGGAATGACCGGCATCGCGGAAGGCACCTGCAAGGCGCACGTGCACCGGGCGCGGCAACTGCTGCAAGCGAGGTTGCAGACATGAACACACCATCGGATGACAAGCTGGACGCAGCGCTCCGCAAGCTGCCGCACGAGATTCAACCGGCGCGTGATCTGTGGCCAGGTATCGCCGGACGCATTGCAGCGCGCAGCGCGCGCAACGGCTGGAGTTACGGCGTCGCGGTCGCCGCCGTGGTGGTTGCGGCCGCGGCTGTTACCTGGAGCCTGTTCCGGCCCAACACACCCGGCACCCAGATGCTGACCCAGGCCACGGCCAACCACGGCGTGGTCAACCAGGCGGTGGATATGCTGGCTCATTTCACAGCGCAGCTCGTCAGCGATAGCAACCTGCCGCCCAAGGCGCGTGCCGCGCTGCTCGACAATCTGCGCATGGTGAACGCGGACATCCTGCAAACCCAGGCCGCACTCAAAAAATACCCCAACGATATAAACCTGCGAACGCTTTTGTTCAATCTATATCAACAGCAGGCCCGGCTTCTGAATGAGGCCCAGCAGGCTCAAGTTCAAACCACTGCGAGGACCGTAATATGAAACGCATCATGCTGGTACTGACTTATTCCCTGGTGTCCTTCACGGCAGCCGTGTGCCTGTTCACAGCAATGATACTGGTGGCGAATTCCGCCTATGCGGATCCCGCGGGCAACGGCAGCGTCAACCAGACGCGCAGCGCCACGGCCAACGCCAGCGTGCGCGTCAACAACATCGCCGGCTCGATCGCGGTGCAGGGCTGGAGCAACAATCAGGTGCAGGTCACCGGTACGCTCAGCGGCGACGTGACGCTCGACTTCCACGGCTCGGCCGATGATCTGGAAGTCCGCGTGGTCTATCCGCAGAATTCCCACAATAATGCCGAGGCGGACTTGACCATCCGTGTGCCGGCAGGCAGCCGCCTGTCGGTGAACACCGTGAGCGCCGACATCAAGGCCAGCGGCCTCAGCGGCAGCGCACAGCTCGAAAGCGTGAGCGGCAATGTGACGCTGGATTCACGCGACAGCGATATCAGCGCCCGCTCGGTCAGTGGCGACGTGGCCGTCACCGGCTCCGCCTCCGGCGCGCACGTTGTGGGCCACAGCATCAGCGGCGACGTGAAGATCGGCTCTGCGGATGGCGATGTGCAGGCAGAAAGCATTAGCGGGATCGTCCGGGTATTGAACAGCCGCCTTGACCGCGCACGACTGAATTCCACTTCCGGCAACCTGTATTTCTCCGCCGCGCTCGCCAAGTCCGGTGGCTACACGTTCAATAGCACCAGCGGTAATGTGTCGTTGACATTCCCCGGAACACCGAACGCACGCTTCGACCTCTACACCTTCAGCGGCGACATTGACAACAACTTCGGCCCTAAAGCGCAGCGCACCAGCGAATATGGCCCCGGCAAGGAATTGCACTTCATGAACGGCAGTGGCAGCGCCCAGGTGACCGCGCACACGCTGAGCGGCAATATCACACTGCAAGGTCCGTGACCGCCGGCCATCAAGAAACAACGCGCATTTCCACTGCCCCGCATTGCGGGGCAGTGTTTTTTCAATATTCCTTTTCATCAAAGATAGCTTTGTGGGAGCGGTCGTCTCGACTGCGATGGCGCATTAACAGCCGTAGGGTGCGCTTGCGCACCAATGGTGCATAAATGCACCCTACTGTAGGAAGCGCTCGTGCACCTATTGTGAGAGCGGCATTCCGGCCGCGATTCCAAATCCATCGTGGCTAAAGCCGCCCCTACAACATATGCGACGCTGTTTATCGCAACGGAAGTGCGATTCGTCTCGATTTGAATATGATTTATCTCATCCAAAGTGCAATTTGCTGCAGTTCGGGCTGCTCCTGAAAAAGTCAGGATATGACTGGTAAACCCGCACGCGGTTCAATCTTCAACCGAGAAATATTTTTGCTTCTGAGCTAAACGCTTTGCATGTCTGGCGCATCTGAGAGGGTAACATCGCGCACTTTGCGCTTGGGGCGTTTCCATGCACCACCGTTATCACCGCCTGACAGGGCTTGTTCTATGTGTGTGGTTATTCTGCCCGCTGGCGGTGTATGCAGAGCCGGTGGCACGGCCCGCCGTCGAGGCCATGCCGGCTATTGGCCCCATCACCATTGATGGCAAGCTGGACGAACCCGCCTGGCAGCACGCCGGCGTGATCGAAAACCTCAGCCAGCAAAGCCCGCACCCCGGCCAGCCTACGCCCTATCACACCAAGATACTGCTGCTGCACGACGGTCACACGCTTTATATCGGAGTGATCGCCGAGGATCCGGAGCCTTCCAAAATCGCCACCCACACGCTGGTACGCGATGGTGACCAGAGCAACGACGACTACGTGGGTTTCGTGATTGATAGCTTCGGCACCGAGCGCGTGGCCTATATCTTCCAGGTGAACGCTGCCGGCGCCATGGCCGACGGACTGCTGGCACCGACGCCCGCATTTAACAGCAACAACGGCGTGGACTACAACTGGGACGGCATCTGGCAGGCGGCGGTGAGTCGGAATGCGCATGGCTGGACCGCGGAGATCGCGATTGATACCCGCAGCCTGCAATTCGGCAAGCATGTCCAGGCCTGGGGATTCAATGTCACGCGCAACGTGCCGCGGGATTTGATGACACTCAACTGGTCGGGTACCACCCTGGATTCGTCCGCGCTGAATCTCAGCCGCGAAGGCACACTTACGGGCGTACAGGGTCTGGAGCAGGGTCACGGCTGGGACTTCCAGCCCTATGGACTGGCGAAATCCCAGACCGGTTCAGGCAACACCAGCAATGCCGGCTTCGATCTCAAGTACGACTTCAATCCGGCGCTCGCCGGCCTGTTCACTTACCACACGGACTTTGCTGAAGCCGAGGCGGACCAGCAACAAATCAACGTCGGACGCTTTCCGCTGTTCTTCCCCGAGAAACGCCAGTTCTTCCTTGAAGGCTCCAACCTGTTCAGCTTTGGATACAAACTCGGCATCCCCGGTTTTATACCGTATTACTCGCGCAGCATCGGGCTGGTGAACGGCGAAGAAGTACCGCTCAACGAGGGCGTCAAACTCATCGGCCAATCGGACAACGGCTCGCTGGCGCTGCTGGACACCCAGATGGGCGGCAGCAGCGTATCCGACGCCACCAATCTGTTTGTCGGCCGCGGCACCTATAACCCCGACCAGAACCTGCAGCTCGGCACGCTGATTACCCACGGCGATCCACTGGGCATGAGCAGCAATACCTTCGTCGGCACCGATGCGCTATGGAAAACCGCAAGCTTCAACGGCGACAAGAATCTGATTCTGTCCGCCTGGGGCGGACACTCCAGCGGCAATCTGCCGGCCGGCAATGCCAACGGTTACGGCACTGGCATCGAATATCCCAACGACCTCTGGTACGGCATCGCCCAGATCAATGTGTTCGGCGATGCCTTCAATCCGGCACTCGGTTTCCTGCCGCGGCCCGGCACCCGTCAGTACTACACCGAAGCCGCTTACCAGCCGCGGCCGGGAGCCGACAGTTGGTTCAACTGGGTGCACCAGTTCTGGTTCGACGGTCACTACTCGGAAGAGGACGGTTATGGCCCCGCCGTCGGCGGCAAACAGACCTCGGAATGGTGGTTTGGCCCGCAGATGTTGACCAACGGCGGCTGGTACTGGGAATTCGATGTGTACCGCGACTTCGATTCGCCACCGCAGTCGTTCACGCTCGCCGGCGTCACCGTACCCGCGGGTCGTTACACCTGGGACCGCCGGCGGCTGGTGTTCACCTCACCGCAATCGGAACCCTTCTGGGTGCGGTTCGTTGATTCCCAAGGTACCGATTATGCCGGCACCGGGCATCACCCGGGTGTGTATCTGAACTGGAATCTCCCCTCAGGCAAGCTGCAACTCAATGCATCACAGGAATGGTTCTTTTATTACGCACCACAAGGCAATGGCGTCACGCGGTTGTCCATGCTGGGCGGCACCTATTCCTTCACGCCGAACCTTTACATTACGACTCTGGCGCAATACACCAATCAGGTTGCCGGCGTCGGTATCAATACCCAAGTCCGTTGGATTGTAGGATCAGCCAGCAACATTTACCTGGTCTGGAACCACGGCGTGGTCACCGAAACCGACGGCCTCGGCCAGCCGGTGGTCACTCAGGGAAACGAGTTCATATTCAAGGTGCAGTGGGATTTCCGCGATTAGCGGTTGCAGGGTGCGCTTGCGCACCGAATGTGGGAGCGGCCCATGGCCGTGAAAGATGCTTCCGGACGCAGTGGATTCACATGTTTCCCGGGTCGCGCGCATGGCGCGCGCCTACATGGCGTCATCCCGACTACGCGAAGGTTCGCCGCCTTGCACACCGCCACGTGTACGTGTAGAAAAATTGAGCGCCAGTAGCGCCACCGCGATCAGCGCGATACCGAGCCACTCCGCCGGCGACGGTTGCTCGCGCAACAGCCACCACGCGAACAGCACGCCCGCCACCGGCACGGCGAGGCTGGTGAGACCGGAAACGTTGGCCGGCAGGCGCTGCACCACCAGCGACCACAAAGCCCAGCCGATGCTCGAGGACAGGAAGCCGCTGTAGGCGATTGCCAGCAGGTAGCTGGTGGTCCAGTGAATCGGATGCTCCGGAATCACCAAACCCAGGATCACCAGCACCGCGGTGCCGATGAGCATGCTCCAGGCGGTCAGTTGCAGCGGCGTGACTTCCGGATGCTGCTCGAACACGCGCTTGGAAACCACGGTGCCGACCGCCCAGACCAATCCGCTTGCGAGCGCCAGCATCACGCTCAGCGGATGGCCAACGCCGCGCCAGGGCGAGATGATCAACACCAGCCCCACGGCGGCGACGGCAATGCAAATCCAGCGCAGCCAGCCCGGCTTTTCGTGCAGCCACCACCAGGCGAGTGGCACCACCCAGAAAGGCAGGGTATAGGACAGGAGCGCGGTCTTGCCCGCGCTGCCCGCGACCAGCGCCAGTTGTGCGAAGGTCTGGAACGCCGCGATTTGCGTGAGGCCAATCACGATTGTCGGCCACCAGGGCGAAGGCCGCAGCGTCCGCGGACGAAACACCAGGAGTGCAAACAGCACCAGCGTACCCACCGCATAACGCAGCGCACTGAAGGCAAACGGCCCGCTGAAATCCAGCGCCACTTTCATCACCGTCCAGTTGAGCGCCCAGACGATGGTGAGAAAGATCAGCGCGAGCCACGCAGCGCGCTGCGGCGAAGCGCGTGCACTCAAGAAATGCAACTCGAACGATGAGGCATGACAGGCTCCCGGTTTGAGTGTGCCAGTTACGCGGCGCGCTCGGCGAGGAACGGCTTGAGCACGCGCCCGGTATGGCTCGTGCGCCGTGCGACCATCGCCGGTGCGCCCTGCGCAACGATGCGCCCACCGCCGGCGCCACCTTCAGGTCCGAGATCAATAACCCAGTCGGCTTCCGCGATCACGTCGAGATTGTGCTCGATTACCACCAGCGTGTGGCCGGCATCCACCAGGCGATGCAGCACGCGGATCAATTTCTCCACGTCCGCCATGTGCAGGCCGACGGTGGGTTCATCCAATATATAGAGTGTGGGTTTGCTGCGCACGCGCCCGGTGTCGGGGCGGGCTTTCGCCAGTTCGGTCACCAGCTTGATGCGCTGCGCTTCGCCTCCGGAGAGCGTGGGACTCTGCTGGCCGAGCGTGAGATAGCCGAGCCCGACCTCGTCCAGCAACGAGAGCGCGTGATACACAAGCGCGTGGCTGCGGAAGAATTCCCTGGCCTCGGTCACGCTCATGGCCAGCACCTCGGCGATGGTCTTGTCGCGCCAGCGCACCGCCAGCGTCTCCTGGTTGAAGCGCGCGCCGCCGCAGACTTCGCAGTTGACGCTCACGTCCGGCAGGAAACTCATCTCGATGCGTTTCACGCCTTGGCCTTCGCAGGCGTCACAACGTCCGCCCGAGGTGTTGAAAGAAAACCTTCCCGCCTGCCAGCCGCGCAGGCGCGCCTCCGGCGCCGCCGCGAACAGCTTACGGATGTGGTCCCAGATGCCCACGTAGGTCGCGGGACAGGAACGCGGCGTCTTGCCGATGGGCGTCTGGTCCACTTCCAGCACGCGCTCAAGCTGGTCCGCGCCCTCGATCACGCGGCAGCCGCGCAGCGGCGGCTTGCGGCTGCGCGCCGCGAGCAACGCGCGCAAATTATCATGCAGCACGTCACGCACCAGCGTGCTCTTGCCGCTGCCGGAAACGCCGGTGACGCAGGTCAGGCGTGCGAGCGGAACCGTCACATCCAGGTTCTTCAGGTTGTGCAGATCCGCACCGCCGATCACTAGCCACGGAGCGCCGCGCCTGACGGCAACTCTGCCGTTCAGCGGATGGCGCAGCGGATGCGCGAGATAGCGGCCGGTTACCGAATCACGGTTACGCCGAATGGCCGCGAAGCTGCCCTCCGCCACCAGCTTGCCGCCCTCGCGGCCGGCGCCCGGACCCAGGTCCACGATGTGATCGGCGGCGCGCATGGTTTCCTCGTCATGCTCCACCACCACCACGGTGTTGCCCTTGTCGCGCAGCCGCGTGAGCGTCGCCAGCAGGCGCGCGTTGTCGCGCGGGTGCAGGCCGATGGAAGGCTCGTCCAGGATGTAGCACACGCCGCGCAGGTTGGAGCCGAGTTGCGCCGCGAGCCTTATGCGTTGCGCCTCGCCGCCGGAGAGCGTGGGTGCAGCGCGGTCCAGCGCCAGATAGTCGAGACCGATTTCCTTCAGAAACTTGAGCCGCGTGAAGACCTCTGGCAGCACGTCGCGGGCGATGG
Source organism: Natronospirales bacterium (assembly GCA_018971605.1). Classification (GTDB taxonomy): domain Bacteria; phylum Pseudomonadota; class Gammaproteobacteria; order Natronospirales; family REEB76; genus REEB76. Next base: position 11,525 of record JAGXAL010000019.1, on the reverse strand, counting down.
CGGCGGCGCGGCTGTCGAGCTTCAGTCCGGAGAAAAACTTTGCGGCTTCCGCCACCGGCAAGGCGGCGAGTGCCGCGATGTCGTGGCCGGCGAATTTCACGGCGAGCGCCGTCGGGTTCAGCCGTCGGCCCAGGCAATCCGGACACGGCTCTTCGCCGCCCTCCCACCAGGCATTCCACCAGACTTCCTCGCCGCTCGCCTCCTCGTCAAAACCCGGCAACACCAGCCCGGTGCCGTAACAGGTTTCGCACCAGCCGTGACGCGAGTTGTAGGAAAACAGGCGCGGATCGAGCTCCGGGAAGCTGCGCCCGCAACCGGGGCACACGCGCCGCGTGGAAAACAATTGCGGCTCGCCCTGCGGACCCTGCACCTGCAACACGCCTTTGCCGTAATCCAGCGCCTGCGAGAGCCGCTCGCGCAATTCGCTTTCAGCACGGGCCGTCACTTTGAGTGTGGCCACCGGCAACTCAATGTTGTGCTCCTTAAAACGCGACAAGCGCGGCCATTTATCAGTCGGCGTGAGCCTGCCGTCCACGCGCAAATGGGTGTAACCCTTGTTGCGCACCCATTTGGCAAGCTCGGTGTAATAACCCTTGCGCGCCGTGACCAGCGGCGCAAGCAAGCCAACTTCACGGTTGCGATAATCGCGCAGCAGGCGCGACAGAATCACATCGGGCGTCTGCGGTTCGATGGCGAGATGGCAATCCGGACAATGCTGCACGCCGAGCTTCACGAACAGCAGGCGCAGGAAATGGTAAATCTCGGTGAGCGTCGCCACGGTGCTCTTACGCCCGCCGCGGCTGGTGCGCTGCTCGATCGCGACCGTGGGCGGAATGCCGCGGATCTCGTCCACCTCGGCGCGTGCTGCCGGCTCCACGAATTGGCGCGCGTAAGCATTCAAAGACTCAAGGTAACGGCGCTGGCCTTCGGCGAACAGCACGTCAAAGGCCAGCGTGCTCTTGCCGCTGCCGGAAACGCCGGTGACCACGGTGAAGCGTCCGCGCGGGATCGCAACATCCAGATGCTGCAGATTGTGCTCGCGTGCATTATGAATGCTAATGACAGGCTTGGCCTCTTTGTCCCCTCTCCCCTTGGGGGAGAGGGAAGGGTGAGGGGTATTCTTGATTTTTCGTGACGGCGTCTTTGTTCGCATGTAATCGTACAGCGCTTTGCCCGTATAACTGTCCTTGTGCCGCATCACGGCTTCCGGCGTTCCCGCACACACCAGCTGGCCGCCCTGCTCGCCGCCTTCGGGGCCGAGATCAATGATCCAGTCCGCGGCCGCCACCACGTCGAGGTCGTGTTCGATCACTACCAGCGAATGGCCACGCGCCCGCAGTGCATCGAAGGCACGGATCAGCACCGCAACGTCGGCGAAATGCAATCCGGTCGTGGGTTCGTCAAACAGGAACAGCGTCGGCTGGCCGTCGCTCTTGTGGCGCGCCTCGGACAAATGTCCGGCGAGTTTCAGGCGTTGCGCCTCGCCGCCTGAGAGCGTCGGCACCGGCTGGCCGAGTTTGAGATAACCCAGACGCACCGATAACAGCGGTTCGAGGCCCGCGAGCACCTGTGCATCGGTAGAAAAGAACTCGGCAGCCGCGTCCACCGTCATGTCGAGCACGTCGGCAATCGAGGCGCGGCGCCGGCCGCGCTCGAGTTTCACGTCGAGCACTTCCGGCCGGTAGCGCCGTCCGCCGCAATCCGGGCAACGCAGGTACACGTCCGACAAGAACTGCATCTCCACGTGCTCGAAGCCGCTGCCGCCGCAAACCGGGCAACGGCCATTGCCGGAATTGAAGCTGAAAGTGCCGGCGGTGTAACGGCGCTCGCGCGCCAGCGGTTCCGCCCCAAACAATGCGCGCACCGCCTCGAAGGCGCCCACGTAGCTCGCAGGATTGGAGCGCGCAGTCTTGCCGATCGGCGACTGATCCACGAGCACCACATTGCGCAGCGTCTCGCCGCCGCGGATTTCCCGATGCGCGCCGGGCGCTTCGGTGGGCCGACCGAAGCGCTTGAGCAGCGCGCGGTACAGCACTTCTTCGACCAGCGTGCTCTTGCCGCTGCCGGAAACCCCGGTCACACACACCAGCCGGCCAAGCGGAATACGCACGTCGAGTTGCTTGAGATTGTGTTCAGCCGCGCCGCAAATTTCCAGCCAGGAAGTGCGGGCATCGGGTGCGCGATGCTTACGCACCGCGGCCACATGCTTGCGGCCGCTCAGATAATCCCCGGTCAATGAACCGCGCGCTTTCGCCAGTTCCGCGATGCGGCCCCAGAAGACGATCTCACCGCCGTGCTCGCCCGGACCGGGACCGAGATCCAGAATTCGGTCGGCGGCGCGCATGATCTGCGGATCGTGCTCCACCACCACCAGCGTGTTGCCGGCATCGCGCAAGCCGCGCAGGATGCCGGTGACACGCGCGATGTCGCGCGGATGCAGCCCGATGGACGGCTCATCCAGCACGAACAACGTGTTGGTGAGCGAAGTGCCGAGCGCGGTGGTGAGGTTGATGCGCTGTACCTCGCCGCCCGAAAGCGTGCGTGACTGGCGGTCGAGCGTGAGGTAACCGAGACCCACATCGGTCAGGTAGCGCAGGCGCGTGCGCACGCCTTCGAGCAGTTGCGCGGTGGCTTCATCCAGCGGCGGCGGCAATTCGAGCGCCTCCATGAACTCGCGCACGCGTGCCAGCGGCAAATTCCACAGGTCGAAGATGTGCAAGCCCGGGAGCCTTTGGTAATCCGCTTTGGGCTGGGTGACGCTCGCGGGCACAAACCGCCGCGCGGGTGGCAGCACGCGATCGGCCCCCGCACGTGTGCCCAGCCGGAAATACAGGGCTTCCGCTTTCAAGCGCGTGCCGGAGCACTCCGGGCACTCGGTGTACGCGCGGTATTTCGACAGCAGCACGCGGATGTGCATCTTGTAGCTCTTGGACTCGAGCCACTTGAAAAATCGTGCCGCGCCGTACCATTTGCGCTCTATCCAAGAGCCTTCGCCTTCGATGACCCAGCGGCGATGTTTTTCGGCAAGCGCGCGCCACGGCACGTCCAGCGGCACAGAGCGCTTTTTCGCGTAACGCAGCAAATCGTCCTGGCACTCTTCGTAACTCGGCGTCTGCCAGGGCTTGATGGCGCCGCCCCGCAGCGTTTTCGATTCATCCGGAATCACCAGCCCCCAGTCAATACCGAGCATGCGCCCAAAGCCGCGACAGCTCGGGCAGGCGCCCATCGGCGAATTGAACGAGAAGCGATTGGGGCGCGGGTCGCTGTAGGCGATGGCGCAATCGGCGCAATGCAGGTCCGTTGAGAAGCGCCGCGGCTCGCCGGCTTGTCGCTCACCATCCAAGGGATAAACCGTGAGCTGGCCGTGACCGCGCTGAAAAGCCGATTCCAGCGCTTCGGCAAGCCGCGCGCGGTTTTCTTTTACCAGGCGCAACCGGTCCTGTATCACCTCGATGTCGCGCCCGCGGCGCGCGTGGATGCGCGTGTAACCCTGCGCCGCTAGCAGCGACTCGACTTCTTTCGCGGCAAAATTTTCCGGTACCCGCACCATAAACGTCACCAGCCCCAGATGATCATTGAACGCCGCATCCGCGAACAAGGCGGCGGTCACGCTTTCCGCGTGGTCGCGCCGCACCTCGCGCCCGCAGTTGCGGCAGTAAAGCCGCGCGGCGCGCGCGAACAGCAGCTTCAAGTGATCGTTGAGCTCGGTCATGGTGCCGACGGTCGAGCGCGAGCTGCGCACCGGATTCACCTGGTCAATGGCGATGGCCGGCGGGATACCCTCGATGCGATCCACCGCCGGACGGTCCTGACGGTCCAGGAACTGGCGTGCGTAGGGCGAAAAGGTTTCGACGTAGCGACGCTGACCTTCGGCGTAGAGCGTGTCGAAGGCTAGCGAGGACTTGCCGGAGCCGGACACCCCGGTCACCACGATCAACTCGTTGAGCGGCAAATCCAGGTCAAGATGCTTGAGATTGTGCTGGCGGGCGCCGCGCACACGGATGCAATCATCGGACATAGGGGGCGCATTTTACCAGCCGCACGCAAGCTGCGCCGCCAGCGTGGATTCACCGGCGAGCCATACTGACGTGCAGCGCGTCTCCGATCACAATTTTCAATTCACGAGCGTGCCAAACAAGCGCCCCACGAGAAACGTCACCCCCGCCGCCAGCACCCCGATCAGCACCATGCGCAGCGCGCTCCACCACAAGCCGCGGCCGGTGAACAAGCTGACCGCGGCGCCGGTAACAAACAATGCGGCCGCGGTCAGCCCGATGGTCCAGGCCAGTCCGTGTGCCGGCCGCGGCCAGAAGAAAGGCAACAGCGGAATGAGCGCGCCGAGCGCAAACGCGACGAAGGATGAGCTGGCCGCACCCCAGACGGAACCCAGCGCCTGCGGATTAAGCCCCAGCTCCTCGCGCGCCAGCGTATCCAGCGCGCGCGCCGGATCGCGGGTCAGCGTGTCGGCAAGCTGGCGCGCTTCGGCGGCAGCCACGCCGCGCGCTTCGTAGATCAGCGCCAATTCCTCGGCTTCCTCCTGCGGATAGGCCGCGAGCTCGTCGCGCTCCAGGCCGATCTGGTATTCGAACATCTCGCGTTGCGAACGCATCGACACGTACTCGCCCGCCGCCATGGAAGCCGCCCCGGCCAATAGGCCGGCAATGCCGGTAAGCAGAATCACCTGGCTGTCGAGCGCCGCGCCCGCGACGCCCAAGATCAGGCTGGCGTTGGATACCAGCCCGTCATTGATGCCGAACACCGCGGCACGAAAGCTGCCGCCGCCCGCAAGCCGCCGGTGGCGGAACTCGGCGCGGCCGGCGATGGGCGCGTCGTGCCCGCCTGCTGGCCCGTGTGCGTACACCGACAGTCCGCGCACTTTCATGGCGGCCAGCATGGGCAGCAGGCGGCGCGGGCCCAGCCATTGGATCAGGCGTGCCACCACGCGCGCGCGCAGCGCGGGCGCGAAGCGCGCCGGCACCCTCGTGCCCTTGTCGACAGCGAGCTTCTGCCAGTGCAGCGCCTGGGCCTCGGCAGCCTCCGCCAGTTTGAGGAACAGCCGGCGCCGCTCCTCCACGCTCTCACGATCCGCGATTACGCGATACAGGAACGCCGATTGCCGCTCCTCTTTCCAGCTCTCGCTTTCGTTCATGAGTCATCCTTCCGGGAATCAGGTGGAGGTACCGTGACGTGCCGCACGCGCACGCGTCACCCCCAGTTCCTCAATCGTGCTTGACGTTGGTCACGCCGTGCGGCACGTGGCCGGCAGTCACGTAGCCGGCGGCGGCTTCGACATGGCCTTTCTGGTCGTCGAAAAAGATGTCGGCCCCGAAGGTTTTCAGGAATGCGCCCTTGGGCAGACCGCCGAGGAACAGGGCTTCGTCGATGCGGATGTTCCAGGCGCGCAGCGTGCGGATCACGCGCTCGTGCGCCGGTGCCGAGCGCGCCGTGACCAGCGCGGTGCGGATCGGGGACTTCTCCGGCGGATATTGCGCCTGGATGTGCTGTAGCGCCGCGAGAAAGTTCTTGAACGGCCCGCCGGACAGCGGCTCATGTGCCTTGTCGCGCTCGCTCTCCGAGAAAGCCGCCAATCCCTGCTCCTGATACACGCGCTCGGCTTCGTCGGAGAACAGCACGGCGTCGCCGTCGAAGGCGATGCGCAACTGCTCGCGGCCGTTGTTCTCGGTGCGTGCCGGCACGATGGCGGCCGCGGCGTGCCCGGCGTCGAGCGCGTTCACCACGTCGCCGGCGTTGGCGGAGAGAAACAAATCGGCACTGAAGGGATCCACGTAGCGCCAGGGCGCGGCGCCGTTGGTGAAGGCCGCGCGCGTGATGTCGAGCCGGTAATGCTGGATGGAATTGAAAATCCTCAAACCGGTGTCGGCGCTGTTGTGCGACAGCAGAATCACTTCCACGTGACGTTCGGCGGCGTCGCGGTTCAGGTGCAGGAGCTTGGTGACCAGGGGGAAGGCCATGCCCGGCGCCAACAGATCGTTCTCGTGCTCGATCTGGTAGCGCGAGTAGGCTTCGAGCCCTTGTTCGGTGAATACCCGGTGGCTCTCTTCGAGATCAAAGAGCGCGCGCGAGCTGATCGCCACCACCAGCTGATGCTGCGAGTTCACGGTCATGGCTAATCCACGTCCACTTCGTGAAAAGTCCCGAGCAACGGGAAGTACAGACCCGCCTTGACCGGCCGCTTCTCCAAGCCGCGCATCAGCGTCACGTAGCGCTTGAGTTGCGGCCGGTAACGTTCGGCCTCGCGCGCCAGGAATTCCGCGCGCTCGCCGCCCTCGTGCCGGCTGGTTTTGTAATCCACGATCCAGCGCACAGAGTCATTATCCACGAAGCTGCGATCGATCACACCAGTCACCAGCCGCCGGTTCTCGATGCCGCTGAGCGCAAACTCGCAATGCGCATCCGGCCCGCGCGCCGCCAACAGCTGCCGGCCGAAGTCGTCCGCCAGCATGCGGAATACGGCGTCTTGCACCAGCTGCACGGCAGCCGGCAAATCAGCGGCCGGCACGCCGGCTTGTTGCAGCCAGCTGCGCACGCGCGCGTCGGTCACGAGCCTGTGCGCGGCCTCCTGCACGTCGCCCGCAGCCGTCGCGATGCGCTGCAGCAGACGATGCACCACAGTGCCAACGTGCCGCGCCATATCGCCGGCCCAGTCGAATTCGATCTGCGGCGGCGCTTCGGCGGCGAGCGTGCCTGCGCCTTGCCAGGCGATATCGGCGGGCACTGCGGGGGGCTGCCAGCCGGATGGCACACGCCGCAGCCGCACTTGCAGTGCAGAACCGGTCGCGGCCTCTGCCGGTGGAACATAGGCGCGCAGGGTTTTCTCGAAATCACCTTCCACGGCCGGCCACAAGGCTTGCAACAGGGTACGGGCCGCGGGCGCCTTGAGTTTGCGCTCGCCGTGCTTCTCGCTGAAATTTACCTGCCCGAACAAATGCAGGGCTTCGCGCGCGCGCGTGGCCGCCACGTACAGCAGGCGTTGGCGCTCGAAGTCTTCCTGCTCATTGCGCAACGCCAACACCAGTTCGTAGTGCGGGTCCTGATCGCTGCCACGCGCATTCAGCGGTGCGAGCAGCAGATCCGGCTCGCCGCTGACGCGGGTGCGCTCCAGGTACCTCAGCAGCGGGCGCTGCGTCCGCCCCCCGCCCGTGCCCAGGCCGGGGACGATCACCACATCGAACTCGAGCCCCTTGGCCTTGTGAATGGTCATCACCTGCAGCCCGTCGTCGGCTTCCGGGTCCGGCTCGGCATAAAGCTCGGCCAGCGCTGCCTCGAATGCACCCATGTCGGCGAGCGTGCCGCCCGCCTCAAAGCTTTCCAGCAGCGCGAGAAACGCCTCGGCATCCTCGAGGTCTTCGGCTGCCGCGCATACCGCCGGACCGCCGAGCCGGAACCACAACTGCTCCACTTGTGCACGCAGGCTGCCGCGCCTCTGTGCGGCGAGTGCCTCGCGTAAAATCCGGCGCAAGCGCAGATAGCGCAGCCGTCCCTCCGGGCTGAGCCGCGCCACGCGCGTCTCGTCCTCGAGCACCTCGCCGAGCGTGCGCGCCTCGTCATCTGCGGCCAGCGCGTGCAAATCATCGAGCGTGAGGCCGCACCAGGGCGCGCGCAACACCGCGAGCCAGGCGCTGCGGTCACCGCCATGCCACAGCAGGCGCGTGAGCGACATCAGGTCGCGCACCACCGGGCGTTCACCGAGTTGCTCCAGTTCCAGAGCACGGAAGCGCAAACCTTCGCGCCGTAACAGCGGCACCAGCGCCGCCAGGTGATTGCGCCCGCGCACCAGCACCGCGACCTTGTGCCCGGCGGCACGTGCCGCGCGGATCGTGGCAAGGATCTCCACGGCTTCGCGCTCGGGATTCTTGCCGAAAGCCGCGTGCACCTGAACTCTGGCGCCGGCATCCGGAGCGCGCGCAGGCGTACAGGGGCTGTACGCCAAGGCCCCGCTCGCCATATCCACGCGCTGTGGAAACACTTTCTCGAAAGCCGCGTTGATCCATTCAAGCAGCGCCGGGCGTGAGCGGAAGTTCACACTGAGCCGGAGCCCGGTAAGCGGCACCGCACCGATGCCCGACTGTTGCGCGCGCAAGAACAGGCCGACCTCAGCCTCGCGGAAGCGATAGATGGACTGCATCGGGTCGCCGACCACGAACAGGCTGCGGCCGTCGCCCGGCTGCCAGCCCGCGGTGAGCCGCTCGAGCAACGCGAACTGGTTGAAGGAGGTGTCCTGGAACTCATCCACCAGCAGATGATGGATGCGGTAGTCGAGCGCCAAAGCGAGATCGGTCGGCGCCTCGGCATTGCCGAGCGCACGCGCGGCCCGCAACGCGACTTCGGCGTAATCGACCTCGCCGCGCTCCGCAAACAAGACCTGCAGTTGCGCGACCGCGAGCGGCAAGAGCGCAAGCAGTGCATTCAGCACCCGCTGCTGTGCGGTACCGAGCGGCGCCGCCGGCAGGCGCCGGATGCGGCCCAACACGTCCGGCAGTTGCCGGTTGGTGCACAGGCGGCGCAAGACCTCGAGCATGCGCGTCTTTTCGTCGCGGTGCGCGGGATCGAATCCAAGTTTGGCGTCCACGGTCTTGCGCCAGTCATCCGCCTGGGTCAGCAGCAACGCGGCCAATCCGCGCCACACGGGCAAAGCCTCAAGCGTGGCCATGGGAAACGCCCGCAGCTCCGCACAGGCGAGCAAGGTTGTAACGTTGCCCTTGGCGCGCAAGGCGCCGGCAGCAAACGCAGCGAGCTCCGCAAGTTCTGGTTTCAAATCAGGCGGGATGGCAGCGAAGGCCAACTGCAACTGGTGCTCGATCTCGTGACGGAAGGCCAGTTCCAGCGCGACGCCATCCGCAGTCCCGCCGGCACCGGTATGCCGCAGCCATTGATCGCGGCGCGCCAACATGTCGGATAACAGCCTAACGGCGCGCGGCAGGTCGTTGTCCACGTGTTCCAGCAGCACCCGCAGCGCGGCGGATTCATCGGCACTTCCGTCGTCGAGCAGCGCCAGCGTACGGCGCGCGGCTTGCTCATAAAGGACTTGCGGTTGCTCGGCAATGCGCGGCGGTCCGCCGGTGCCGGAGAGCACCGGCATCTGCCGCACCAGCTCGGCATTCAGCGAGTCCACAGTCTGGATGCGCAGGCGCGCCGGATGTTGAGCCAGACGCCAGCCCTGCTGCGCATCGCGCTCGCACACTTTGCGCGCCAGTTCCCAAGTGCGCCGATGGTGGTCGTCCGCCGGGGGGGGGTCGCCGGCCGCGGATTGCAGTGCCGCCAGAATGCGGTTGCGCATTTCACTCGCGGCCTTGACGGTGAAGGTAATCGCCACGATCTCTTCGGGTGATTCGACCCCCGCGAGCAGCCGCAGAAAGCGCTGGGTCAGCAAACCGGTCTTGCCGGAGCCCGCCGGCGCCTGCACCACGAAGGACTCCCGCGGATCGAGGGCGCGCGTGCGTTCGGCCTGGTCCGCAATCTCAGTCATCTTCCGGATCTCCGAGCGCCTCGAATTCATCGATGCGGCAGAGTGCCGCCAAATGGCAGCGGCGGCAGGTGACGTTGCGTTTCTTGGGCGCCACCTGCGCCGCACCCGCGGCGTAAGCTTCCGCCAAGTGTTCGAGCACCTGCCGCCAGTGTGCGAGCAGCGCCTCCCAGTCCGGGCAGTCGTCGGGAGGTCGTTTCAACTGGGAAACCGCAGTAACGCCCGGCGCGACACCGTCAGCGCGCGCATAGCCGCGATACTCGACTTCCCCAGGGCGCAAAATGGCAAACAGCACGGCGGAGACTTCGTTTTCCGCGGTCACGGCGTAACACGGCAACTGCGGCTCGTCGGGACGTTCGCCCTGCCAAGCCGAGGGCTTGGCGTCGCCGGTCTTGTAATCAATGATCGCGTGACTGCCGTCCGCGAGCCGGTCAAGCCGGTCCACGCGCGTGTTGAACTGTAACGGCCCGATGGTGATTTCGCGCTGCCACTCGCGCTCTGCCACGCTGAACGGTGCACGTTCGCGTTCGAGTTGCAACCAGCCGCGCAGCAGTTGCAACAGCCGGCCGCGCTCCAGCGCCATAAATGCCGGCGACAAGACTTCCGGCTGCTGCGCGCGCAGTTGCGCCAAGGCCGCGTCCACACAGGCGGCTTCCAGCCGCTCAAGCTCGGCCTCACTGCGGCCGACGAGCGACGCAAGGTCGGAAAGTTCGGCATGTAGCCGATACAGTACGTCGTGCACGAGGCTGCCGCGCTGCAGGGCGTTGAGCCCCGGTTCGGGCACTGCCATCGGCTCGGCGCCCAATCGGTGCCAGGCAAACGCCTGAAACGGGCAAGCCGCCTGCGATTTCAGAATGCCGGTGCCGCCATGCACGGAATGCCCGGCAAGCGCCGGCGCGCGGGTATCGTCGAGGTGCTCCAACACGGGAGCAGTCTCCTGCAAGTACTGTGCGAACGACACCCCGCGCACTTGGGAAAGCTGTTCCAATGCGATTTCGGGAAGCTCCATGAACAAGGGACTCGGGCGCAGCTCTCGGTCCGCATCGCGCGCCGGGGAGCTGACCACAATATCCGCGGCGCCGGCGAGAAGCTGTGCGGTCAACCGCGTGGCATATTCCAGTTCGCGCTGCGCGCCGGCATGCGGCATGCCGAGCTGGCGCTGCAGCTGCGCGGGAATCAGCGGATTGGGGCGTGGACTTGCCGGCCAGACGTCGTCCGACCAGCCTGCAATCCACAGATGGTCAAAGCGCAGACCGGCGGCTTCCAGGATACCCAGCACCTGCACGGGCACGTCGTCGGTCGCCGGCTGGAAGGTTTGCTGTGTCACGAGCCGCGCGAGTTGCGCGACGGCTTCATCCAGGGTCCGGGTTTCTGCCAGCACATCAAGACGCGCAAGCTCGCCGAGGATAGCGCGGAAGGCCTCCACCGCCTGATGTTCGGCGCTGTCGCGCGTGCGCTCGCCGGGCCAGCCCAGGGTCTTTAATACGTCAGCGAACCCGCGCGCCCATGCAGACGGCAATTGGCGCCTGGCTTGTGCCGGTTTCCATTTCAGTGCGTCGTTCAAGGCCGTCACGAGTTCCGGGAGGTCCTCGCGAGCGCCCGCCAAAGCGATCAAGCGCTTTAGTGAAATGCGCTCGCTGCCTTCCCGCAAATGCAGTTCCAGGCGCAAGCGCGCCGAGGATTCGGATTCCGCCGCGCGCAGGAACGGCGAGCGCAACACCTGGCTTGCCGAATTGAAATCCATCTGACCGCCCGCGAGGATTTGCAGCAGCAGCAAGCCATCGTTAATCACCGGCGCATCGGCGAGCGGCCGGCCCAGCGACAAGTTGTAAGGCCGCTCGGGCTGCTGGCCAAGACGCGCCGAGGGACACAGCGCATCGTCCAGTGTGCGTTTTACGCGTTCACTGTTGGCCGCCAGGTCGTGCACCACGATACCGATGCGCGCCGCGGAGTTCTGCTCCAGCAGCGCTGCCGCCCAACGCGCAGCAGTACGCAGTTCGTGCTCGCTATCAGCGCAGGACACGCGCCGCAAGCGGTCAGG
>JAGXAL010000130.1 GCA_018971605.1 Natronospirales bacterium | reverse complement strand
TCATGGTGGCGACACTGAGGCGCAGGCCTGGGTGACCGCGTTCTCGGCCTGCGCGACGGTGGCCGCCTGCTGCTGCGGGTCGAGCTTCTGCTGCTTGCCGTCTTTGCCGAGCGTGTACAGATAGGCGGCGCTCATGTATTTGGCCAGAGTCTCACGCGCAGTCTTGCAGGCCGCGGAGTCATCAGGCGTGATGGTGGTGAGCGCGGCTGCTGCGGACGCCGCCGACGGCGTGCGGGTGGCCGCCGACATGGATTCGCTGGCGGTATTCACGATGGCCGAGGGCGCGAGCGTGGCACTCGGCGGCACTGAGCTGTAGTGTACTTGGCCGTTCTTGTCCACCCACTTGTACACCGCGGATTGCGCCATGACGCTGGTGGTCAGGGCCAGGAGCAACAGTATCCAGAAACGCCTGCGCATGCTCAGCCTCGCTTACAAAGCCTGGGCGTCGGTCTCGCCGGTGCGGATACGCACCGCCTGCTCCAGGTCATACACGAAAATCTTGCCATCGCCGATCTTGCCGGTTTTGGCGGCGTGGCTGATGGCTTCGATGGCGCGGTCCAGCAGATCGTCCGGCACCGCCAGCTCGATCTTCACCTTGGGCAGGAAGTCCACCACGTACTCCGCGCCACGATAGAGTTCAGTGTGGCCCTTCTGCCGGCCAAAGCCCTTGACTTCGGTAACGGTGATGCCCTGCACGCCGATGTCCGAGAGCGCCTCGCGCACGTCGTCGAGCTTGAAGGGTTTGATGACCGCACTGACCATTTTCATGCTGCCGCCTGTCCGCCCGATCCAAAGCCTGTCATCAGTCTAGCATCCCCTCCGCGGCCCCGGAGCAGGGCCGGGTATATACTGAAAACCGCTTACAGGCGGCAAGGTGGCAGGCATGGCGCTGGACCCCAAGATTCTCGACGACCTCGCCAGGAAACTCGCGGACAGCGTGCCGGCGGGCCTGCGCGATCTCAAGGCGGACGCGGAGAAGAACTTCCGCGCGGTGTTGCAGAGCGTGTTCGCCAAACTGGATCTGGTGACGCGCGAGGAGTTCGACGTGCAGGCCGCGGTGCTGTCGCGCACCCGCGAGCGCCTCGAGGAGCTGGCCGCGCGCCTGCAGGAACTGGAAGCTGAATTCGAAAGCCGCGCGGCCGCCAGCAAGAAGCGATAGCCGCCGCATCAGGGATGGAGTTGGCAAGGATGCTAGCCCGGGTTTACAGCCGCGCCCTCGCCGGCATTGATGCTCCGCCGGTCACCGTGGAAGCGCATCTTTCGATGGGCCTGCCGGCGTTCACCATCGTGGGCCTGCCGGAAGCCGCGGTGCGCGAGTCCCGCGACCGGGTGCGCAGCGCGCTCATCAATTCGCGTTTCGACTTTCCCGCGCGCCGCATCACGGTGAATCTCGCGCCGGCGGATTTGCCGAAAGAAGGCGGGCGCTTCGATCTGCCGATTGCACTTGGTATTCTGGCCGCTTCCAGCCAGGTACCGGCAGAAGTTTTCCGCGATGTGGAATTTCTGGGCGAGCTGTCGCTTTCGGGTGAGCTCAAGCCGGTGCACGGGGTGTTGCCCGCAGCGCTCAAAACGCGTGCCGCCGGCCGCAGTCTGGTACTGCCTTGCGACAACGCCGACGAGGCCGCGTTGGTCTCCGGCATCAAGGTACTGGGCGCGCGGCACCTGCTGGACGTGTGTGCGCATCTGATCGGTGCGCAGCGGCTGCGTCCGCATACTTCCACGCTGAGCGCCAACGCGCCGCCATACGACGATCTCGCCGAGGTCCGCGGCCAGCATCATGCCAAGCGTGCGCTCGAGATCGCGGCGGCCGGCGGCCACTCGCTGTTGTTCATTGGCCCGCCCGGCACCGGCAAGTCCATGCTGGCTTCGCGGCTGCCCGGCATTCTCCCGCCGATGACCGAGGAAGAAGCTCTGCAAACTGCGGCAGTCGCCTCCATCAGCGACGCGGGTTTCAGCGCGGAAAACTGGCGCCAGCGTCCCTATCGCGCGCCGCACCACACGGCTTCCGGCGTGGCGCTCGTCGGCGGCGGTTCCTATCCACGCCCCGGCGAGATTTCATTGGCGCATCACGGCGTGCTGTTCCTGGATGAGTTTCCTGAGTTCGACCGGCACGTGCTCGAAGTATTGCGTGAGCCGCTCGAAACCGGCCAGATCGTGGTGTCGCGCGCCGCGCGCCAGGCGGAATTTCCGGCGCGCTTCCAGCTGATCGCCGCCATGAATCCCTGTCCCTGCGGCTATCTCGGCGACGAATCCGGCCGCTGCCGTTGTACCGCGGAACAGGTGCAACGTTACCGCGCGCGCATCTCCGGGCCCTTGCTGGACCGCATCGACCTGCACGTGGAGGTGCCGCGTCCGCCACGCAAAGCGCTGAGGCCCGACACGCCGCCGGACGGCGAGCCGAGCGCGACGGTGGCCGCGCGCGTGTCCGCGGCACGCAATCGCCAGCTGGCGCGCAGCGGCAAGTCCAATGCGCGGCTCACGCCGCGCGAAGCCGGGCATTTCTGTGCGCCCGACAGTCAAGGTCTAGATCTACTCGAACACGCTGCCGAACGACTGGGTTTTTCCGCACGTGCCTATCACCGCATCCTCAAGACCGCACGCACCATTGCCGATCTCGCGGCAAGCGAGTCAGTGCAAAGCACGCACATCGCGGAAGCTATCGGCTATCGGCTGTTGGACCGCCAGGCGGTTCCGGCTTGATACCGGCGCAAGAACTCAAGTTCTTCGCAGTGTGAAAGAAAACAGCACGGTCAGCGCGCCGAGAATCACGAACACGCTCCAGAAGGGTTCACGCATGTAGGCGAGCGAAAGCACGCCGACGAGTAGGTAGAAAATACCTATCAGTCCCGCGACGCCGAGCCCGCGTTTTGCGCCGCGCCACGCGAATGAGGCGCTGCCAATCACCAGCAGGCCGAAGACTAGCATGCAGCCGCCGCAGAAATACCACACCAGATAAATCAGCTTGTCGGTGTGCGCGTCGAGCGCCACGTGCGTGAGACCCGTGTCCAGAGCTTTGCGGCCCATGAAACTGTGGCCGAAGGCGCCGAGCGCGATGAGCAGGCCGGTGAGCGCTAGCAGCGTAGCGTTGAGCTTGCGAGACATCAGATTTCTCCCGAGCGAAGAAAAAGTTTCAGGTGGCAGATTTGCTCTTGTCGGATTCGACGTAAGCAGCGAGCCAACCAAGTACGAGCACCCAACGTTCGGCGTTGGCGTAAGCCGCGTCGCTGCGGCCGACATAGCCCTCCTCGCGCACCGTCACGTGAGTACCATTCTCGATGGGTGTAAACCGGTAAGTGATCGTGGTTTCGCGCTTTCCCTGCAGTGGATGCTGCTTGAAGACGCGCGTCATGACGAGTTTGTGCGGTGCTTCGATCTCGACGAACTCGCCCCAGCCGGCGTTGCTGCCGCCGTCGTTGAGGTACACGGTCACACTCCACTGGCCCTGAACGCGCAGATCCGCCTTCCAGTCCTCCCAATGGGAGTGGCCGGAGTCGCGCCACCAGCGCTCGACTTCTTTCGTGGTGAACAGATCAAACACCCGTTCGGGCGTGGCCAAGACATCCGCAACTGCGATGATCGTGCCTCCGCCACCATCCGCGACGGCTTTGGGAGCCTGCCATTTGGCAGCAGTGGGCGACCAATGGCCGGTTACCTGTTGAGTAATGTTGTTCATGGCATCCGTCCTTTTCCCGATTTGCGGTTTTCAGTCAGAGCTTCACGACGGCGACAGCGTGGTCCCCGGATTGACATCAGGCGACGCCTCGTGTTCAGAGGAATCGGCGTTTACATCCACGAGCTTGAACACCTGCCCGCCGGGGGCTTGGAAATAAAGAACCCCATCGCCGAGGTTGTCGAGCTTCTTGACACCAAACGCCAAAATTTTCCGGGTCATTTCTTCAGTGTTGTCGGTCTTGAGTTCCAGGTAGACCGCTTTCAAAAAATGACTCTCATCCAGCGCCGTGTTCTGCCAGACAAAGAAAAAGTGGATATCGCCCAACTGATAGCGGTCCACCTGATCGTTCTGCACCCTGGGTTTGCAACCCAGTACGCCGCAATAAAATCCTCGGATCCTATTCTGGTCGGTGCGTGCGGCAAAAACTGCCATATGATTTCCAAGAATTACCTTTGCCATGACCGCTCCTGAATGTCATCAGTGGATACGTCGGGTTCTGGACTTGTCTCTCGGGATTCTGTTACGTGGGCGAACCTTTGCCGGTAGTCAGCAATTTGTATAGGCTGCCCTTGATGTGTTGGTCCCAGCCCTTCACGCAGACGCCGTAACACTCGACTTGCGGTACCAGCCCTGCATGCGTGAAATCAATGCGCGTACCGCCGGGGGACGCGGAAAGATGCCAGATCGCCTCGGTACCGGTCCACTCGGT
>JAGXAL010000018.1 GCA_018971605.1 Natronospirales bacterium | reverse complement strand
CCCGACGAACATTCCGGCGAAGTGGTGAAACTGTTCGTGGTGAAGAAGGATCCCAAGCTCACGGAAGCCGCGCTCAAGGACTGGGCGCACAAGGAACTCACCGGCTACAAGCGCCCGAAATACATCGAATTCCGCGACGAATTGCCCAAATCCAATGTCGGCAAGATTTTGAGGCGGGAATTGCGGGATGCGGAGATGAAGAAGCAGGAGCATTGAGAGATTTTTGTAGTTAGAATCAACGAATCAAACAGGTAGGATGTGAGGTAACAACAATGAAGCGTGTTGTCGGATTTATACTAATTTGTGTCTTATCTGGTTGTGCATCCGTATCAGTCAGTCAAGAATTCTCGCCGTATGTAGGTAAGCCAGTAGGTATGGCAATCATGCAGTACGGGCCACCGCAAGAGCAGTCAACGATAAATGGTGTCAATTATTACAGTTGGACTGTAGAGCGTAGTCAACCTGGTGCGTTCCCTGGGTTTCATTCCGATTGCAAAGTGACTTTTATGGCTGACGCTCACGGTATCGTAACCGGCTACACGGTTCACAGAGTTGGTGGTTTGGAAGCGTCTAATAGCTGTTGATGTCGCGAGTAGCATTAGCTTGATATGTTTCCATGGACTCAACTGAACCGCCGGATACTTAATAATGGATGATGAAAAACAAGCGATTGAACGCGCGACAGCCGAGGGGTTTTTATTACATTACAATCGAGAACACGGCACAGATTATCGTGTGGACAGCGTAGCCGGGCCTGGAATATCTCCAGACGTTGAATGCATAAATTCTGCAAAAGCGATACTCTGGATCGAGATTACAATGACGGAGGATAGTTTTGGCGATATTAAATCCGCGCTTGGTCGTTCGGAACATAAAAGTTTCAGCGCCACACGGATACACTTGAGCGAAGTGAAAGAAGGTAAGGGCGAAATACCGTTTAACCAATTGGATGGTAATGTGCGAATGCAATTAGTAGAGGTGCTTAAACAAAAGTTTCAAAAGCGCTACGGACAGAATGTTGCTCTTGTCGTAAGAGCAACCGGGGTTGATTGGGATTGGCAGCTGATATTGCCGCGTGTTCAGGCGGAATTCCATGACAACCGTATTCCATTTGACCGCGGAGTTTGGTTGCTCTCACGCGCAAAGAATCGGCTTTATAAGATTTTCTGAGGTGGGCATGGAGATTCATCTGCCTCAGCTCAATTTATATGATTCTGAACTCCGTTGAACGTTGCTGAGGACTGGACTGAGTGCGTAGATTGGGTGAGCGTTGCGAACCCCAACGAAATCGGGTAGTTGGGTTTTGGCTGATGCCTTCTTGTTTTTTGATCCCCTTTTGGACGCCGCCGAGCACTGGACCGAGTGAGGATTAGGCCGCGAAGCGGGCGAAGCCATGGATGGCGAGCCTTCGCAGCGGTGCAGGGACGCACCGTTTGCGAAGCCCCGAACGAGGGAAGCGCGCAGGGAAGCCGTCAGGCCGGGGCCCGGGGGTGTCCTTTCTTTTCGCCCATTTTCTTTGGACAAGCAAAGAAAATGGGCTCGTCGTGCGGGGGCGAAACCCTGCTCTCCAAAATGGTTGCCGCCGGAGGCGGCTGCATTCAAGATCTGGATTCCGGCCGCTGCGGGAATGACGAGAACTGATTTCCCCCCTCACTCCAATCTCTCCCCCGAAGGGGGAGAGAGGACAAGGTGGCGGCTGCGTTGCAGCCGCTACTTGTGGTAACTCGGGCTCAATTCGTGAACGGCCGCTACCATGGCTGCAACATGCTCCGGTTTCACGCCGGTTTGAATGCCGTGTCCCAAGTTGAAAACATGGCCTTGGCCGTGGCCAAAACTCTCCAGAACTTTTCCCACATCCTCGCGGATGCGTTCAGGTGGGGCGTAGAGAGCAGCCGGATCAAGATTGCCCTGCAGCGCGACTTTCGCGCCTACGCGACGGCGGGCGTCGCCCAAGTCCTGCGTCCAGTCAACGCCGAGGGCGTCTGCACCCGAATGACTCATGGCTTCAAGCCATGCGCCGCCGCCTTTGGTGAATAAAATTACCGGCACGTGCCGGCCTTCGCTTTCGCGTCTGAGTTCCGCGATGACCGCTTGCATGTAGCGCAGGGAAAACTCTTTGTAGGCTTCGCCGGTCAGCACGCCGCCCCAGGTGTCGAACAGCATCACTGCCTGCGCGCCGGCGGCGATCTGCGCGTTTAGATACACACTGATGCTGCGGGCCAGCACATCCAGCAGCTTGTGCAGCGTGGCCGGTTCGGCGTACAGCATTCCTTTGATTAGCGCGAACTCTTTGCTGGCTCCGCCTTCGACCATGTAAGTGGCAAGTGTCCACGGGCTGCCGGCAAAGCCGATGAGCGGTACGCGTCCGGCAAGTTCCTGCCGCACCAGGCGCACGGTGTCGAGTACGTAGCGTAAATCCTGTTCGGGATCAGGCACACCGAGTTTGACCACTGCGGCCACATCCCGCACCGGGCGCTCGAAGGCCGGGCCTTCACCCTCGATGAAATGCAATCCCAGACCCATCGCCGCGGGAATGGTGAGGATGTCGGAAAACAGGATGGCGGCGTCCAGCGGGAAGCGGTTCACCGGTTGCAGCGTGACCTCGCAGGCGAATTCCGGCGTGCTCATGAGCGCAATGAAGCTGCCGGCACGTGCGCGGGTTTCGCGGTACTCGGGCAGATAGCGTCCCGCCTGGCGCATGAGCCACACCGGCGTGCGCTCGGTCGGCTGACGCAGCAGCGCGCGCAACAGCAGGTCGTTTTTGAGGGGTGAGCTTGTCACTCAGTCTCTCCGCATGCCTCTCCCGTCAAGGGAGAGGGGGATGAATTGCAGTGGGCTGCCGCATACTGCAGTGATTTCCGGAGCAGCAACAATCATTTCAGGAAAATGCCGGCAATGCTGCGCTGGATATCTTCGGCGGCCTTGCGTGGATCGGGAGCGTTGCGGATGGGGCGGCCGACCACGATGTAATCGGCGCCGGCGTGAAACGCCTGCTCGACGCTGACCGCGCGTTTCTGATCGTCGTCCGGGCGGTTTTCCACCGGGCGGATGCCGGGCGTGACCACCAGCAGCCGGTGGTTAATGAAGGCGCGCAGCCGCGCAACTTCGAGGCCCGAGGACACCACGCCGTCGCAGCCGGCTTCCAGCGCGCGACGTGCACGCGATAGCACCAGATGCTCCACATCGCAATGGAATCCCAGATCGTCGAGATCACCGCGGTCCAGGCTGGTGAGCACCGTGACCGCGAGCACCTTGAGCGTGCCTTTCGCTTCGGCGGCGGCTTCCATGATGGACTGGTTGCCGTGCACGGTGCAGAAGGTGGCGCCGCGTTGTGACAACTGGCCCACCGCCGCCTGCACGGTGGCGGGGATGTCGAAGAACTTGAGGTCCACGAAGACTTTTTTCTTTTGCTGCACCAGCCAGTCGAGCAACTCGAAATAGCCGCCGGCCATGAACAGCTCCAGGCCGATTTTATAGAACTGCACACTGTCGCCCAACTGTGTCACCAAGCGACGCGCGCTGTCGGCTTCTGGCACATCGAGTGCGAAAATCAGCCGCTCGTGGCGTGGTACGGAATTGCTGGTGAGCATGCGGGTGAGCTTATGTTGGCGAAACCCCGCGCGATTTTAACATGGCAGTCAGGCGCTGCCAGACAGGCTCACGCTGCTGCCGGTAAGTCGCCGGTATTCGCGCAGCGCGAAGCGGTCGGTCATGCCGGCAATGTAGTCCGCCACCCGGCGCGCGCGTGCCATGGCATCGTCCGCGGCGTCGCCTGCGTTCGGCAGCAGTGACGGCTGGCTGAAGTAGGCGTCGAACAAACCCTTTACGACTTTGTCGGCTTTCTCGGCCGCGCGCCGCACCTTCGGGTGATAGTAAAGCTGCGTGCGCAGGAAGCGTGCCAATGCTTGGCTCTGTGCGCCCACGCTTTCGCTGAAGGCGATGAGCGGCGCGGACTGCGCGCGCACCTCCTCGATGTCGGCGGGCTTGGCTGCCTCGAGATTGGCGCGGCTGGCTTCGATGAGGTCGGTAATCAGCCGGTTGATCATGCGCCGCACGGTTTCGTGGATCAGCCGCCGCGGCGGCAAGTCCGGGTAGCGGCGATTCACCTCCGTGTACGGTTCACGGAACAACTCGATCTCCATGAGCTGTTCGATCTTGATGAGGCCGGAGCGCAGGCCGTCATCCACGTCGTGGTTGTTGTAGGCGATCTCGTCGGCGAGATTGGCAAGCTGGGCTTCGAGCCCCGGCGGGTGGCGCTCGATGAAGCGCCGGCCGAGTTCGTCGAGCTGGCGGGCGTTGGCGAGCGAGCAATGCTTGAGAATGCCTTCGCGCGCCTCGAAAGTGAGATTCAGGCCGGGAAACTCGGGGTATTTTTCCTCGAGCACATCCACCACGCGCAGCGATTGCAGATTGTGCTCGAAGCCGCCGTAGTCGCGCATGGCTTCGTTGAGCGCGTCCTGGCCGGTATGGCCGAAAGGCGTGTGGCCGAGATCGTGAGCGAGCGCGATGGTTTCGGCGAGCGCTTCGTTGAGCCGCAGCGCCACCGCCACGCTGCGCGCGATCTGCGCGACTTCGAGTGAGTGCGTGAGGCGGGTACGATACAGGTCGCCTTCGTCGTAGACGAACACCTGGGTTTTGTACATCAGGCGCCGGAAGGCGTTCGAATGGATGATGCGGTCGCGATCGCGCTGGTATTCGCTGCGGTACCGGGGTGCGGGTTCCGGGTAGCGCCGGCCGCGCGAGCTCAAGTCGTGGGCGGCGTACGCCGCCAGCCCGCCGCTGTCCGGTGCGCGGTTCACAGCGATTTGCCGGCGAGCGTGTTGCCCAGCAGTTGCGGATCGAAATCCTCGCTGATCACCGCCTCGCCGATGCCTTTGAGAAGAATCAAGCGCAGGCGGCCTTTCTGGATCTTCTTGTCGCGCTTCATGGGAGCGAGCAGTTGCATGGGCGAAACCGAGTTGGGCGGTCTGTTGGGCAAGCCTGCGCGCTCCAGCAGCCGGCAGATGCGGCGGTACTCGGCCGCTCTGAGCCAATCCATGCGTACTGACAACTCTGCGGCCATGGCCAGGCCGGCGCCCACAGCCTCGCCGTGCAGCCATTCGCCATATCCGAGTGCGCTCTCAATGGCATGACCGAAGGTATGGCCAAGATTCAGCAGCGCGCGCTGGCCTTGTTCGCGTTCGTCTTCGGCGACGATGGCCGCCTTGATTTCGCAGGCGCGCGTGATGGCGTGCAGGCAGGCGTCGGGATCCAGGTCGAGCAGCGCCTGGATGTGCGCCTCCAGCCACATGAAGAAATCCTCGTCGCAGATGAGCGCGGCCTTGATGATTTCCGCGAGCCCGGCGCTGAGTTCGCGCGGTGGCAAGGTCTTGAGCGTGTCGACGTCGGCGATCACCGCCAGCGGCTGGTGAAACGCGCCGATCATGTTCTTGCCGTAACGGTGGTTGATGCCGGTCTTGCCGCCGATGGAGGAGTCCACCTGCGCGAGCAGCGTGGTGGGCACCTGGAAATAGTTGATGCCACGCTGGTAGCAGGCGGCAGCAAAGCCGGTGAGGTCGCCGACCACGCCGCCGCCAAGCGCGACCAGCACGGCATCGCGGCCCAAGCGGTGTTTGAGGAGCGCGCGGAAGATGAGATCCAGCGTGCGCCAATTCTTGTGGTCTTCGCCGTGCGGCAGGATCACGTGCCGCGGTTCAAAGGCCGCCAGGCTGCGGCCCAACCGCTTCAGGTAAAGCGGCGCGACGTTGTCGTCGGTGACGATGCAGAGCGCGCGCTTCTGCAGGGGGCCGTTGAACAGCTCGGTGCGGCTCAGCAGTCCGCGGTCGATGTGCAGAGGATAGCTGCGGTTGCCCAGCGCGACGGTCAGTGTGCTCATTCCCTGTATCCCCCCGGCTATATTACGCTGCGGGCGCTCGCGTTTCCGTCAATTTCGCGCAGGATCTGCCGCGCCAAGTTTTTAACATGTCCCTGGTCGGTGCTTACCGTTATGCGCGCGATGCTTTCGTACAAGGGTTCGCGCGCGGCAAACAGTTCGCGCAGACGGGCTTCCCGATCCGGTGCTGCGAGCAGCGGGCGTTGCTGGCCGCGGCCGGTACGCCCGGCTTGGGCGCTGACCGAAGCCTTGAGATAAATCACGCAGCCGCGGGCGCTCAGGCATTCGCGGTTGGCGGCATCCAGCACCGCGCCGCCGCCGGTGGCCAGCACGATGGCCTCGCGTTGTGTGAGTTCTTCGATGACCTGACGTTCGCGGCGGCGGAAACCGGCCTCGCCTTCCTTGTCGAAGATCAGCGCGATGTCGGCGCCGGTGCGGCGCTCGATTTCGCGGTCGCTGTCAAAAAAATCGCGCGCCAGGAGGCGCGCGAGTTCTTTGCCGATAGCGCTCTTTCCCGCCCCCATGGGGCCAATCAGAAAGATGCGCCCGGTAACTCCACTGGTCACATGCGGACAGATATGACGGTCAGTCACCCAACATGGCGTTCTGGGTCATGATCTTGGGCGTGACAAAAATCAGCAGCTCGTCCTTGTTGTTGGTTTTCTGGGTGTTGCGGAACAGCCAGCCGAGCAGCGGGATGTCGCCCAGGAGTGGCACTTTGTTGACCGTGGAGGTGTTGGTGGTCTCGTAGATGCCGCCCAGCACCACGGTATCGCCGTCATCCACCAGCACCTGGGTCTTGACGTTGCGGGTGTTGATGCTCGGCACGCTGCCGCCGTTGGCGGTCGGCACGAATTGTCCGACGGTGTCGTCATGCACTTCGAGGTCCATGATGATGCGGTTGTCCGGAGTGATCTGCGGGGTCACGTCCAGCGACAGCACCGCGTTCTTGAATGACACCGTGGTGGCGCCGCTGGAGGCCGATTGGGTGTAGGGAATTTCAATACCCTGCACGATGGTGGCTTCCTTGGCGTTGGCGGTGATCACGCGCGGGCTGGACACCACCTCGCCCTTGCCGGCCGCGGCCATGGCGGACAGCTCCAGGTCCACGAGGAAGTTCTGGCGCAGCACACCGAAGGCGATTTGGCCGAAGGGATTGCCGGTGGGCACGTTGACGTTGAGCTGGTCGCCGAGCGCCGGCAGGCTCAAGAGCGGGGTGCCGGTGACCGGAGCGCCGCCCGCGGGCGGATTGAAAGCGTTCTGCTGGGTGTTGGTGCCGGTGAGGTCGCCGTTCAGGCTCATCAGTCCGCCGCTCGTCTGGCGAATACCGTTGGCGCCAAACTGCACCCCCAACTGGGTGGTGTAGTCGTTGTTGGCCACCACGATGCGCGATTCGATCAGCACCTGTTTCACCGGGATGTCGAGTTTGGCCACCATCTGACGGATGGCGGCGATGTTGGCGGCGGTGTCCTGCACCAGCAGGGTGTTGGTGCGACTGTCGACGCTGAGGCTGCCGCGCGGGGACAGCAGCGAGGCCTTGCCCTGGCCCTTGATGAGATCGGCGATATCGCTGGCCTTGGCGTAATTCACCTGGATGAACGCCGACTGTAACGGCGAGCTTTGCTCAAGGCTCTGCTGCGCGGCAAATTCCGCCTGTTCCTGCGCGGCGATGTCCTGGGCGGTGCCGATGATTAGCGTGTTGCCGAAGCTGCGCGAAGCCAGGCCCTTAGTTTTCATGATGATGTCGAGCGCCTGATCCCAGGGTACGTCCTGCAGCCGCAAGGTGATGTTGCCGTGCACGCTGTCGGAAACCACGATGTTCTTGCCGCTGGCGTCCGCCAGAATCTGCAGCACCGCGCGGATGTCGATGTTCTGGAAATTCAGGCTGATTTTCTGGCCGGAGAATTGCTGCTGCTGCGCGACCTGGGCGGCCTGGGCGCTGACCGGAGTGAATTCCATGGCGAACAGGTTGTCGCTCTGGAAAGCCAGCTTGTCGTATTGCCCGGACGGATGAATCACGAGGCGCACGCCCGTCGGGGTGTTCTCGGCGTCAATATATTGCACCGGCGTGGCGAAATCGGTCACGTCCATGCGCCGCACCAGGTTCTGCGGCAGGCGGGTGTTGGCGAAATCCACCACCACGTCGCTGCCGGCCATGTGCACGTTGCCCACGATCGAGGGGGTGCTGAGGTTCACGATCACGCGGCCCATGCCGTTGTTACCGCGGCGGAAATCCACGTTGGTGATGGTCTGGCCGGCTGGGGTGCTGGCGGCGGCCGGGCTGGAGGCGGGTGCCGGCGCTGCAGCGGCGACCGCGGTAATGCTCGGATTCAGGCTGGCCGGATCGATCTGGGCGACGGCGGTATCGCTGGAATTGCCGCCGAGCAGCACATAAATCGTGTCGCCCAGCACGCTCACGTTATAGGGAACCAGGGAAGTGAGATTGACCACCACGCGCGTGCGGGTGCCGGCCTCGGCGGCCACCACGCTGTTGACGTTGCCGACGTTGATGTCGGTTTCACGGTTTGACAGCGCCATGCGCGTGTCGTCGATATCCAGGGCAATGCGTGCTGGCTGCCCCACGGTAAAGCTCAGCGGCTTGGATGCCGGCGCGTTGAGCTTGAGTTGCAATTGCACCCGGTCGCCGGGGAGCTTGGTGGCGGTGACCGCCGTCAGCTGATTGCTGCCTTGCGGCGCGGTTTGCGCCAGCGCTGCGTGCATGGTGGGAAAGCCCGCGATCAGCAGGCCCACCGCCAGCAGCCAAGGCTGCGGCCGCATGCGTAAAAGACCGAATATGCTCTTCATGGTTGCTTGCCTCATTTCCCAATCAGCCGCCCAGCTGGATCGTGGTCATGCGTTCGGTCCAGCAGCCTTGTCCGTCGGGCACAATTTCCCGAAGAATCAGTCCTGCCTGACCGATCTTGATGATCTTGCCGTAGTTCTGACCCATGTATTCATCAACCGTGGTGCGGTGCACTACACCGTCGCCGTCGCGTACCAGGGCGTACATCACGCCCTTCACAGTAATCGTGCCCATCATCTTCAGGCTGTCCAGCGGAAACTGCTCGAGGTACTGACGCGCCCGGTCGGTGTCGACGTGCACGCCGCAGCTGCTGCTGCCGGTGCTGGCGGTGCTCAGGTTCTGAAAGGACGGCGCAAACGGCGAACGCAGGTTCATATCGTCGTAAGTGAAGGTTTCCATGGGCTTGATCTGCGGCAGCGGCGCGATGGCGCCACCGCGCAGCGCCTTGGTCTGGGCCACGTACTGTTTCAGGTCCTGCATGCGGTCGCCGCAGCCACTGAGCAGCAGCGCAGCGGCCGTAAGCGCCAGCGCGGCCACGGCCAGCCGCCGGCCTGGCAGGAAAGCGCGGGAGTGCATCACGGTGTTCATGGCTTGCCCCGCTTCACGGGTTTGGCCGGGGCTTCCTCGCCGGCTTCCAGGTAACGGTAGGTCTTGGCAGTGAGCGTCATCACCAGATTGACGCTGCCCACGTTGTTGCCCTGCGGCTTGATGCTAATGTTGTGCACGGTCACGATGCGCGGCAGCGCCGAGACGTCGCTCACGAATTTGCCGAACTGGTGGTACGTGCCTTCCAGCTGGATCTCGATGGGCACTTCCGCGTAGAAATCCTTCTTGACTTCGGCCTGGGGTTTGAACAGATCTTGCTTCAGACCGTCAATCTGCGCGGTCTGCGAAATGTCTTGCAGCACGTTGGGAATCTCGGTTTCGCCCGGCAATTGCAGCCGCAAGGTGTTGAAGGTGCGCGTCAGCTGCTGCAGCTGTTCCTCGTACTTCTCGAGGTTGGCAGCCTGCCCGGCCTTGTCCTTGAATTCCGCACGCAGTTTCTGTTCTTGCTGCTGTCCCTGGGTGAGCTGCTGTTGGTCGGAGCTGAGCCAGAAGTAGTAACCGATCAGGATGACCAGAATGAAGATCACCGCGTAGGCGATGCCGCGGGCGCTCGCCGGCCAGCCACCGGGATTGCGGAAATCCAGATTGCGCAATTCGTTCAGGTCGATTTTGGTGAGATCCGCCAGTTTCATGGCCGGTTACCTGCGGTCGTCGGGCTGGCCGCCGCTTTGTCAGTCTGTGCGGCGAGTTCCTTGGCGCTGTCCAGGACCTTGGCGGTCAAGGTGAACTGCTGGGCGCGTGCACCGAAATCGATGCGCGTGTCCTTCTGTACCACTTGCAGATTCGGGTCGCTCATCCACGCCGAGGCGTCGATGTTGCGCATGTAAGTGGATACCCGCGCGCTGGACTCGGCCACGCCCTGAATGGTGAGCTGGCTGCCGTTCTGCGATACCTGGGTGAGGTACACGCCTGCGGGCAGGGTTTTTACCAATTGATCGAACAAATGCACGGACGCCATGCGGCTGGCCTGCAATTGTTCGATGATGTTCATGCGCGCGAGCAGTTGGGCCTTCTTCTGCTGCAGCGTCTTGATGTCCGCGATCTGCTTGTCGATCTGCTTGATCTGGTCGCTGAGGTAGGTATTGCGCTCGGTTTGGTTGGAAATCGCGCTGCTCAGCCCGAGCCACCACAGGACCAGCACCACGATAGCCACGATCGCAGCCAGAACCAGCCGCATCTGGAAGGTCTGTTGGCGGACTTTGCGGCGTTCTTCGCGCCATGGGAGCAGGTTAATACTTGGCATATTTGTCGAAGCTCCTCAGCGCCAGCCCGCAGGCCACCAGTAGCGCCGCCGCCTCGTTCTCCACGTATTGGGATTTGGCCCGCGAAGACAGCTTCATGCGGCCGAACGGGTTGCTGACCACGGTGGGGGTATTGAGCTTGCCGGCTACGCGTTCCGCGGCACCGGGAATGGCGGCGCAACCGCCTGCCAGGATGATTTGGTCGAGGTGCTGGTGGTCGCTGCTGGACGATTGGTAGAACTGCAGCGAACGGTTGACGGCCTGGGCCATGTCGTCCACGAAGGGATCGAGGATCTCGACTTTGTAGTTGTTGGGCAGACCGCCTTCTTTCTTGGCTTTGCCGGCTTCCTCGTAGGTGAGGCCGTAATGCCGCATGATTTCTTCGGTCAGCTGTTTGCCGCCGAAATCGGTGGTGTAGCTGTAAATGATGCGGCGATCGTGCAGCACCGTGAAGGTAGTGGTGGCCGCGCCGAAGTCCACCAGACCGACGGTGCGGTCGATGCCCTCGTCCACCACCTGGTGGGCAATCAATTTGCAGGCGTTTTCCACCGCGTACACCTCGACGTCGATGACCGAGGCATTCATGCCGGCGATCTCCAGCACCGCCTGCAGTTTTTCGATGTTTTCACGGCGGGCCGCCACCAGCAGCACATCCATCAAATCCGGGTCGGCTTTGGACACGCCCAGGATTTCGTAATCAAATGCGACTTCGTTGAGCGGCTGGGAAATGTATTGGTCCGCCTGCAGTTCAATCTGTTCGCCCAGATCCTTGTCGGAGAGCGACGCCGGCATCTGGATGGTCTTGGTCATGACTTGGCCGCCGACTGCGACCGCGGCCTGCTTGGTATGCGGGCCGGCGCGCTTCACCACCTTGCGCACCGCATCGCCCACCGCATCCAGGTCCATGATGACCTTGTCGGTGATAGCATTGAACGGCATGGCCTCGGCGCCGAAGGCCTCCACCTTGTAGGTGTTGCCGGTCTTGGACAGCTCGATGAGCTTTACCGATGAGGTGCTGATGTCGATCCCCACGAGGGGCTTGGACGCACGCTTGAACAGCCCGTCTAGCACGTTGGCAAGTCCTTCCTAAGTTACCCTTGGTTTCCGGTCCCGACGCCGGCCCCATGTCTTAAGTCACAGCTTCAATATATATCAACAAATGATTAAATCAAATATAGTTTTTGATCTTATGCACAGGCTATTTCCTACGCTCTCCGGCCGGAAATGAGGGGGTAAAACGAGTGAAACGTTCACTGAAAACACTATATGTTGGGCTCGGAGTGTTCGCCGCACTCTGCGGGTTGGGGGTGCTCGCGGTGATCGTGGCCTATCTGGTGGTCGCCCCCAGCCTGCCCTCGGTGGCGGTGCTCAAGGACATCCACTTGCAGGTGCCCCTGCGGGTCTATAGCCGCGATGGCGAGCTGCTGGCGGTATATGGGGAGAAGCGCCGCATTCCGCTCGACTACGCCCAGATACCCAAGCCCGTGATCGACGCGTTCGTGGCCGCCGAGGATGAGCATTACTGGGATCACCCCGGTGTCAGCATCCGCGGACTGCTGCGCGCTGCTATCCACCTGGCGCTCACCGGTCAGAAGACCGAGGGGGGCGGCACCATCACCATGCAGGTGGCGCGCAACTTCTTCCTCACCCGGGAGAAGACCTACACCCGCAAGCTCAAAGAGGTGTTTCTGGCGCTCAAGATCGAGCGCGAGCTCAGCAAGCAGGACATTCTGGATCTCTACCTCAACAAGATTTATCTCGGCAATCGCGCTTACGGCGTAGGCGCGGCTGCGGAGGTGTACTACGGCAGCGACGTGAATCATCTGACGCTGCCGCAGATCGCCATGATCGCGGGGTTGCCAAAGGCACCCTCGACGGATAACCCGTTGGTAAATCCGCAACGCGCGCTGGTGCGCCGCGGATACGTGCTCGGGCGCATGCTTGCGGATGGCTACATTACTCAGCAGCAATACCAGCAGGCCATGACGGCGCCCATGACCGCCTCCTACCACGAGCCCACGGCCACGGTGAACGCGCCGTATCTCGCGGAAATGGTGCGCGATTACATGGTGAACAAATACGGCGATGATGCCTACACCGCGGGTTATTCCGTGGTGACCACCATCGATAGCCGGCTGCAACCGCTGGCTATAAACGCAGTACGCCGCGGATTGCTCGCCTATGACCAGCGTCACGGCTGGCGCGGCGCGCTGGCGCACATCGATTTGCCGCCGGCGGGCGGGCCCACTGACTGGGCCAAGCTGGTCGCCGATGAGCCACACGTCGGGGGGCTGTATCCGGCGATCGCCGTGAAGCTCGAAAACCAGAGCGTGCAGTTTTATGCGGACGCTGCCGGTCTCGTAACCGTTAACTGGGATGGTCTCAAGTGGGCGCGGCGCTATCTGAACGTGAATGCCACCGGCCCGGCCCCCACGACGGCCAGCAGCATTCTCAAGCGCGGCGACATCGTGTACCTGGAGCGTGCCGCCGACGGCAGTTGGTTCTTGTCGCAAATTCCCACGGCGCAGGCGGCGCTGGTGTGCATCGATCCCTTCGACGGCGCGATTGCCGCACTGGTGGGCGGTTTCGATTTTGGCCAGAGCAAGTTCAACCGTGCGGTGCAGGCACAGCGACAGCCGGGCTCTTCCTTCAAGCCGTTTTATTATTCCGCTGCGCTCGAAGACGGGCTGACGGCAGCAACGGTGATCAACGACGCGCCGGTGGTGGTGCAGGATCCAGCGCTTGCCAACATCTGGCGGCCGCAGAATTACGAGAACGAGTTCGGCGGACCCACGCGCCTGCGCATGGCGCTCGCGCATTCGCTCAATTTGGTGTCGATTCGCGTGCTGCAGCAGATCGGCGTGCCATACGCCATCAACTACGCAACCAAATTCGGCTTCGATGCGGCGGACTTGCCCGACAATCTGACGCTGGCGCTCGGCAGTGCCAGCCTTACGCCGCTGGAGATGGCGCGCGGTTATGCGGTGTTTGCCAATCATGGTTTCCGCGTCACTCCTTATTACATTCAGAGCATCGTGGACGGTTCCGGGCACCTGCTGTTCGCAGCCGACCCCCAGGTGGCTTGCGACAGCTGCAGCGTGGATACGACCGCTGCCACTTCGGTGCCGGCGCCGGCGGCAGCAAGTAGCACGGGGGCTGCGAACGCCGTGCCGCCGCAGATGCCGCAATTCGCGCCGCAGGCAATCACTCCGCAAAACGCCTGGCTCATGACCAGCATGCTGCAAAGCGTGGTGCAGTTCGGTACCGGCGCGGCGGTGGCGAGCCTCGGCCGCAGCGACTTGGCCGGCAAAACCGGCACTAGCAATGATTGGTCGAACGCCTGGTTCGACGGCTTCAACAACGACATTGTGACGGTGGTGTGGGTCGGCAACGATCAGCCCTCGCAATCCCTGGGCGACGGCGAGCAGGGCGCCAAGGCCGCCTTGCCCATCTGGATGGACTTCATGGGGCCGGCGCTGCACGACGTGCCGCAGCTGCCGTTCCTGGAGCCGCCGGGCATCGTGCAGGCACGCATCGATCCCAAGACCGGCTTGCTCGCGGGCGCCAATGATCCCGGCTCGATCTTCGAGTATTTCCTCGCCGGCCATCTGCCGCCCAAGGCGCCACCCAAGAAACAGGCCAACGGCAGCGACATTTTCTGAGTCCGTGCTAACCTTGACGGCACTGCCACCACGCAATATTCCATGACCCGACGTGCTGCGCCGCGCGGCCACGACTCGCGGCACTGGTTGGCGCAGGAAGCCGCCCGCATCATGGCCGAGGAAGGCGTGCGTGATTTCCGCTTCGCCAAGCACAAGGCTGCGGAACGTCTGGGCTTTGATGCGCATAGCCTGCCCATGCCCACCAACGTGGAAGTGGAGGCCGCGCTGGCCGAGCGCCAGCGCCTGTTTCATGCCGATTCACAGCCGGCGCGCCTGCGGCAGTTGCGCGAGACCGCACGCGCAGCCATGTGCATGCTGAACGGCTTCGACGCCCGGCTCGTGGGGCCGGTGTTGAGCGGCACCGCCGACCGGCACGCCATCATTTATCTGCACGTATTCAGCGACACGCCGGAGCAGGTGGCGATCCTGCTCATGGACAAGCACATCCCTTACGAAGTTTCGGCGCGCAAGCTCAGATCCGCCGCCGGCGTGCAACGTGAGTATCCGCTGTACCGGTTCGTGGCCGGCGACACGCCGGTGGAACTCACGGTGTTCGCCGTGGATGGCATCCGTGAGGCGCCGTGTAGTCCCGTGGACGGCAAACCGATGAAGCGGGCTTCCTTACGGGACCTGGATATCTTGCTCGCCGCCGTCGAATAGCCCTTCGCAGCGCCTTCGATCCAACCATCCCTGGAGCGCTGACCAGCCCAGCCATCCTTGGCTGGGCGTTCGCCGCTACGCGGCGAACCCTTGCTCAGTCCAGTGCTCGGCTCGCGCTACGGGTATAGAAATCAAGTGCGGAACAAGGCAGGGATGCCGAAAAGAAAAAGCGGCCTTCGCGGCCGCTTTTTTATCGGTAAACACGGCAAATTATTTGCGTTTTCCGATTTCCACGAAGTTGCGCTTGGCCGAGCCGGTGTAGAGCTGGCGCGGCCGGCCGATTTTCATGTGCGGATCGGCAATCATCTCCTGCCAGTGCGCCACCCAGCCGACGGTGCGGGCGATGGCAAACATCACGGTCATCATGTGGACCGGGATGCCGAGCGCCCGGTAGATGATGCCGGAGTAGAAATCCACGTTCGGGTAGAGCTTCTTTTCGATGAAGTATTCGTCCTTGAGCGCAATTTCCTCGAGCCGCAGGGCGAGTTCGAGCTGCGGGTCGTCGCCGCGGCCGAGCTTCTCCAGCACTTCGTGGCAGGTGGCGCGGATGATCTTGGCGCGCGGGTCATAGTTCTTGTAAACGCGATGGCCGAAGCCCATGAGACGGAAGCCGGAGTTCTTGTCCTTGGCTTTGGCGATGGTGGCGGCGATGTTCTTCACGTCGCCGATTTCCTTGAGCATGTTGAGCACCGCCTCATTGGCGCCGCCGTGGGCCGGGCCCCACAGGCAGGCGATGCCGGCAGCGATGGCGGCGTAGGGGTTGGTGCCGGAGCTGCCCGCGAGGCGCACGGTGGAGGTGCTGGCATTCTGTTCATGGTCGGCATGCAGCAGGAACAGCAGATCGAGCGCTTTGGCGGCCACCGGATTGACCTGGTAAGGCTCAGCCGGCACCGCGAACAGCATGTGCAGGAAATTGCCGCAGTAACTCAGCTCGTTGCGGGGGTATACCAAGGGCTGGCCGGTACTGTGCCGGTACACGGTGGCGGCCAGCGTGGGCAGCTTGGCAATGATGCGGTGCGAGAAAATCTCGCGATGCCGGGCATTATGGATGTCCGTCGAGTCGTGATAGAAGGCCGAGAGCGAGCCCACCACCGCGGTCATCATGGCCATCGGATGGGCGTCGTAGTGGAAGCCGCTGAAGAAACGCAGCACCGCTTCGTTCACCATGGAGTGCCGGCGGATGCTGTTGGTGAAATTGTCCAGTTGCGGCGGCGTCGGCAGCTCGCCGTAGAGCAGCAGATAGGCAACCTCGAGGAAGCTGCTTTTTTCCGCGAGCTGCTCGATGGGGTAGCCGCGATATAGCAGCACGCCCTTCTCGCCGTCAATGAAGGTTATCTTGCTCTCGCAGCTGGCGGTTGCCACAAAACCCGGATCAAAAGTGAAAATGTCCTGGTCCTTGTAGAGCGTGCCGATATCCAGCGTGGCGGGGCCGAGCGTGCCTTCGCGCAGCGGCAGTTCGCTGGTTTTGCCGTCGGGGCCGCTGAGCTTGTAGAGTTTGTTGTTCATGTGGGCTCTCCAGAAATCGCGTATCCCGGCGCCGTGGACTGCATGAAAACCGGGGAGCACAGGGTCGAGACCAAAGTCTCCCGGGTGGGGGCGCTCAAAACCGAAGGCTTGCTGAAAAGTAAGGAGAGGAACCAGTTCGCGCGCTCGGCGCTTTCAGGCTCCGCGAGTCCAGTCTAACCGGGCGCTGAAGTATAACACCGCGGGCAGGGGCTCCGGCGGCGACCAAGCAAGGAGATGTGCATTGACGGGCGCGGTCAGAGGCTTGCGGTTCACAACCCCCCGACAAGATCAGGCGGACTTGCGCGCGTATTTCTTGCGGAATTTGTCCACGCGTCCGGCAGTATCCACGATTTTCTGCTTGCCGGTGAAGAACGGGTGGCACTGGGAGCAGACTTCCACATGCAGGTCGCGGCCGAGCGTCGAGCGCGTGACGAAGCTGTTGCCGCAACTGCAGGTTACGGTGATTTCCTTGTATTCGGGATGGATGTCGGACTTCATGTGGACGAGATGGCGTGACCGTTGCGAAGGGCGCGCATGATAGCGTGCGTCCCGGCACGCGGCAAGTTTGGCGGCGCCGGCTTGCGGACAGGTCTGCTAGGACATGCGCTTGGCAAACATTGGTGAGGCGCTTCATTGCCGATGACGGCTAAGCGACTGGTAGAAAAGGCAAAAACCGCTTGTTCACAAAAGCGGTGGATAAGTCTGTGGATGAAACACCGGGACGGACCCAGACGCCCAGATATCTCCGGCAAAGCCTTACAGTGGCGAATTCTTGGTCAAATAATAAAATCTTTACTTATCATATACTTATAAATAATTTCAAAACTATTTGCTGCGGAACACTCTGAGCGTTCCACGGCTGATACAGCGGCCAAGCAGGTGTGCATAACCTCTTGTTCGGCTCAGGAAACTTGTGGTTGGAGCGGGCTATCAGGCTGGGAAACGGCGGCGGATGGCGTCAGTCCAAGTCTGGTGCGGCAGCGTGACTGTGAGACGAGCTGGGGCCATGAGCCGTATTCCCGCCGCGCGGTGGCAGGAACTCGGCTTGCAGGTCATTCAGATACGCGTATCCCAACTCGGTCGGTCTCCATTGACCGTTGGTCATTTGCATGAGTCCCCGGATTCTGAGGCGCTCCAGAGTGCCCTGCGGCTGACTGAAGGGCAGACCGGTGGCTGATTCAAAATCCGCGGCGTTGAAGCTCTCCATCAGGCGCAGATGGTTGAGCATGTATTCGAAGCTTCTCTCATGCTCCGGTATCTCTTTCACCCCGCCGATGGCAGTCTCTGTGCCGGCGACGCGCAAGTACGCGGCCGGATGCTTCAGCTTCCACAACCGCGAGATGCGGTCTGCGCCTGCGTCAGTCAGTTTGCCGTGGGCGCCGGCGCCGATGCCGAGATAGTCGCCGTAACGCCAATAGTTCAGGTTGTGCCGACACTGCCGGCCCTCGCGGGCGTACGCGGAAATCTCGTAGTGACCGTAGCCGGCCTCCGCCAGGCGAGCCTGACATTGCTTTTGCATCTCCCAGATCAAATCCTCATCCGGCAGTTTTGGCGGGTGCGCGTGGAACAGGGTGTTGGGTTCGAGCGTGAGTTGGTAATGGGAAATGTGCGCCGGGTTGAGTGCAATTGCCTGCTGCACGTCGGCATCGGCTTGCGCCAGGGTTTGCTCCGGCAGGCCGTACATGAGGTCCAGGTTGAAATTGTCCAGTCCCGCGGCGTGGGCTTGCTCGGCGGCGTGCCGTGCCTCGGCAGCAGAATGAATGCGGCCGAGAACCTGCAAATGCAGGCTGGCGAAGCTCTGCACGCCGATGGATAGGCGGGTGACACCTGCGGCCCGGTACCCGGCAAACCTGCCGCGTTCCACGGTGCCGGGATTGGCTTCCAGCGTGATTTCCGCGTCAGGCCCGAGCATCAGATGCCGGCGAATCCCGTGGAGGATTGCGGCGATGGTTTCCGGCTGAAACAGGCTGGGCGTGCCGCCGCCGAAAAATACCGTTGCGATCGGGCGGCCGCGGACGCGCGGCAAATCCTGCTCCAGATCGCGCAGCAGTGCCGCGGCATATTCAGCTTCCGGCACCTCGCCCTGCAGCGCGTGCGAGTTGAAATCACAATACGGACATTTGCGCACGCACCAGGGAAAATGCACATACAGCGAGAGCGGCGGCGTCTGCAGCATGGGCTCAAGAATCCGCAAGAGTGCGCAGTTGCGCTACCAGCTTGCGCAATGCCTGTCCGCGGTGACTGAGCCGGTTTTTTTCTTCCGGCGGCAATTCCGCGGCCGAGCAGCCTTTCCCCGGCACCAGGAAAACCGGATCGTAGCCAAAACCGCCATGGCCGCACGCTGCCTCCAGGATGCGCCCTTCCCAATCGGCCTCGCAGATCAGCGGCGCGGGATCGTCCGCGCTGCGTACCCACGCCATGGCGCAATGAAAGCGGGCGCTGCGTTTTTCTGCGGGTAGCCGGTGCATCGCGTGCAGCAGTTTGCGGATGTTGGCCGTGTTGTCGCCGTGACGGCCCGCGTAGCGCGCCGAGTAAATGCCGGGCGCGCCTCCGAGGGCGTCGACTACCAAGCCGGAATCGTCGCCAATGGCCGGCAGTCCCGCGTGCTGTGCCGCGTGCCGCGCCTTGAGCAGCGCGTTTTCCGCGAAGCTTGTCCCGGTTTCTTCGGCTTCCGGTACGCCCAGCGCGCTCTGCGCCAGCACCTCGATGCCAAGTTCCGCAAGCAGGGCCTGAAGTTCACGCAGTTTCGCCGGATTGGCGCTGGCCAGCACCAGTTTCTTGATCATTGCGCCAGCGCTGCACGCTGCAGTGCGATCAGCTGCTGCACGGCGTCGCCGGCCAGCGCCAGCAGCCGGTCCAGTTCCTCGCGCCGGAAGGCGTGGCCCTCGGCGGTGCCCTGGATTTCCACGAACGCGCCGGCGTCGTTCATGACCACGTTCATGTCGGTCTCAGCGTGCGAGTCTTCCTGGTAATCGAGATCCACGCAGGCTTCGCCGCCCACGATGCCGACCGACACCGCGGCCACGGCGCCGTGGATGGGATCCTTGCGGAGGATGCGCTGCTTGAGCAGCATGCGCGTGGCATCCACCAGCGCCACGTAACTGCCGGTGATGGCCGCCGTGCGCGTGCCGCCGTCGGCCTGCAACACGTCGCAGTCGAGCGTGAGGCTGCGCTCGCCGAGGGCTTCCAGGTCCACCACCGCGCGCAGTGCCCGGCCGATGAGCCGCTGGATTTCCAGCGTGCGCCCGCCCTGTTTGCCGCGCGCGGCTTCGCGCTCGCTGCGCGTGTGCGTGGCGCGCGGCAGCATGCCGTATTCCGCCGTGACCCAGCCTTTGCCCACGCCTTTGAGGAATGCAGGCACGCGCTCCTCCACACTCGCGGTGCACAGCACGCGGGTATCGCCGAAACAGGCCAGCACCGAGCCTTCAGCGTGCCGGGTGTAGTGCCGGGTAAGGGTCACCGGGCGGAGTTCGTGATTGGCGCGGCCCTGGCTGCGCATGGGTTGCATTCCGGATGTGTGAGCGTGGAATTATAGAGACAGTGACGGCGGGAATCAGTCGCGCCAGCGCAGGGCCGCGGCGCTGACGTTGTCACTCATCGGCGTGGAGCGCAGTTCCGCCTCCAGCGCCAGCGACTCGAGGCCCGCCTGCAAGGTGAGTCTGTCACCCAGCGCTTGCGCGAGCTGGGTATCGTCCAGCGGCGACCAGAAGCCGTCCGAGCAGAGCAGCACCACGTCGCCCGCGAGCAGCGGGCGCGGGTCGGAAATATCGATGGTCGGCAGCTCGGATTCGCCGCCCAGGCACTGGTCCACGAAGTTGCGCAGCGGGTGGAAAGCGAGATCGATGTCTTCCAGCAAGCCTTGCTGCGCGAGGATTTCCACGGCGCTGTGATCACGGGTGCGCTCCAGCACCTTGCGGTCGCGGATGAAATACACGCGGCTGTCGCCCACGTGCGCCCAGCGCACCATGCTGGCGCTCACCAGGCAGGCGGTGATGGTGGTGCGCGGCCGCAGGTCCGGGTCCAGGTCCGCGCCCAGGGCCACGACTGCGTGATGCGCATGCACGATGCTGCGCCGCAAGAATTCCGCGGGTTCCGGGATGTCGTCGTCGTCTTGAAACGCCTGCACCAGGGCTTCGACCGCGGTGTCAGCCGCGAGCCCGCCGCCCATGTGCCCGCCCATGCCGTCGGCCACGGTCAGCAGCACGCGTGACTTGGAAGTCACAATGCGCACGCGGTCCTGGTTTTCGTCGCGATTGCCCTGGCGCGTCACCTGGGCGGTTTCGGGGTTCACAACGCGGACCTGCTGCGTGCTTGGCTACCGGATGGGGAGATATTAGCTTACCATTTTGTACACAATCCTCCGGACTTTGGACGGTTCCCATGATTTGCAGCATGACCGGCTTCGCGCGCGCGCAAGCGCGCCGCCCGTTCGGAACTTTGGCGTGGGAGTTGCGCAGCGTCAATCACCGCTACCTGGACGTGAATCTGCGCCTGCCGGACGAGCTGCGCGCACTCGAGCCAGAGTGCCGCGAACACATCATCAAGCTGGTGCGGCGCGGTAAGTTCGATGCGCAGTTGCACCTCGAATCTGCAGCCGACACCGAGGCGCAACTGCAGGTCGACGAGGCGCGCGCACGCGCCGTGGCCGAGGCCGCGGAGCGCGTCGGCGCTTGGCTGCATCCGGCGGCCGCGGTGAGCGCCCTGGATTTGCTGCGCTGGCCGGGCGTGGTGCGCGAAAAACCCGCCGACGTGCAAACATTGGCGGCCGAGGTCCTGGGCCTGCTCGAACAGGCGCTGCAGACTTTGCGCGAGATGCGCGCGCGCGAGGGGCACAGGATCGACAGCATGCTGCGCGAACGCGCCCGGCGCGTGAGCGCGCTGGTCGCGGAGATTCGCCAACAGGGCGCCGCGATTCACGCACAGTTGCGCAGCAAGCTGCTGGCGCGCTTCAAGGAGTTGCAGCTGAACCTGGATGCGCAGCGCCTCGAGCAGGAACTGGTGCTGCAACTGCAGCGCCTCGACGTGTCCGAGGAACTCGATCGTCTCGACAGCCACGTGCGCGAGCTGGAGGCGGCGCTCGCCGGCGATGGCGCAGTGGGCCGCAAGCTGGATTTCCTGATGCAGGAATTCAATCGCGAAGCCAACACCCTGGGTTCCAAATGCCAGGACACCGCCGTCACCCAGCGGGTGATCGAACTCAAGGTGCTGATCGAGCAGATGCGCGAGCAGATCCAGAA
>JAGXAL010000129.1 GCA_018971605.1 Natronospirales bacterium | reverse complement strand
CACGAAACAGGTGTCGAGCGGCAGGGCTTCGCCGTTGTCCTCGACTTCCTGCTTGTTCATGCGGTACAGGCGCGTGGGTTCGAGGAACACCACCGGATCGGGATCGCGGATCGCCGCGAGCAGCAGGCCGTAGGCGCGCACCGGCGAGGACGGCATGACCGTGCGGATGCCGGGCATGTGCGCGAACAGGGCTTCATTGGATTCCGAATGATGTTCGGGCGCGTGGATGCCGCCACCCGAGGGCGCGCGCAGCACCATGGGCACATGCAGCCGGCCGCGGGTGCGGTTCCGCAAACGCCCGGCGTGGTTGATCATCTGGTCCACGGTCGGATAGATGAAGCCCGAGAACTGGATTTCCGCGACCGGTTTCATGCCCATGGCCGCCATGCCGATGGACAGGCCGGCAATCAGCGCTTCTGCGAGCGGCGTGTCCATGACGCGGTTTTTGCCGAAGCGCTGCTGCAATCCGGCAGTCGCGCGGAACACGCCGCCGTTCACGCCCACATCTTCGCCCAGCACCACGACCGCGAGATCGTGCTCAAGTTCATAGGCCATCGCCTGGGTGATGGCCTCCACCATCGCGAGCTTAGCCATGGTGGTCGCCCTCCGCGAGCGCCGCGGCGCGTTGCTCGACCAGGCTCTCCGGCAGATTGGCGAACATGTGATCGAACATGGATCCCAGCGGCGGCTTGCCGGTGTCTTTGTAAAGCTTCACTTCCGCGTCGATTTGCGCGGCGCATTCGGCGAGCAGTTTGTCTTCCTTCTTCTGATCCCAGGCGCCGATGCT
The DNA here is from genome assembly GCA_018971605.1 of Natronospirales bacterium. Lineage (GTDB taxonomy): Bacteria > Pseudomonadota > Gammaproteobacteria > Natronospirales > REEB76 > REEB76. The sequence goes on along the minus strand of JAGXAL010000129.1, from coordinate 3,647 downwards.
CGTGAGGTACTTGCGGATGCGGATCAGCGGCTCTTTCTTTTTGGCTTCTTCCACTTCTTCCTTGCCGCGATAGCGCGTGGCGTCGTCCGCGGTGGTGTGGTCGCTGATGCGATAGGTGAGCGCCTCGACCAGCGTCGGTCCCTTGCCGGAGCGCGCCTTGGCGAGCGCGTTTTCCATCACCTCGCGCACCGCGATGACGTCGTTGCCGTCCACCTGGATACCCTCGAAACCGCCGGCGATGGCTTTCTGCGCCAGGGTTTCGCATGCGGTTTGCGCTGCAAGCGGTACCGAGATTGCCCATTTGTTGTTGGTGACCACGAACACAGCCGGCAGTTGGTAGGCGCCCGCAGCATTCAAGGATTCGTAGAAATCGCCCTGCGAGGTGCCGCCGTCGCCGATCACGCTCACCGCCGCGCGCTTTTCCTTGCGCAGCTTGAAGGCCAGCGCCGCGCCGGCCGCGTGGTGGCATTGCGTGGCAATCGGCACGCACCAGGCAAAATCGTGCTTGGGTCCGGAGAACGCGCTGCCGCGCTCGTCACCGCCCCAGAACAGCAGCACTTCGTGCGGCTGCACGCCGCGCCAGAATTGCGCGCCGTATTCGCGGTACATGGGGAAGAAGGCGTCTTCGGGCCGCATGGCCGCGCCGATGCCGACGTGCGTGGCCTCGTGCCCGAGGCAGGACGCGTAAGTGCCCAGCTGGCCGGTGCGCTGCAAGGCGATGGCCTTGGTGTCGAATACCCGCACCAGCGACATCATGCGGTACATCTTCAGGAGTTCGTCGGCGTCTTCGGCGAACTTGGGCAGCTGCTTCTGGGTGAGTTTGCCTTCCGGGTCCAGGTATTGCTGGTACTTGATCTCGAATGTTGCGACCGTCTTCAAACTGCATGCTCCTCGATGATTGCGGGGAGGAATCGCCGTAACGGCTTGAAACCCGTGGAATCCCGCGCACTGCGGGCTCGGCATTATACAGGAGACACGCAGTGCGACGGCGTGACTTGGCGGGCACTCGGCTAGAATGCCACCATTCCCAAACCGGACATCCTCCATGACGGCGAACAAACGCGAGCTGGAGCAGGGCATTCATACCGACCTGCGCAACCGGCTGACTTATTCCGGATACCTGTGCCTCGCGCAACTGCTGGCGGCGCAAAAGCCGCTCAGCCGGCCCGAGCATCACGACGAGATGCTGTTCATCATCCAGCATCAGACCTCGGAGCTGTGGATCAAGCTGCTGCTGCACGAACTCGATGCGGCGCTCGGTCACGTGCAACACGACCGGCTCGAGCCCTGCTTCAAGATTCTGGCCCGCGTCAAGCAGATCCAGATGCAATTGTTCAACCAGTGGGCGGTGCTGGAAACGCTGACGCCGACCGAATACGCCCAATTCCGCGGGGTGCTGGGCACGGCTTCGGGATTCCAGTCGGTGCAGTACCGCGCGCTGGAATTCACACTCGGCAACAAATCAGCCGAATTGCTGCGTGTGTATGAATACGATCCGCAAGCACACGCTTGGCTCGAAAAACTGCTCAAGCGCCCGAGCCTGTATGATGAATTCCTGCGCTATCTGGCGCGCCGCGGGTTGCCGGTGCCCACGGAGCGCGTCGAACGCGATTGGTCCGAATCCTACGAGCGCCATGCCGGTGTGGTTGCGGTGTTCAAAACCATTTACGAGGATACCGCGCGCTGGTGGGATGCCTACGAAATGTGCGAGAAGCTCGTGGACGTCGAGGAATATTTCCAGCTCTGGCGCTTCCGCCACATGAAAACCGTGGAGCGCGTCATCGGGCACAAGCAGGGTACCGGCGGTTCCTCGGGAGTCGGCTTCCTCAGAAAGGCTCTGGACCTGACATTTTTTCCGGAGTTAATCGACGTGCGCACTGAGATTGGCCGGACTGACTGAAAACCTGTTGCGCTTGGCATGGCGGTGTTGCGCGCGGCCTCGTAATCCTCATGTACTGCCGTGTACACTCCGGTTCCTCGTCCGCGCGCGCCTAGCCCTGCCTGCGCTCACGACGGTTTTAAGCCAGTCCGGTAGCAATGTTTGTTTCTTGGGAGCATCTGTTGCGGGCAGTATAATTGCTCATCTTTAGTGCGCCATAAGCCGTCGCAAAACCGGCAGGAGGATCATCATGAGCGCTCAACCCAATATCGGTATGCGGCCCACCACCTTCGAAAATCCCATGGGGGTGGATGGCTTCGAGTTTGTGGAATTCTCGGCGCTTGATGCCAAGCTTCTGCACAACTTGTTCCCGCGCCTGGGCTTCACGCGCGTGGCGCATCACAAGCGCCGCAAGATCAGCCTGTATCGTCAAGGCGCGTGCAATTTCCTGGTGAACGAAGAACCGGATTCCTTCGCTGCCGACTTCGCCAAACAACATGGACCCTGCGCCTGCGGTTTTGCCATCCGCTTCACCAAGCCGGCCGCCTGGGTGCGCGATCAGGCACTCGCCAAAGGTGCCGGCAAGATCACCCACAAGGAAGCCAGCAAGGCGGTGAACGTGCCGGTGATCGCCGGAATCGGAGGCAGCATGCTGTATCTGGTGGACCGTTACGACGCCAAGGGCGAAGTGTACGACGCGGAGTTCGAGTTCCTGCCGGGTGTGGAGCGCAACCCGAAGGGCTTCGGCCTCACCTTCATCGACCACCTAACCCACAATTTGTATTTTGGCAACATGGAAAAGTTCGCCGACTTTTACCAGAAGCTGTTCAACTTCCGCGAAATCCGCTACTTCGACATCAAGGGCGCGCGTACCGGGCTGGTGTCCAAGGCCATGACTGCGCCGGACGGCATGGTGCGCATCCCGCTCAATCAATCCTCCGACAAGAAGAGCCAGATCAATGAATACCTCGACCAGTACAAGGGCGAGGGCATCCAGCACATTGCGCTGTTCACCAACGACATTTATGTAACGGTTGAAGCCATGCGTAGCAAAGAACTTGAGTTCCTGGATACGCCGGATGCCTATTACGAAATCATCGACGAGCGCATCCCCAACCACGGCGAAGACTTGGCGCGCATGCAGAAAAACCGCATCCTCATGGACGCGGACGATGAAACCAAGAAGAAACTGCTGCTGCAGATCTTCACCCAGAACTGCATCGGCCCGATCTTCTTCGAAATCATCCAGCGCAAGGGCAACGAAGGCTTCGGCAACGGCAATTTCACCGCCCTGTTCGAGGCCATCGAGCGCGACCAGATGAAGCGCGGCGTGTTGTGAAAAAGGTGCGGCGAGAGCCGCTGTCCTTACCCCCTCGCCCCTTTGGGGAGAGGTTAGGGTGAGGGGGATTCAGGAGTTGCCAATGGATCAGAAGCTGGATATGTCGGAATTGAGGCACGCGATGGCGCAAGCTCTGAGTTACCAATCTGGCTTCGGCAACGAGTTTGCCACCGAAGCATTGCCGGGTGCGCTGCCGGTCGGCCAGAACTCGCCGCAGAAAGTCCCGTACGGTCTCTATGCCGAGCAGTTTTCCGGCACGGCTTTCACCGCGCCGCGCGCTGCCAATCGCCGCAGTTGGCTGTACCGTATCCGCCCGGCCGCCGTGCACAAACCCTACAAGATTCTGCGCGAGCGCGGTTTTCACAACCGTTTCGACGAGATTCCCGCGACACCCGAGCGCTTGCGCTGGAATCCGTTTGCGATTCCGGC
>JAGXAL010000128.1 GCA_018971605.1 Natronospirales bacterium | reverse complement strand
ACCGGCGGCAACACCGCGAGTTCGCCGCCCTCCGGCACCGCGCTGTGGTTGTGCAGAATCTCGCCGGTGCTCGCGAAGGCGGACATGCGCACCAGCCCCGCGCCGATCGCCGGTGCCTGTGCGCGCAGATGCGCCTGCAAGAGCTCGCGCAGCATGGCGACGCTGCAGCCGGCGGGCAGTTCCAGTTCCACGTAGCCGCGCGGGTCGGCATCGCGCAGCGCGCCGTGCAGCGTGATCCGGGTCTTCCTGCTTCCCCCGGCGAGCAGCAGACTTTCCAGATGGCCGAGGCTATAGACGTCCACGCACGCGCCGGGAGGCAAGTGCCCCGCATCGACCGGCGCCACCACCCAGGCGTTGGCTTCGGCCAACGGGCGGATGCGGTAGGACTCCTGCCCGGCAAGCACCGTCGCCGCGAGCCGGCCTTCGGCATCCAGGTCAACGCGCGCCTTCAGGTAAAAGCGCAGGCGCGGTTTCTTGGCATAGCCATCGCGCAGCGCTGCGCGCCACGGCTGTTCACGCGGCAAACCCAGCAGCACGCGCAACGTCGGCTCCACGAAAAAACGCAATCCCGCCGCCACCGCAACCGGGTTGCCGGGCAAACCGAAGAACCACGCGCCCTCGGCAAGGCGCGCCGCGAGCAGCGGTTTGCCGGGACGGATGGCGAGCTGATGGAACAAAACCTGCGCGCCCACTTGCTGCAGCGCTTGCGGCACGAAATCGTAGCGGCCTGCCGACACCGCACCGGTGGATACCACCACCTGCGCGCCTTGTTCGAGCGCACGGCGCAGCGCCGCGACAAACACCGCTGCGTCGTCGCCGACGGTTTCGATGTGCACAAGCTCGGCGCCGGCGAGCGGTAGCCGCGCGGCCAGGAACGGCCCGTTGGAGTTGTGAATCTGGCCCGGCGCGAGCATGCGTGCCGGTTCATCGACCAGCTCGCGGCCGGTGCAAAGCACCGCGACGCGCGGCCGCGACACTACTTGCAGCTTGCCCACGCCCAACGCCGCGAGCAGCATCAAATGCTGCGGTGCAAGCAAGCTACCAGCGGCGAGCAGGGTCTCGCCCTGCGCCACATCCGAGCCAGCCTTGCGCACATTCTGTGCGGCTTTCACTTCACTGAGCAGGCGCACCCGTGGCGGCGCTTTAAGCCGCTCGGTCTGCTCCAGCGGAATCACGCGGTCCAGCCCGTCCGGCAGGCGCGCGCCGGTCATGATTTCCCATGCGCCACGCTCAGCGTGCGCGACGCCGTCGCCTGCCGCTTGTTCGCCTTCTATCGGCCACTCGCCGCCAGCCGGCAATACTTCGGCACCGCCGCCGAGCGCATAACCATCCATCGCCGAATTATCGAAGGGCGGCAAAACGCCGGGGCTGGTCACGGGGGATGCCAGTACGCGCCCTAGCGCCGCGACAGTGGCGCAATCCTCGGCCGGCAACGCCGCGCAGGCATCGAGGATACCCGCGAGCGCCTGGTCCGGATCCAGCAAGGCTGTGTTCATGTGTGGCCTCCGCTGGCAATCATCTCGAGCGCATGCGCAAGTATCGGCGCGAGAATATCCATCCCTTGGGCCACGGCCTTGGCGCTGCCCGGAAGCGCGATCACAAGCGTGCCGCCCACGAGCACCGCTTCGGCGCGGCTGAGATAAGCGCGCACGGTGTGCTGGCTGCTGGCGCTGCGAAACAACTCGCCGATGCCGGGCACCTGCCGGTCGGCGACGCATGCCAGCGCCTCCGGCGTGCGATCGCGCGGCCCCAAGCCGGTGCCGCCGGTACACAGCACCAGGCGCACGCCGCCCGCGGCCAGCTCGCGCAGGCGCGCGGCCAGCGGCTCGGGTTCATCGGGCCGCAACTCTGCGGCAGCGACTTCGGCGCCCAACGCGCGCAAGCGTTCCACCAGCAACGGACCGGAACGATCTTGGTAATCGCCGCGGCTCGCGCGATCGCTCAAGGTCACCACCGCCGCCCGCACGCCGTCGAGCCGTGGGGGCGCGCTCGGCTGGTAACGCTCGTGTTCCGCTGTGCTCATGCCCTCGGGATGCAACCACAGTCCCTTCTTGCCGCCTTCCTTGAAAAGCAGGCGCACGCTACCGAATGACAATGCCGGTTCCACCGGCTTGGTCAGATCGTAGAGCGTCAGCAACGCCGTGCTCACGCCGGTGAGCGCCTCCATTTCCACGCCGGTGCGCGCCGCAGTGGCGACTTCGCAGTACACACGGATCACCTGCCGCGCCGGCACCGGCTCGCAGTGCACCTCGATGTGCTCCAGCGGCAGCGGGTGGCACAGCGGCAAAAGTTGCGCGGCGTTCTTGGCGCCCTGCAGACCCGCAATCTCGGCCATCAGCATGGCGTCGCCCTTGGGCAAACGGCGCTCGACGATCTGTGCGTAGGCCGCGGCGCCCGCGTTGAATTCGCCCACAGCCACCGCGCGGCGCGCGCTGACGCGCTTGCTGCGCACATCGGCCATGTGGAAATGCGTGCGTTCCTGGCCCTCAGGCATGTATTAGCCTCCGGTGGAAGCCAGCTGCGGCGTGATGCCGGTGCGGCCCTGATGCAGGAAGTGCCCTTGCTCCTTGTGCCCGATCTGGCCGCGGATGGCGCCGACCAGTTCGTCGAGCTGGTCATCGTCCTGCAATAGCGGGCGCAGCGGGATGCCGAATTCGCCAAACAGGCACAGGCGCAGGTCGCCCACTGCGGTGACGCGCAGGCGGTTGCAACCAGTGCAAAAATCCTTCGAGTACGGCGCAATGATGCCGATGCGCCCGGCGTAGTCGGGATGCCGGTACTCGCGCGCCGGACCCGCGTCCGCGGCACGCGGCAAGGCTTGCCAACCTAAATTCTGAAGTTCGTGTTCCAGGCGCTCGGCGCGCACGTGGCGTTCGCGGAAAAACGCGAGGTTGTCGCCGGTCTGCATCAGCTCGATGAAACGCAGGCCGAGTGCGTGGTCACGCAGGTAATCCAGCCAGGCCGGGAGTTCGTGGTCGTTCACGTCGCGCAGCAGCACTGCGTTGAGCTTGACGGACGGCAATCCGGACGCCAGCGCCATATCCACGCCGCGCAGGATATCATCGAGCAGGTCGCGGCCGGTGATGCGCGCGAACACCGCGCGATCGAGGCTGTCCACGCTGACGTTAATGGCGTTCAAGCCACTGTCCATCCACTCATGCAGTCGGCGCGACAGCAGCGTACCGTTGGTGCTTATCGCCAGCTTGATGACGCCCGGCACCGCGGCCGCGGTGCGCAATATGGCAGTGAGATCCTGGCGCACGCTGGGCTCGCCGCCGGTGATGCGCAGCTTGTGCATCCCAAGCTGCACGAAACCGCGCAGCAAGCGCGTGATCTCCTGCAGCGAAAGCGGCGACGCGGTACCGGCGGCCGCGTGGTAACCGCGCGGCAGGCAGTACATGCAACGAAAATTGCAGGCGGGCACGACGGACAGACGCAGATACGGAAAGCGTCGGCCGTAACGGTCGCTCAGTGCATCCATGTTTTTCCACTCCTTTCCAAAGCCGGGAGGCGAACGCGTTTCCCCGTCCACCCGGTGACCCGAAGGTCACGGACGCAAGGCCATTTCCCATCGCTGGAATCGCAGGCCCGGCGCCTCGGAGTTTTAAGACAAAGTAATCATACCTGAACCGACCCACCGCTGACGCCAGCGTTGCTTGCGCGCGACGGCGGGTGAGACACGAGCCGAACCGGTCATCAAAGCAGCGGCCGATTGCTAACCCATCAGGCCGAACGGCTTTTCATCAGCTCGTTGAGCTTCCCGTAAGTCAGATCGCTGGCCAAGGCCTTGAAGCCTCCGCCCGCGAGGATTTCCCGCGTTGCACGCTCGGCAAACGCCAGACTCGCGCGATGCAAGCCCGAGCCCACGCTTACCCGGGCCACACCCAATTTCTGCAGCTCGGAAACCGCAGGGGTTGCGGGTCCCGCGAGGACGTTGAGCGGCAACTTCAATTCCCGCAGCAAAGCGGCAATCGTGGCGGCATCGGCAACTCCGGGCGCAAACAGGCAATCGGCCCCGGCCTGTGCATAGGCCTTGAGCCGGCGCAGGGTTTCTCCCAAGCGGCTCTCGGGCGCGCCCACCTGATGCAGGAAAACATCGGTACGCGCATTGATCACCAGCGGGATGCCGGCTGCATCGGCGGCCGCGCGGGCTGCGCGCAAACGCGCTTGCTGATCGGCAACGTCGCGCAACGGCTGCGGCGATCCTGGCGGCAAGCCATCTTCAAGATTGACGCCTACGGCGCCCGTGGCCAGCAGTTGCTTGATGACCGACTGCAGTGCGGCCGGCGTGTCGGCGTAACCCGCTTCCAGGTCGGCGCTCACCGGAACTGGCACGGCCTCGGCGATGCGCCGGGTTGCCGTGAGAACTTCGGCGAGTGGCGTGAATTGTCCATCGGCAAAACCCAGAGCATTGGCCACGCCCGCACTGGTGGTGGCGATAGCGCGCGCGCCGGCCTGCGCGAACAGCGCGGCGCTGGCTGCATCCCA
>JAGXAL010000017.1 GCA_018971605.1 Natronospirales bacterium | reverse complement strand
CCACGGCCCGCGCGCAGCAGGTACAGCCCGCGGCGGATGCCGTCTTCCACGCCCTTGGGCATGGCCGGCTGCGGATAATTTTCGTTCATCACCGAGAAATACACGTACACGTGTTCCTGTTCCTGGAACATGCGCCGCAGGCCGTCCTGTACGATCACGGCGATTTCGTAACCAAAGCAGGGATCGTAGGGAATACAGTTCGGAATGTTTGCAGCCATGATCTGCCCGTGACCGTCTTGGTGCTGCAGGCCCTCGCCCTCGAGCGTGGTGCGCCCGGAAATGCCGCCCACCAGGAAGCCGCGCGCCTGGGAATCGGCGGCGGCCCAGGCAAGATCCATCATGCGATGCCAGCCGAACAACGAATAAAAGCAAAAGAACGGGATCATGGTCACGCCGTAATTGCTGTAGGCGGTGCCGGCGGCAATGAAGGAGCTCATGGCGCCGGCTTCGGTAATGCCCTCCTCCAGCAACTGCCCGGTCTTGGATTCCTTGTAGTACATGAGTTGATCGGCGTCTTCCGGCTGATACAGCTGGCCGACGGAGGAATAAATACCGACCTGCCGGAACAGGCCTTCCATGCCAAAACTGCGCGCCTCGTCGGGAATGATCGGCACCACGTACTTGCTGATGTTCTTGTCGCGCAGCATCACCGCCAGCACCCGCACCATCGCCATCGTGGTGGAAATTTCGCGCTCGCCGGTACCCTCCAGCTCCTTTTGAAAGGCCTCAAGCCCCGGTACCGCATGCGCGGCGGCGTCGCCCAGGCGCTGCGGAACGTAACCGCCCAGCGCCTTGCGCCGTGCCTGCAGATATTGCATTTCCGGGCTGTCCGCCGCCGGACGGATGAAGGGATGCTTGCTGATGTTCTCGTCGCTGACCGGTATGTTCAGGTTGTCGCGCAGCTCGCGCATGGATTCCTCGTCGAGCTTCTTCACGTTGTGCGCGATGTTCTGACCCTGGGCCGCGCGGCCCAAACCGAAGCCCTTGATGGTCTTCGCGAGGATCACCGTCGGTCGGCCCTGGTGTTCACTGGCCGCCTTGTAGGCAGCGTAAACCTTGCGCGCATCATGCCCGCCGCGATTCAACCGCCAGATCTCCTCGTCGCTCATGTTGGCGACCATCTCCAGCAACTCCGGATACTTGCCGAAGAACTTCTCGCGCACGAACTTGCCGTCCTTGGACTTGTAATCCTGGTATTCGCCGTCCACGCATTCCATCATGAGCCTGGGCAGCAAGCCGTGCTTGTCGCGCATGAACAGTTCGTCCCAGCGCGAGCCCCACAACACCTTGATGACATTCCAGCCGGCCCCCAGAAAATGCGCTTCCAGCTCCTGGATGATCTTGCCATTGCCGCGCACCGGCCCGTCGAGCCGCTGCAGATTGCAGTTGATGACGAAGATCAGGTTGTCGAGGTTCTCGCGCACCGCCAGCGGCGTGGCTGCGAGCGTTTCCGGCTCGTCCACTTCGCCATCGCCGAGAAAACACCACACCTTGCGGTCGGAGGGCTTGATGAATCCGCGATGCTCGAGGTAGCGCATGAAGCGCGCCTGGTAAATCGCCATGATCGGGCCGAGGCCCATGGAAACACTCGGGAACTGCCAGTAACTGCGCATCAACCAGGGATGCGGATAGGAAGACAAACCGCGCTTCTCGACTTCCCGGCGGAAATTGAATAGCTGCTCCTCGTCGAAACGGCCTTCGAGGTAGGAGCGCGCATAGACGCCGGGCGACGAATGCCCCTGCAGGTACACGAGATCCCCGGGAATGCCGTCGTGCGGCGCGCGCCAGAAATGATTGAAACCGACTTCAAACAGCGTGCCGATGGACGCGTAACTTGCGAGATGCCCGCCGATGCCGCTGTTGACCTTGTTGGCATGCACCACCATGGCCGCCGCGTTCCAGCGCAGATAGGCTTCGATGCGTTTTTCCAGTTCACGATTGCCGGGATAAGGCGGCTCGTGCGCCACTGGAATAGTGTTGACGTAGGCGGTGTTGGGGCTGTACGGCAAATAGGCGCCGGAGCGGCGCGCGCGGTCGATCAACTGCTCGATCAGAAAATGTGCGCGCTCGCTGCCCTCGACATCCAGCACCGAACCGATGGAATCCAGCCATTCCTGGGTTTCCTGCGGGTCGGAATCGCGCGGGCTTGTGGCGTCGTTAGCCATGGAATCCTCTCAACCGTCACGGTGAAATGCAGCGCTGCGGAGACGTTCGGCCGGCACGCGCCTTTCGCCAGCGTGCAAAGCTCTATATCATCGCGGCTGAACAATCCCGGAGTGACGGATGCCAGCCCTGCCGCAGGCGCATATTTCGGTTAAAACAGGCGCTTGCAGCAACTGCGAGGCAGCGGGCGCAAGGCCTGGGTGGCGGCATTATACCGCGGCGGTCAAATCGGAACGAGCCGGAAAATGAAGCAAGTGCTCGCCATCACCCGGCCAGACGACTGGCATCTGCACCTGCGCGACGGCTCGGCCCTGGGTGACGTGCTGGCACACACGGCCGAACGTTTCGCGCGTGCCATCGTGATGCCCAACTTGAATCCGCCGGTCACCACCACGGCGGCGGCGCTCGACTACCGGGAGCGCATCCGCAAAGCCTTGCCGGCGAACGCCAAATTCCAGCCTTTGATGACGCTGTACCTGACCGACGCCACTCCGCCGCAGGAAATCGCGCGCGCTCATGCCAGCGGCGAGATCCACGGAGCAAAACTTTATCCCGCGGGCGCCACCACGCATTCCGATGCCGGCGTCACCGACATCCGCCATTGCCAAGCGACCCTGGAAAGCATGGCCGAACTCGGCATGCCCCTGCTGGTGCACGGCGAGGTCACCGACGCCGCGGTGGACATCTTCGATCGCGAGCCGGCATTCATCGAGCGCGTGCTGGCACCGCTCGTCAAGCGCCTGCCGTCCCTGAAAATCGTGTTCGAACACATCAGCACGCAAGCCGCCGTGGATTTTGTGCTGGCTGCAGGCAAGAACCTGGCCGCCACGATTACGCCCCAGCACTTGCTTTACAACCGTAACGCGCTGTTCCGCGACGGCATCCGGACGCATTATTACTGCCTGCCGATACTCAAACGCGAGCGCGACCGGGAAGCGCTGATTAAGGCGGCCGTCAGCGGCAATCCCAAATTCTTCCTCGGCACCGACAGCGCACCGCACGCCCGGCACCTGAAGGAAAATGCCTGCGGCTGTGCCGGCATCTTCAGCGCCCATGCCGCCATTGAGCTGTACGCCGAAGCCTTCGAACAGGCCGGCGCACTGGATAAACTCGAAGCCTTTGCCAGCTTCCACGGCGCGGATTTCTACGGCTTGCCGCGCAACCGGGAAAAAATCACCCTGGCAAAGAAATCCTGGACGGTGCCGGAAAGCTACCCCTTCGGCGAACACCGCGTGGTGCCATTGCGTGCCGGGGAATCCCTCAGCTGGTCATTGGTCGAATGATGGACGCCTTCGCATGTCGGTTAGCGCAGTCATGAACGAAGCTCCTCCCCCACATCCATTCTCGCGGCGTTTCCGCGGCTTCCTCCCGGTAGTGGTGGACGTGGAAACCGGCGGTTTCGATGCGCGGCGCGACGCGCTGCTCGAGATCGCCGCGGTCCTGGTCGAGATGGATGACGGCGGACGCCTCAGTCGCGGCGCCACTTGCAGCTACCACGTACAGCCCTTCGCGGGCGCCAACATCGAAGAGGACGCTCTGGAGGTGAACGGCATTGATCCCTGGCATCCGCTGCGGCCGGCGATTCCGGAGCGCGACGCACTGCAGCGCGTGTTCCGCGAGGTGCGCGAGGCCCTGCGCCGCTACGATTGCAACCGCGCCATCCTGGTCGGACACAACTCGTTTTTCGATCTGGGTTTTATAAATGCGGCGGTGGCGCGCAGCGATATCAAGCGCAATCCCTTCCACCCGTTCTCCAGCTTTGACACTGCCACGCTGGGCGGCGTGGCGCTTGGTCAGACGGTGCTGGCGCGCGCCGTGGAAGCCTTGAACCTGCCGTGGGATGCTTCTGCGGCCCATTCTGCGAGCTACGATGCCGAAAAGACCGCGGATTTGTTCTGCGAAATTGTCAACCGTTTCCAGCCGCTGTACCTGGAAAACTTGCGCTCCGCCTAATACCCAAACCGGCCCCCGGGGTTGCGCCGTCTCCGCTTCCCCTCATACTTCTCAGCCGTGCTTGATGCCCTTTTCGTCGAACAGTTTCTGCAATTCGCCGGATTCGTACATTTCCACGGTGATGTCACAGCCACCCACCAGCTCACCCTTGACGAAAAGTTGCGGAAAGGTCGGCCAGTTGGAATATTTAGGCAGATTGGCGCGGATTTCCGGGTCGGCCAGCACGTTCACGTGGCCGAAGTCCACAGCCAGATTTTTCAACACCTGCACGGTACGCATCGAAAAACCGCACTGCGGAAAATCCGGCGTACCTTTCATGTACAACAAGACTTGCTGGCTTTGAACCTGATCTTTAATGCGGGCCATCGCGTCCATAAAACAGTTTACCTCCCGTGATTATTTGCCCGGGCCGATTTGGATATCGTCGATCACGCCCTTGACGCCGCCCACGCCCTTCGCGACCTGCACGGCTTCATCGCGCAGCGCCGTGTTCGGCAAGGTGCCGGTCAAGGTCACGACCTGGGCCTTGGTGGTCACGTGGATGTGGAAAGCCTTGAGGCCGGTGTCGCCCAAGAGTTTCGCCTTAACCACACTGGTCAGGTAAGAGTCGTCGGCGAAGCTGCCAACAGTCGCGCCCGTCATGGGCTTGTTGCTGGAACAGGCGCTCATCGAAACAAGCGACAGCACGGCCAGCAATGACAAAAGCGGAATCAACGATGCTTTCAACATGATTGCTCTCCGGTGAATGTGCGCTTACACACTCTCTCAATCATTACCCGAAATTTTTTGAAGCGAACTCCCAGTTCACCAGCTTCCACCAAGCCTCGATGTATTTCGGGCGAGCGTTGCGGTAATCAATATAATACGCGTGCTCCCACACATCGCAGGTGAGCACGGGCTTGTCGTGACCGGCCAGCGGATTCTCGGCGTTGCCCGTCTGCAGCACCGCCAGTTGGCCGTCCGGCCGCTTCACCAGCCAGGCCCAGCCGGAGCCGAACAGGCCGGCGGCTTTTTCACTGAATTCCTTCTGCAAGGCCTCGAAGGACCCGAAGGATTTCTTTACCGCCTCGGCGAGCGCGCCCTGCGGCTGACCGCCCCCCTTGGGACTCAGGCTGTGCCAGTAAAAAGTATGGTTCCAGACCTGCGCCGCCTGGTTGAACATCCCGCCCTTGGCTTTCTTCACGATGTCTTCCAGCGAAGCTTTCTCGAATTCGGTGCCGGGAATCAGGCTGTTGAGCTTGTCGACGTAGGCTTTGTGATGCTTGCCGTAGTGAAACTCCAGGGTTTCCCTGGAAATATGCGGCGCGAGCGCGTCCAGCGCGTACGGCAATTTGGGCAATTCGTGAGTCATGGCGGTCTCCTTATTTATATTCCGGGAGGATCGCAGAATGGATCGAAGAATTCCGACATGCGCTCCGGCGGGATGGACACAGTCTAAACCTGCACACTGCCGCCGCGCAAGTCGCGATTGACTCGTATAATCCGCGCGCATGTCCGTTTCCCTGCCCGACGATATCAGCGACTGTGTGCGGCGTGCGCTTGCCGAAGATGTCGGCAGCGGCGATCTCACTGCCGCACTGATTGCGGCGCCGGCACGCGCCAGCGCACAGGTCATTTCGCGCGAGGCCGCAGTGTTGTGCGGCTCAGCCTGGTTCGAAGAAGTGTTCCGGCAACTGTCCGCGGATATCCGCATCGATTGGCAGGCGCACGACGGCGACGCGATTCAGGCCAACCAGCTGCTCTGCCGGCTAAAAGGTCCGGCACGCGGCCTGTTGACTGGCGAACGCACGGCATTGAATTTTTTGCAAATGCTTTCCGGCATCGCCACCGCCGCGCGCCGCTATGCCGATGCCGTCAAAGGCACACGCGCAGTCATTCTCGATACGCGCAAAACCCTGCCGGGCCTGCGACGCGCACAGAAATACGCCGTGCGTACCGGCGGCGCCCGCAATCACCGCATGGGACTGTTCGATGGAATCCTCATCAAGGAGAACCACATCGCGGCCGCCGGCGGAATCAGAGCGGCCGTGGCCGCCGCACGCAGTCAAGGCACAAAAGTAGCGGTGGAAGTCGAAGTCGAAAACCTGGAGCAATTGCGCGCAGCCATCCAGGCCGGCGCCGACCTGCTGTTGCTCGACAACTTTGATTTGCCGGGTCTGCGCGCCGCGGTAAGCGAGACCGCAGGCTGCGCCAAGCTCGAAGCCTCGGGGGGCGTGGATCTGGAACGGGTGCGCGCGGTGGCCGAAACCGGCGTGGACTACATCTCGGTCGGGGCGCTCACTAAACACATCCATGCGGTGGATTTGTCCATGCGCTTCGACATTGAGCCCGCGCGCCGATCGGGGTCCGGTTAAATCTCGAAATCCGGCTGGCCGCGCAGCAGGCGATCGCACTGATCCAGTTCCAGCGGCGCACTGAACAGATAGCCCTGCATCTTAAAGCAGCCTTCCTGCTTGAGGCGCTCCATTTGCTGCACGGTTTCCACGCCCTCCGCAATCACCTCGAGTTTCAGGCTTTCCGCCAGGGAAATGATGGAATGCGCGATGGCCGTGTCGTAATTGCTGTTGGCGATGTCTTCGACGAAGGCGCGGTCAATCTTGACCACGTCCACCGGCAGACGCTTCAGATACGCCAATGAGGAATGCCCGGTGCCGAAATCGTCCAGCCCGATGCGCACGCCCAATTCCTGGAGCTGCTTCAACAGCTTGATATTGGCGTTGATGTCGCGCATCACCATGCTTTCGGTGATTTCCAGTTGCAGCACCTGCGGCTCCAACCGCGATTCCTGCAAGGCCTCGCGCACCACGTCCACGATGTTTTCGGCGGCAAATTGGCGTACCGAGAGATTCACCGCCATGTGGAAATGCCGGCCTTCGGCGATTTCCCGCCATTCCCTGGCCTGCGCGCAGGCCTGCTTCAATACCCACTGGCCGAGCGGCACGATCAGCCCGGTTTCTTCCGCCAGCGGGATGAATTCCCCCGGCCAGATCAGGCCCCATTCCGGATCCTGCCAGCGCACCAGGGCTTCCACGCCGATGATGCCGCCGCCGCGCACGTCGAACTGCGGCTGGTAGTGCAGCACCATCTCATTGCGCTGCAGCGCCTTGCGCAGCGCATTTTCCCGCGACAAATGCAGCATGGCCTTGGCGTGCATGTCCTGGGTGAAGAACTGGTAGTTGTTGCGGCCGTGATCCTTGGCCTTGTACATGGCGCTATCGGCGTTCTGCAGCAGCAGCTCCACATCCTTGCCGTCATTCGGGAACAGGCTGATGCCGATGCTGCAGCTCAGATTGGCCTCGGTCTGGCCCAGCAGGATCGGCTCCATGACCTTGGCGAGAATGCGGTCGCAGACCGCGGTGATGGCCTCGATGTTCTCGCACTCGTCGATGATCACCGTGAATTCGTCGCCACCGAGACGCGCCACCGAATCGGCGGCGCGCACGCATTCGATGAGCCGCTTGCCGATGGTGCGCAGCACCAAGTCGCCTGCCTGATGCCCGAGGGAATCATTGATGCTCTTGAAGCGGTCCACGTCGATGAACAGCAAAGCCACGCGCTGTTTGGCACGCTTGGCCTTGGCGAGCAGTTGCGACATGCGGTCCATGAACAGCGCGCGGTTCGGCAGCCCGGTGAGGCGGTCGTAATTGGCCAGTTCGCGCAGTTTGTTTTCCGCCTCGCGGCGGTCATAGGCGGTGATCGCCAGTGCCACGAAGTCGGCCAGCGAACTCGCGAAATTGGCTTCATCGCGGGTCCACTCGCGCTCCCCGCCGGTGTACTCATGCAGAATGATGCCGCGCACGCGCACGCCCTGGCGGAAAGGCGCAGCCAGTATCGAGGTGATGCCGTTGGGTTTCAGATAAGCCGTCATGAGCGGCGCCGCGCGTGCATCCGTGGACACATCGGCAATCGCGTAGGTACGGGTCTCGCGCATGGCATCAAACAGCGGGCGGCACTGATCGCGCTCGAACTTGTAACCGGGGCGTACCTGGTGCTTGTCGTCCGCCAATACATGCACGCAGCTCAGCTCGGTGCCGCTGTCATTCAGGAACCACACGCTGATGCGCCGGCAACGCATGGCGCTGGCGGCTTTTTCGGTAATGGCCCGGAGCGCGCCGGCGATATCTCCCGCGGCGATGCTCGACTCGCGCGCCAGTTCCAGCAGCGATTCGCTCTGGCGGCGCATGCGCTCGTCGCCCTGGCGCAGCTGGGTTTCCACGCGCGTGCGTTCCGACACGTGGCTGGTCAGCTCTTCCACGATGCCGGCATAGGAGAAACGCAGACGCAGGCCCTCCAACATTTGTTTGTGCGTGCGGTAAGCGGTGAGCGCCAGCAGCACCCCGGCAAGCACGCAAATCGCTGCGATGATCAGGCTTGCGCCGGTCGCCTGATACACCATCCACACCGTCACCGGCAGCAAGGTGATGACCATGAACACGAGGTAATGCTGCAGGTTGGCCGCGAACGACGGCACCGCGATGGCGGCGATGGCAGCCAGCAGCAAAGCGATGAAGGCCTCGTACATGACGGAGTTCGAATGGAAAATCAGCCCGCCGGCTACGCCCCAGCCCAAGGCCAGCAGCAAGGAGCTGGCGAAATACACGTATTCCCACACGCGCTGCTGCTCCACGCGGATGGTGGAGCGCTGAAAGCCGATGCTGATGACGAAACGCAGCAGGCAAATGCCGATGACGTAGGTCGTCCACGCGCGCAGCACGTCGTGACCGAGGCTGTCCCAGAACAGCAGCGACAGGGCCACCGCCGCCACCGCCGCGGAAATGTCGATCCAGCGGCCAAAGTGGAATAGCAGATTGGTCTGTTCCGCGCGGACCTGCTGGTCAAACTGGGTGTTGCCGATCTCCGGAACGATGGCAGTGGTAATGGGCACGCGCAGCCTGCTCCTTGTTGATTCCGGCTGGCGCCATGCAGACATGCCAGCTCCGCAACCGCGGGGTGTCCCGTCTCGGGAATAGCCACGGCCCTTTTGCAGGCTGCATCTTACTTTATCCGGCCAAGCTTATGAAAAACGTCCATAAACAGGCCGCAAGTGCCCCCGGCACCCGGCCGCCGCCACCCAAAAATGTGACCGGCTGCACAGTTCTGTTAACCCGACGGCCATCGCAGACCGCGCTGCGTAAACTGCAAGCAGCCACACACGTTGCTGCGGGAGTAAGCCAACTTTATGGGGGAAACTGTCATGAACGCCCTACGTTACGTTTTTGCAAGAACCGGCCTGCTGGCGCTGCTGTGTGTGGGCTTGGCCCTGGCTGGCTGTGGCGGCGGCGATCCAACGTCCGCGGCCTCTGCCTCGACCAACTGCGCCGCACCCACGCCGCAGGACCCGCAGGGCTGCGTCTATGTGGGCATCACCGACGCACCCGGTGACTTCCTCACCTACACGGTAAACGTCACCTCGCTGCAGCTCACCCGTGCCGATGGCGTGGTGGTACAGATGCTGCCGAATGCGGTGAGCGTGGATTTCGCGCAGTACTCGAACCTCACCGAGTTCCTGACCGGCGTGTCCATGCCGCCCGGAAACTACACCAGCGGCAGCATCACCTTGAACTACAGCGGTGCCGATATCGAGGTGCAGGACGCCAACGGCAATGCCGTGCAGGTCACACCGGTGGACCAGAACGGCAATCCCATCACCGCGAATCTCACCCTCGCCATCGATCCCGACATCAAGGGCGTGCTGCACGTAGTGCCCGGCATTCCGCGGCTGTTCAACGTGGACTTCAATCTGGCGGCTTCCAACATCGTGAACCTGAGCAACAACACGGTGACGGTGGGGCCGTTCATTGACGCCCAGGTGAATCCCGCCATCAACAAGCTAATCCGCATGCGCGGCCCGCTGGCCAGCGTCAATCTGGGGAATTCCAGCTATGTCATCGGTTTGCGGCCGTTCTACACAGAGCTCAATGGCAACGGCAATCCTTATGGTCAGATGACCGTGTACACCACCAGCAACACCGTGTATGAAATCAATCAGACCGGTTACCTGGGCAACGCGGGCCTTGCTGCACTGCAGACTGCGGGTCCGACCACCGCAACCGTAGCGCGCGGCACATTTAATTTCAGCACCGATCAATTTGTCGCTAGCGAAGTGGATGCCGGATCGAGCGTGCCGGGTGGCACTCTTGACGCCGCCCATGGCATAGTGCTCGGCATCAGCGGCACCAGCGTGACGCTGCGCGGCGCCACAATCATCCGCAGCAATCAAAGCGTGGTATTCGCCGACGACGTGACGGTCACAATAGGCGCCAACACCAAGGTGCACGAAGAAGGAGATCCCAGCGGAACCTTCGCCATCAATGACATCTCGGTCGGCCAGCGTGTGCTGGTATTCGGCACCGTCAGCAATCCCAATCCGGGATCGTTGGCGATGGATGCCAGCAATGGCCTGGTGCGTCTCGAATACACGCGCCTGGATGCCACCTTCAACGGCCCCGATGGCAGCGGCACCGGCATGCTCGTAAACGTGCAGAGTTTTGAAGGGCGGCCGGTGAGCCTGTTCAACTTCATCGGCACCCACAGCAACCCGGCGAGCTACGACGTGGACCTGAACGGCCTGTCGGACTCGGGCTTCAGCGCCAACGACCCGGTGGTGAGCTACGGTTTCGTCGCACCGTTCGGTTCGGCACCGCCGGATTTTTCAGCGAAGAGCGTCGCGGACTTTGCCACCGCCAATGCCCGGCTCGGCATCTACTGGGGCCTGGCCGGAACGACCCAGCCGTTCAACTCGATTGATCCGGTGAATGGCATGGTGCCGAACCTCACCGGCACGCCGGCACCCGTGTTCGACAACCTGCGCCGCGGCGGCGTGGTGGTGGCGCTCACCACTCTGCCAAGCTCACCCGTGATCGTGGGCAATTCCGCCGGTGGCGACTTTGCCATCCTGCAGAACGGCAGCGTGGAAGTGCATGCCAGCTTCGCCGACTTCGTGAACGACCTGACTTCGCGGCTGAGCGCCGGCGGCACCGTGGTCGGCCTGTGGAGCCTCGGCGGCTTCGATTCCACCAGCAACACGCTCACCGCCAACAAGATCGCCGCAGTCGTGAAATAAACCTGCCCTCCGTGGCAAGATTGCGGCCCGCTCGTCGGGCCGCTTTTTTCATTGGTACGCCAAGCGCCGAAGCCGCTAGAATGGCACAGAATTCGCGCTGCCCCATGCCATGACCGAAACGCAACCGCTCCCCACCGCCACCCAGTCTCGCGCCCGCCGTCAGCTGGAGCGCGGCCTGCACTATATCGAGGCCGGCGATTTGCAGGCGGCCGGCAATGCGCTGCTGGAGGCCGTGCGGCTCGACGACTCACTCGCGCTGGCGCACTACCAGCTCGGCAATTGCCTGCGCCGCTACGGAGACCAGGCGCGCGCCGAACAGGCCTTGCAGGCGGCTATCGAGCGTGATGCCTCACTGAACGAGGCCTACATCAGCCTGGCCTATCTTTATCACGAGAGCGGCAGGGACGGCGACGCCGGGCAGACCATCGACAAGCTGCTGGCGGCACGTGCGGACGACGTCGCACTGCGCTTCCAGCTCGGCGGCCTGCTGGTCAAATTCGGCCTGTTTGCCGACGCCGAACGCATTTTTGCAAGTTGCCCGCAGTCCGATGCGCGCCACGCACAGGCGCAGCTTACGCTGGGCAACGCCTATCAGGCGACCGGTCATTTCGACCAGGCGGAGCGCGCCTTCACCCAGGCCATCGAGTGGAATATCAACGCGGATACCGCCTACCTGCGCATCGCGAACACCCACAGGTTCCAAGCATCCGAGCTGACGCTGGTGCGCAAGTTCGAGAGCCTGCTCGAACACCAAGAGCTGACCCCGTCAACACGCGTCTGCCTGCATTTCAGTCTCGGAAAAATCTGCGACGATCTCGGCGACTATGACCGGGCCTTCGCGCATTTCCAGCGTGGCAATGAACTCCAGCACCAGCACGTAAAATTTGAACGTGAAGACCTGCTGGATTACATCGCGCGCGCCAAACGCGTGTTCACGGCCGAACTGCTGCGCGCCGCAGCGGCAACACCCGGCGGCCGCACGCCGCAACCGCTCTTCGTGGTCGGCATGCTGCGCAGCGGCACCACGCTCGTGGAACGCATTCTCGCGAGTCACTCGGCCTGCCATGGCCTCGGCGAATCGGAACTGGTGGATGCACTCACCCGGGACATCGCCGCGCAAACGCACGTAAAGTATCCGGAATGTGCCCAGCGCCTCACTCCCCCGCTGGCTGCCCGGCATGCCAATGCACTACGCAGCGCCTGGCCCCTGCCGGCGCGCGGCTTTGCCCACGTGGTAGACAAGAATCCGCTGAACTTTCTGCACTTGGGACTCATTGCGATGATTTTTCCGCAGGCGCCGATTCTGCATTGCTTGCGCGACCCGCTGGACACCTGCCTGTCCATATACTTCCAGCACTTCGCACATCCCCGCAACACCTACGCCTATGACCTCGATAACATCGCGTTTTTCTACCGGCAATATCGGGAATTGATGGCGCATTGGCAATGCGTCATGCCCGGCCGCATCCATGAAATCCGTTACGAAAGACTGGTCAACAATCCCGAAGCTGAAACACGCGCGCTAATCGCTGCGGCCGGACTCGACTGGGACCCGGCCTGCCTTGAGTCGCACAAGCACGCGGCACGTATCGAGACAGCGAGCATCTGGCAGGCGCGCCAGCCGATCTACGGCGGTTCCGTCGGCCGCTGGCGGCACTACCAACCTCATCTGGATGGATTAAGACAGGCCTTGGGGGAAACCAGCGCCTAGCCCATCGCCTGCCGGATAATCGCGATGTCAAAAAAAGCGGCCCCGTTTCCGGGGCCGCACATTATTGGACTATGCCGATTCTTGTTATCAGAACTTGACCTGCAAGCCAATCTGATAGAAGCGTCCCATCGCTCCCTGTTGCGCGTATGTCGGGTTGTAATTGTTGCCCGCATAGTCAATCGGGTCAAACGGCGGCCGCTTGTCGGTGGCGTTCAGAATGCCTGCCGTGAGTGCCCAGTTGTCGTTGATGTTCCACTGACCGGTCAGGTCCACATACCAGAACGCCGGCATCTCGCAATCCGGCGGCACTGGATTGCCGCTCGGGCCGGTGGAGAAGCACCCGGCAGTCGGTCCGAAGATGTCGGGTACCGACATGTACATACCGCTCGTCCAGTACACCGTGGCGGTGGCGCTGAACTCCGACCCAAAATTCAGGGTATTGGCCCAGTTCCAGCGGTACTTCGGCGTACCTGCGCCCGAGGACAATATATATGGCCCTTGCGTGCCCACCATGGACACACAGGGACCGCCCGCGGTCAGCGTCTCGCACCAACTCTCGATCTTGGTGCCGTTGAAATTGCTGATCCAGGTCAACGGACCAAAGTCGTGGTCATACCGCAAATTGACGTCGAAGCCGCTGGTACGCAGCTCATTCTCGTTGGCGTATATGCCATTGAACTGAATCGGTCGCGCCAGCGACGCGGGGTGCAGCGGATCCGGCGTGTCCACGATCACCGATCCCGCAGGCATCGGCGAACCCGAGAAGTATGCCGAAATCAGCGCCGAAGTCGCCGGCGGCGCGATCACGTTGGTCTTGAGAATGTTGTAATAGTCGAGTGAACCGCTGAACTCGGCAAACGGTTGAAACACCATACCCAGCGTATAGTTGCGGGCCCGCTCCGGCTTGATGTCCGGATTGGCTCCGGTGAACAAGCCGAGGCCATATGGCGATGCGTAGAAATCCGGCGTACACGGCGCAGTCGGCGTCCCCGGCGGCGACCCCGTAGCGCAGTGCGTATTCACCCACGCGGGTGCGCTCAGAATCGGATTGAAGGTGATGAATCCCAGCACCGAGCTGGAACCATTCTCGCCGAACGACGGCGCCCGGAAACCGCGGGAGTAGGTGCCGCGGAACATCAACTGCTGGATCGGCGTCCACTTAATACCGAACTTGGGCGAGAACGCACTGCCGAAGTCGGAGTAGTGGTCCTCACGTCCCGAGAGGTCCATTTCGAGGGAAGGCAGCACCGGCGCATCCAGTTCCGCAAACAATGCCGAGACATTGCGGTGGCCGATGGTCTGGGTGTTGCCGAGACTCTGGAAGCTGTCACCCGGATTCAAGGCCGGATCATCCTGCGCCTCGTAGCGCCATTGCACGCCTACCGCCAACGCCAACGGTCCTCCCGGCAGATCAGTCAGCGGTCCGTTGACGGTGAAATCCGCCGCATCTTCGTCGGTGGTCGAAGTCTTGCCGATAGTGGGTGACAAGGCGTTGCGCACCGCCTGCGAGTTCTGCGAGGGATTCAGGAAATTGTAGGTGCCGTTGGTGACGTCCTGCATCAACTGCGGGAAATACAGGAAGCCGTAGTCATTGACGTTCAGCCAGGCGTGATTCAGGTTGAGCGCCGCGTCGTAGTTCCAGTTCTCGCTGAGCGCACCATTGACATTGGCATCCATGCGCATCACATGGTTGACATCGGTTTCCCAGCCGAATCCCGGCAGATCACCGAAGTTGTACTGGATCAACGCGTATTGTCCGCTCGACGCGAACAGATCGTTCGGGTTAAGCGCACCGTTCGGCAGCGTGGGCGGCAGCGCGATGGTATCGGTATTCGTGGGAACGCCGGCC
Organism: Natronospirales bacterium; assembly: GCA_018971605.1. Taxonomy (GTDB): domain Bacteria; phylum Pseudomonadota; class Gammaproteobacteria; order Natronospirales; family REEB76; genus REEB76. The sequence continues at coordinate 7,220 of JAGXAL010000017.1, read as the reverse complement.
TGGATCGAAGCGCCTTGGCCGCTCTGGGATTCCATGCGGAACTGGTTGTAGCTCGCGTTCAGATACGCCGTGGTGGTGGAATTCAGATTCACAGTGATGCGCCCATCCACGGAGTAACTCTTGGTCTCGGGCGCGAGCTGGTCGTAATTGACGACCTGGTTGTAGGTGCAGCCCGTGCCCGTGCCCGCTCCAGTGCCCGGATAGCTCACGGGAGTCGGGCAAGGACGGATCGGCTGGAAGCTGGTGCCGGGAACCTGCACGCCGGTCAACAAGTTGCCCGGCGTTCCCAGAGTGGCCGGAGCTTCGACGCCGTAAATCGACCCACCCACGCCCGAACCGCCAAACGCGGGATTGCCGCCGACGCAGGCGTCAAAGTAGCCGACAGAGCTCAAATCGCAGGCATCCAGAGGAAATTTGCGATTGTGGTTGTAGACCGGCCGTTGGGTGTGATATTCGACGCTCAGGTAAGCATTCCAGTTATTGGTATCCAGATTGCCGGTGCCGGTGATGAAGGTGTAATCCTGCGAGGCGCCGCCGCCGTGCTGTGAACCGCCGAGTTGCGCGGTGGCGCGCGAGCCAGTCCAGGAGGGATACAGGATGATGTTGATGACTCCCGCGATGGCGTCCGCGCCATAGATCGAGGAGGCACCGTCTTTCAGCACTTCGATGCGTTCCACCGCATTCAGGGGGATGGTGTTGAGGTCGGTGAAAGAGCGCTCGCCATCGTCGGCCAGCGGATAAGCCGCGGTACGCTTGCCGTCGATCAATACCAGCGTGGAGTTCACCGTCAGGCCGCGCAGCGCCACGCCGGATGAGCCGTTGGCAAACCCCGCCGTGAACGCCAGCGGAATGGTGCCGCTGTTATCCGACGACAACGTGCGCACCACGTCAGCTATGGTCGGCAGGCCGCTCTCCTGGATCTGCTTGGCGGTGATGACCGTCACCGGCGCCGGGGTCTCGACGTTGGTACGCGGGATGGCGGTACCGGTAACGGTGACCTTGCCCAGTTGCGTCGCGGCGGGTTGCGCCGAGGTACCGGCTGCCGGGGCGTTCTGCGCAAACACCGACGGCACCGCCAGCGCCAGCGCGCCGCCCGTCAACAGGGCGTATCGGCAGGCTCTCTTCAGGTTGCTGTTCATTGGTAACTCCTAAGGTAATTGGAATTGTTTGCCAAGTTCTCAAACCAAATAACCCGTGGCGCACGCGTGCGCCACGAGACCTAAACGCAAACATTTAGCTGCGATCGTCCTTGGGAGAATAAAAAAAGCCGCCCTTACTGAATTCCCTTTGCTAGTCGCACTGTAATTCTAGTACGAAATTCTCAAAATACAAGGACAAGAGTTGCTTATTAGCAACAAGCACGATGGTACCAAGATGAGCATCGGCAAGAGAAAAACATCGGGTCTCAGTCTGAATCATGCCTCTATGGCACAAAGCGGATAACCCCGAATACCACACAAAACCGGAACGACAACTCGACGATTTGAAAAATTACCGCTGCGCACAGCAGTCCTCGCAAGCGGCCCACAGTAAACTGATTCAAAGCCCGCACGCGGCCAAATTCACAGGCACAAAAAAAGCGGCCCCGTTTCCGAGGCCGCCAAATTGCGCTTTGTTGTTGTTAAACGCTGATCAGAACTTCACCGCCACCTGGGCGTAGAAGAACCGGCCCGGCACGCGATAACCCGCCGTCGGAATGAAGCTGTTGGCAAACGCGGTGAGCGTCGCCGGCGGCTCCTTGTCGAACAGGTTACGGATACCGAAGGTGAAGTCGGTATTGACCGCATCCACGTGGTAAGTGCCTTCCACGTCGTGGTAGATCGTGCGCCCCTCATGGTTCACCCCGGTCGAACCGTAGGTCGCACTCACGACCGTCGGATTGGAGCACTCGTTCATCGAGATGGTCGTTGCCGAGCAAGCCTCGTACCACGAGCCGATGTACTGCAGGAACCAGCGTGCCGACCAGTCGCCATAGTTCCAGTCGAGCGAGATGTTGCCTTTCTGGCTGGGTATGGCGGTGAAGTTTCCGCCGGTCCCCACGGCTTCCGCGCTCGACCAGCCCGTGGGGCTAGTGGAGTCCACGAACACATTGACGAACGACCGCACGAAGGTCCAATTCAGCCCGAGCTTGAAGTCGCCGGCCCGGGTGGACGGAAACTTGTAGTGCGAACTCAGGTCGATGCCGTGGGTATGCGCCGAACCCGTGTTGGTGCTGATAGCAAAGATGTTGGAGATGATATTCCCCGCCATCTTGATCAGCTTGCAGTAGTTGGCGTTTTGCGAGATATAGCAGCCATTCAGAATTGACTGCGCACCGATACCGCCAATCGGATTGGTCAGCTCGATCTTGTAGTAATCCGCGCTGAAGTCAAAACCCGGCAGCCAATTGGGGTTGTAAACAAACCCGATGGTCTTGGAGATGGCTTTCTCCGGCTTCAGGTGCGGATTGCCGCCACCCGTGGTCACAATTTGCGTATTCGGCTGGTCGTGCACCACGCCATTGCAGCCCGGAGGCAGCGGACCAGTGCCGGGGTAACTACCGTACGGCGGACCGGCGCAGGGATCGCTTACCGACGGATAGTTGGTGAACTGCCCGGTGTAGAGGTCCGCCAGGCTGGGCGCCCGGAAGCCTTGCGACCAACTGCCGCGGACCAGCAAATCATCCGTGGGTTGCCACTTCATTGCGGCACGTCCGGTGGTGGCGCTGGCGCTGTTCTGCACCCCGTAGAACGTGTTGCCCGGCTCACCGCCCTTCCACTTGATCTGCGTCCAGCGGTTGGCGAGGTCAAGGTTCAGGGAGTGCACCAAGGGCACGTCGGCGAGCAGCGGAATGTTGAACTCGATGTATTCGGCGTTGCTCCATTCCTTGCCGTCGGTGGGCGTGGACACGTTGCCCGTGGTATTGCCGCTTGAGGTGGTCGAGTCCGGATGATCAAAGCCGTCGTTCTCGAGGTACTCCAAACCCATTGCGACGCCGAACGGACCGGCCGGCATCTGGAACAGATCGCCGGTGATGTTCGCGGTATAGTCGCGCAGGGTCACGGAATCCACGTTGTGCTCTTCGTACTGGCTGTAGGCAATCATCTGCGGCGTGAGGCTGCCTTGCGCAGTCGCGAGATTGTAGCCACCGAACGGATTCCAGGGCACGCAGCCCGGAGTCAGTATCGGGTAATACAGCCCGTTGATCAGAACTGCGTTGCCACCGGGATTGACTGCTACACCGGGGCCGTTGCACTGCGCGGAACCGGGCGAATCCATCTGAATTGCCAGTTTGGCGGTATCGAACAAACCCTGGGTGAGGTTCGACTGGTAGGTGTTGCCGTAGATCGAGCCGATATCCCAGTCCCACTCGCTGCCCAGCATGTTGAAGAAGCCGTTCAGCCCCATGCGGAAGGTGTAGCTCGCGACGTCCTGGTTGAAGGCACGGTTGCCGGCTTCAATCGGGCGCCGCTGATATCCGAGCAGCAATTCCTTGGAGCAACCTGGCGCATTGCCATCCGCGGTGCACCACTGACTGGTATTGCCGACGAGATCCACACCGAAGGGGTTGTAGGGGTTGTTCTTGCCGATGCCGACCATGGAGCCGTTGGCGGTGTAACCAATCGCGCCGAGCACGATCGGCGAGGGCGCCAGCGTCTGCTGCGAGGAACGGTCGTTGTACATGGCCTCCGAGGTGAAGGTTACGTTATCCGCGATGTCGTAATGGCCCTGCACATAGATCGACTTTGTCTCGAGCGGCGTCACGAAATAGTTCTGCAACGCATAATTGTAAGTATCCGCGCCCGTCCGGTTTCTGAAGTTGCTCAGCTGTGGATCATTTGTCGGACTGTTTATGTTGGTCATATTGCAGGCGCCATTGCCGGTGGCCTTGCAGGTTGCCGAGCCAAAAGTCTGGCCGGCCAATGCCGAACCCCAGAACTGGTAACGACCACCCGGTATCGTTGAACTGCCGCCGCCCTGCGTCCAGATGGCTTCTGCCGACTGTGCACGGCTGCCCGCCCAGATTGGATTCTGGTTGCTGTAGCCCGCATCAAACACCACGCCGGAGCGGTCGCTCTGCGAGCCGAGGGTGAAATCGTACTGCTGGATCTTGCCGTCCCAATGGCTGAAGCCTTTATAGGTATTGTGATACATGCCCAAATAGGCATGGGCTTCCGCGCCATTGTAGTTCTTGATGGTGATGACGTTGACCACGCCCGCGATGGCATCCGAGCCGTAAATGGCCGAAGCGCCATCCTGCAGGATTTCAATGTGATCAATCACGGAGACCGGAATGGTGTTCAAGTCCACGGTACCTGAAAGTTGCGGTGTCCAGCGCCGGCCGTTGACCAGCACCAGCACGCGGTTGGCGCCCATGTAGCGCAGGTCAAGCTCGGTCTCGCCGGTGTTACCGTTGTTGATCAGGGTGTTGACCGCCGCGCCCGACTGCGTCAGGTTCTGCAGCACGTCGCCGATGGTGGTCAGGCCGCTCTGCTGGATCTGCTGCGCAGTGATGATGGTCACCGGCTGTGCGGTCTCGACGTCGGTACGCTTGATGCGCGAACCCGTGACCTCGATCTTGCCTAGTTGCGCGGGACTGGCGTTCTGGTTCTGGTTGGCGGTGCTCTGCGCCGCGTCTTGTGCGAAGACCGCGGGAGCGGTCAACGCCGAAGCCGCCGCCGCCATCAAAACATAGCGCACGGCTTTGCGAAGGTTGCTGTTCATTCGGTGCTCCTTGAATAAGGTTGTCGAAACTCTCAGAAATCCTTTTTGGATTTCTTCGTGTGCGCGGAGTTTTATCGACCAAGACGCAGCACGCAAGCGCCAGTTGCACATTTACAACAATGCAAACCACGCCAACAGCGTCGATTGCAACGCGAATAGATTTGGTTTAATGCAAAATTACAACGGCAGGATCAAAGCGGCGTAAGCTTGGAACAATTCTTGGCCGGTCGAAGTTTCATGAAAACGATTTTTTTGATCGCAATGCTTGCGCTGTGCGGGAGCTGTACGGCCATCGGCCGACAGGAACACTCGCACATGCTCAGACAAGCTCTAAACGACGATCACAACTGCCAATCGCAGGGTTGGCACTATCCGGACCCGCGCTATGTGACTTGTCGCATGCAGTTGGACGACCAGCGCCAATACCGCGACTGGAGAAACCTGCAAATCATGCGCGAGAGCCAATACCAAAACCCTTCCGCGGTTCCGCCTACCGTTCCCCGCGAAACTTACCGGCCCCTCGATCGGGATCGTTATCACTGCCGTTATGTCAGCGAGAATGGCCAGGACTACATCCTCTGCAGTGAAGCGCCGAAAACCTGAAGCCCTGCAAGACTCGGTGTACGCACGCATCTACGCACAGGTGCGCGCGATTCCGCGCGGCCGCGTGAGCACTTACGGCGGCATTGCCAAACTGGTTGGTTGCGGCCCGCGACAGGTCGGCTACGCCATGGCCGCCCTGCCCGCCGGTTCAAAGGTGCCATGGCAGCGGGTGATCAATCACAAGGGGGAAATCAGTTGCCGCAGTCATGGCAGCGGTGCCCGTGGCCAACGGGCCCAGCTTTTGGAAGAAGGCGTATGTCCCGGCAAGAAAGGCCGGATCGATCTGAAACGCTTCGGCTGGCCTGATTCCTGAATCAATCTCTATCGCCTCTCCTCCTTTTTGGGCTTGACTATTATTAAGTTATTAATATACTACATCTAACGGTATCCGTTGCTTCCAGGTAGGCAGATTGAGCCCAGAGGACAGCCATCTTCGCAAGTTCCAGAAGGAGCTAAACGCCGGCATCGTGGCCCTGGTGCTGCTGGCCACCCTGGCTGAGGCACGCGAACCGCAATACGGCTATCAGATCGCCAAACAACTGGAAGTTGACGATGAGGACAACAACGTCATGAAGCCGGGAACTCTTTACCCCGTATTGCGTTCGCTGTCGGCTGCCGGACTCTTGGACAGCTACGTGGAGCCCTCAGCGTCCGGGCCGCCGCGCCGCTATTACACCATCACCGAAACTGGCCGCGCGGTGCTGCAGCAGTGGAAAGACGCCTGGACCAGTACCCGCGATTTTGTGGACACCATCATGAAGGACAGCCGCCATGACTGACAAAATACCCCGCAGCATCCAGGACTACCTCGAGCAGCTGCGCGCCGCGCTTCACGGTGCCGATCCGGCATTGATCCAGGATGCGCTTTACGATGCCGAGGAATACCTGCGCAGCGAACTCCACGAGCATCCTGAAAAGAGCGAGGAGCAGATTCTCGCGGCCATCGCCACCAGCTACGGTGCGCCCGAAGAGGTGGCCGACGCCTATCGCGCCACCGAGACCAAAGTGCAGGCAGCGCTGCACACTCCGAGGCCCAGGAAACCACGTACTGCCTGGGGAAAATTCTTTGGAGTGCTGGCGGATCCGCTCGCTTATAGTTCGTTGTTCTATCTGCTGCTCGCGTTGTTCACCGGCATCTTTTACTTCACCTGGGTGATGGTTGGAACCGCGTTGTCCTTCGGTTTGTCAGCGATTTATATCGGTATCCCGCTGTTCCTGCTGTTTCTTGCCAGCGTGCGCGGTCTGTCGCTCGTTGAAGGGCGCGTCGTCGAAGGCTTGCTGGGTGTGCGTATGCCGCGCCGACCGCTGCATCCCGGTGCTCCCGTGAAGCTGTTCGCGCGGATCAAGGAATGGCTCGTCGATCCCCGCACTTGGTCGTCCCTGTTTTACATGGTGCTGCAACTGTTTCTCGGGATCGTGTACTTCACCGTGGTGATTACCTGGCTGGCGGTTGCACTGGCGCTGATTGTTTCACCGCTGTCCCATATCTGGGGCGACTTCATTTATATCAACGGACCCGTGGTGATTTCGTGGTTCTTGGAGCCAGCATTGATTATCCTCGGCATACTGCTGCTCATTGCGCTGCTGCATGCGGTACGCGGCATCGGCCATATGCACGGCCATATCGCCAAGAGTCTGCTGGTGCGGCTTGCAGATTGATTGCCTTCGCGTGGCGCAGACCGCATTTACTGCCAATTTTCTGCAATGACCGCGCGCGTCTCCTCCACGCCCACGCGCCACAGGGCCAGCATATCTTCATCGGAGCGCCGGTAGCGCCCGCCATAGTTTCCATCGCCCAGATAACGCCGCACCTCCGCCGGACCCAGCGCGCGGATGCGTGCGCTGTCCAGCATCGGCTTTTGCATGGACGGATACTGCGCGCCGGCAACGCGCGTCCACGGAAAGTTCTCCAT
>JAGXAL010000016.1 GCA_018971605.1 Natronospirales bacterium | reverse complement strand
GTCTTCTCCAAATCTTCACAAAGCTGCTGCCCACCTTCCAAAATCCTCGGTGTGGCGCGAGCCAGAAAATCGCCGGAAATGCTGAACAGGCTGCTGGTTTTGACAGCACTGATCTGCGGCCAGCGCTGCCATTCCTTGAGCCGCGCGGCGGTACCGGCGTCGCTGCCAGTGACGATGGCTTGTGGATCGCGCGCGAGCACCGCTTCCAAACTCACCGGCGCAGCAGGCGCAGTAATGTCGCTAAAAATGTTATGGCCGCCACAAAGTTCGATCATGCGACTGATGATCTGCGTTCCGCCGACGGTGTAAAGCGGCTCGCTGGAAATTTCGTAGAACACACGCACCGGTTTACGGCCGGCATATTGCTTGTGCAGCTTTTCCAATCCAGCAAGAAATGTTTGCGCGGCGGCATGCGCCTCGGCTTCATGGCTAGTGGCCTTGCCGATGAGTTCAAGGTTGCTGGCGATGTCCTTAAGTTGATGCGTGCCAACCACCAATACCGGAAGCTTGAGGGCACGGAGACGTGCAATGACCGGTGTTGGCGTGCCGCCCTGCCAAGCCAGCACCAAATCGGGCCTGAGCGCCACGATCTTTTCTAAATCAAATCCGAAGGCATTGCCGATGCGCGGTAGTTTTTTCGCGGCTTCCGGATAGTTGCTGTAGGTACCGGCCCCCACCATGTCTGTGCCCGCACCGGCATCGTAGACAAGTTCCGTGAGGTCCGGCGCGAGACTGGCGATGCGTGTCGCGGGTTTGGCCAGCATAAGCGTACGGCCGTCGACACCGGCGAGGGTGATGGCTGCGCGTGAAAGCAACGGCAACAATAAAAGCGCCACCGCGACCATCAAATGGAACTGGATGCCGGCTTTCGCCGGCATGACCGATAAATCAGATAACCACTGGTTTCTTACCACGTCCAGCCAACAAGCGCGATGAGCGCATACACCGCCATCCAGAGAATCAGCGTGCGTCGCACCAGCACCAGCGCGGCACGTAACCGCTCGGTGCCTGCTTCCTCGCCGCCGGCGTGCAGCGCGCCCAAGCCCGCACAGGCCAGCAGATCCTCGTTCACCTGGTAAAAGCGCAGGGTGCAGTTGGCGTAGAACGTCTTGACTTCGGAAACTGCGTCCTCAAAACTTCCCGCGAGACCGTAGCCGAGCGCGGCGAGATGCGCCGGAATCCACGCGAGCACGCCGTGCAGGCGCGCGACCGCCTGGATGAATTCACCGGAGCGCTGTTCCGCCGGCGGCAGTCGCCGCAGGAAATCCGTGCTGCGGTACAGCACCGCCCCCGCCGGACCGAGCAGTGCGAACCAGAACAGGATGCCGAAGAGCCGCTCATTGGCCTCGGAAAACACCACGTGGGTGATGGCCTCGGAACAGGCGGCGGGTTCCGCCGGCGGTTTGGCGCGCAACAACGCGCGCGCCAGTCCCTCGACACGCTCGCTGTTGCCGGCGCGCACCGCCTTGATATATTCCGTGGCCTGCGCATGCAAGTCCTGCGGCCCCAGGGTCAGCAGCAGAATCAGGACGGCAAACGCGAACCCGAGCCCGGCCCAGATCTGGTCAAGCAGATGGCCGACGAACAGCGTCACCACCGCAGGCACCAGCACGATTACCAACATGCCGAAACCCGCGCGCCAGAAATTTGCGGCCTGTGCCAGGAACGCCAGACTTTCAAAATAGGCATGGAACCAGCGCGGTCCGCGCAGATGCTCGAACTGGCGCAGCGCCAGATCCAGCAGCAGGGCAACCAGCAACGCGAAAAAGCTCATGGGTTCAGTAAATCCTCAGGCGCGCGATGGCGCAAGCTGTCCGCGCAGGCGCGGCCAATCGAAAGCCGGGCCGGGGTCGGTCTTGCGCCCCGGCGCGATGTCGGCATGCCCGACGATGCGCGCCGGAGTGATGCCGGGATATGTGCGCATCAACGCGCGGCTGATCGCCGCGAGTTCGGCATATTGCGCATCCGTGTAGGCCACGTGGTCGGTGCCTTCCAGTTCGATGCCGATGGAAAAATCGTTGCAGTCCGTGCGGCCCCCAAATGACGAGACGCCCGCGTGCCAGGCGCGCTCGGTGAACGGCACGAACTGCCGCAGCGTGCCGTCGCGGCGGATGAGCAGGTGCGCCGCCACGCGTGGATTGGCGATCTCGCGAAAGTAGGGATGAGCATTCCGGGGCAAGCTGCCGAGGAACAGCTGTTCAATCCACGGTCCGCCGAATTCGCCCGGCGGCAGGCTAATGCCGTGGATTACCAGCAAATCAATGGCGGCGCCTGCCGGGCGTACATCGCAGTGCGGCGAGGGCGTGAAGCGCGCGCCGTCCATCAAGCCGCTGAGCGGATCCACCCGCCGTGACGGCGCGCGCGCAACTTTTGCCTGTCTGGCCATACGCGCATGTTGCCGGGATTCCGGCAAATGCGCAAAATGCCGACCTCGCCCGAACCCAAAGCGCCATGTCCGCCAACGCCGACTTCGTCCGCCGCGACCTCGCCGTCCTCTGGCACCCCTGCACCCAGATGAAGGACCACGAATGGCTGCCGCTGATTCCCATCCGCCGCGGCCAGGGCGTGTGGCTCGAGGATTTCGAGGGCAAGCGCTACCTCGACGCCATCAGCTCTTGGTGGGTGAATCTGTTCGGTCACGCCAACCCGCGCATCAATGCGGCGCTCGCGCACCAGGCCGACGAACTGGAACACGTGATTCTCGCCGGCTTCAGCCACAAGGCCGTGGTGGAACTGTCGGAACGGCTGGTGAAACTCGCGCCGCCCGGATTGACGCGCTGCTTCTATGCCGACAACGGCTCCTCGGCGGTGGAAGTCGCGCTCAAGATGAGCTTCCACTACTGGCGCAATCTCGGCCGGCTCCGCAAGACCCGCTTTATCAATCTCAGCAACAGCTACCACGGCGAAACCCTGGGGGCGCTCGCCGTGGGCGACGAGCCACTTTACAAAAAGACTTACCAGCCGCTGCTCATGGACGTGATCACCGTACCTAGCCCCGACTGTTTCGAGCGCGACAGCGGCGAAAGCTGGGAAGCGCATACGCGCAAGATGTTTGCGCACATGCAGCAGGCGCTCGCCGAGTATCACGAGGAAGTCTGCGCGGTGATTCTGGAGCCGCTGGTGCAATGCGCCGGACATTTCCGCATGTACCATCCGGTGTACCTGACATTGTTGCGCGAGGCCTGCGATCGCTACGGCGTGCACCTGATTGCCGATGAAATCGCCGTGGGCTTCGGGCGCACCGGCACGCTGTTCGCCTGCGAACAGGCCGGCATCACCCCGGATTTCCTGCTGCTTTCGAAGGGCCTGACCGGCGGCTATCTGCCGCTGTCGGTGGTGCTCACGCACGACAAAATTTATCAGGCGTTTTACGACGACTACACCAAACTCACCGCGTTTTTGCATTCGCACAGCTACACCGGCAACGCGCTCGGCTGCCGTGCGGCGCTCGCGACCCTGGATATATTCCGGGACGACGACGTGATTGCGCGCAATCGTTTGCTGGCGACGCACATGCAGCGCGCTACGGCCGCGCTTGCGGAGCATCCGCACGTGACCGAAGTCCGCCAACACGGCATGATTCTCGCGATGGAACTGGTGCAGGACAAAGCCAGCCGCACTCCCTATCCCTGGCAGGAACGCCGCGGATTGAAGGTGTACCAACACGCGCTCACGCGCGGCGTGTTGCTCCGGCCGATGGGCGACGTGATTTACTTCATGCCGCCCTATGTGATCACGCCCGAGGAAATCCGCCTGCTGGCCGAGGTTGCGGCCGAAGGCATCGAGCTCGCGACGCGCTGAGTATGCGTATTCCCCGCATCTACACCACACAGGCGCTCATCGCAGGCCAAAGCCTCGAACTCGAGCCCGCGCCTTCCCGGCATCTGCTCACGGTGCTGCGGCTCAAGCCCGGCGCAGCACTGCTTCTGTTTGATGGATCAGGCAACGAATTCGAGGCACAACTCGAATCGCACAAAGGCCGCAGCGCACGCGTGCAAATCGGTGTGGTGCACAGAGCGCGCAGCGAATCACCGCTGCGGGTGACGCTGGCGCAGGGTATCTCGCGCGGCGAGCGTATGGATTTCACGCTGCAAAAAGCCGTGGAACTGGGGGTCGCGGAAATCATGCCGCTGCTCACCGAGCGCAGCGTGGTGCGGCTGGACGCGGGTCAGGCGGCGCGCAAGCAGGCGCATTGGCAGCAAGTGGTCATCGGCGCTTGCGAGCAATCCGGCCGCGTGCAGGTGCCTGCGGTGCACGCACCATTGAACCTGCATGAGTTCATGGCGAAAGATCCGCTGAACGGGCTCGGCCTGCTGCTGGATCCGGACGCCGCACTGAGCATAAAGAATTTGCCCGCGCCCAAACGCAATCAGATCGTGTTGCTGGTCGGGCCGGAAGGCGGATTGAGTGAAGCGGAAACCGCTGCCGTACAGCGCGCCGGATTTACTGCGGTGAGTCTCGGGCCGCGCGTGCTGCGCACCGAAACTGCGGCGCTCGTGGCCTTGAGCCTGCTGCAGGCCCGCTGGGGAGATCTCGCCTAGGAATTCAGATCGAGCGTAGATTCGGTGCCGCGGGTGGCACGCCGCTGCGGCATGGCTTCGAGCAGCTTGTCTTCGATGGCGTCCAGGTCCGGAATCACCGGACGTTCGTTGGCCATGCGCACGCGCACCAGCACCGGCAAGTCGGCGCTGTAACTGTCTTCGCTGTCCGTACCCAGCACCGCGGTATTGACACGCACCAGATACGGATAACCCTGGGTCATGAGCGCGAACACCGGCGGATCCATGTGCGCACCGATGCTGAACAATACCGCGATGCGCGTGCGGTTGGCGCGTTCCGGCACCTTGCGCCCGCACAAGCCCTCGAAGGACACCAGCGGGATTTCCTGGCCCTGCCAGTTGATCAGTCCCAGCAGCCAGTTGGGCGAGCCGCGCACCGGCCGCGGGCGCGCATAACCCATGACCTCGGCCACCGACAGCCGCGGCAGAATGATTTTGCCGCCGGCTACCGGAATCAGCAGACTGTAGATTTCCTCAAGCGTTTGCGGCATACGGGTTTATTCCGCGCGGGTGTATTGCGGGTGGAAACGTTCCACCAGTTTCTGGATGTTCTCCAGCAGTTCGTTTTCCTGGAAGGGCTTGCCAAGATACTTGTTGACGCCGATTTCCATGGCGCGGTTGCGGTGCTTCTCGCCGGTGCGCGAAGTGATCATGATGATCGGCAGGTCCTTGAAGCGCTCGTCGTTGCGCATGTGCTGCGCGAGCTCGTAGCCGTCCATGCGCGGCATCTCGATGTCGAGCAGCATCACGTCCGGATGGTTTTCCTGCAGCAAGGCAAGCGCGTCCACGCCGTCCTTGGCGGTCAACACACGCATGCCGTAGCGTTCCAGCAGACGCTGGGTCACGCGCCGCACGGTGATGGAGTCGTCCACCACCATCGCGAAGATGCGCGTGTCTTCCTGCGGCGCCTCGCGTTCCTGCACTTCGGCGCCGGCCTCGGCGGCGCTGCGACCGAGAGCGGTGACGTCCAGAATCAGCACGATGCTACCGTCGCCCAAGATGCTGGCGCCGGTAATGCCGCGGATGCTGCCGACCTGCGGGCCCACGGATTTCACCACCACCTCGCGGCTGCCCTGCATGCCTTCAGTGATCAAGGCGAGGCTGGCGTCGCCGGTGCGCACCAAGAGCAGCGGCACGGTCGTCAGTTCCTCCGGGAACTGCGGTGCGCCGATGCCGAGCAGCACCGACAAATGCTGCAACTGGTAAGGACGTCCGCCGTACATGTAGGCCGGAGTCTCGCTCGCCAGCAGCCGCTCGAGTTCCGTGCGCGGAATGCGCGCGATGCCCTCGATGCTCGGCAACGGGATGGCGTAGGGCTGCTCCGCCATGCTCACTATCAATGCCTGGGTGATGGATAAGGTGAACGGCAGGCGGATGGTGAATTTGGCGCCCTTGCCGGCGGTCGAATCAATCCTGAGCGTGCCGCCCAGCTGCTTGATCTCGCTCGCCACCACGTCCATGCCCACGCCGCGTCCCGCGGTTTGCGTGATCTGCGCGGCAGTCGAGAATCCCGGCTCCAGGATGTAGCCCATGATGTTGCGTTCGCCGGGTTTGGCGCCGCGCGGGATCAGGCCCATTTCCTCGGCCTTTTTGCGGATGGCGCGCAAATCCAGTCCGCCGCCGTCATCATAGACCTCGATCACCACTTCCGAGCCTTCGCGGTTGAGCGCGATGGTGACCGTCCCGGCCGCGGGCTTGTTGTGTTGCTTGCGCAGCTCGGGTTTCTCGATGCCGTGCACCACGGAGTTGCGCAACATGTGTTCGAGCGGCGCCAGCACGCGCTCCAGCACCTGGCGATCCATTTCGCCTTCGGCGCCGAGGAAGCGGATTTCAGCCTGCTTGCCGGCCTCATCCGCGGTCTGGCGTACCACGCGGCGCAGACGCTGCGCGTGGCGTGAGAACGGCACCATGCGCGTGCGCATCAGTCCGTCCTGCAGCTCCGCGGTCACGCGCGATTGTTGCAGCAGCAGGGTCTCGGCTTCGCGCGCCTGATTCAGCAGCAGGTTCTGCAAGCTCACCAAGTCGCCGGTGGATTCACCCAGGGCGCGCGACAATTGTTGCAGCAATGAATAGCGGTCCAGTTCCAGCGGATCGAATTCGGGATGATCGCGGTCGCCGCCTTCCTGCTGGAACTGATACAGAATCTGGGCCTCGGTCTCGATTTCCAGCTTGCGCAGCTGGTCGCGCAGGCGCACCACGGTCTGCTCGAGCTCGCCCAGGTTGAAGTTGATGGAGTGCACCTGCTGTTCCAGGCGTGAACGGTAAATGCCGACCTCGCCGGCGTAATTCAGGGCGCTTTCCAGCAGGTCGGCGCGCACTCGCACCAGTTCGTGCTGGATGCGCGAGCCGGCGCGCCGTTCGCCGCCGCCGCCGAGTGCGGCTTCGGCCGCTGCGCCCTCCTCCTCCGGCGCGGCGGCAACGGGAGTTTCGGGCACGGACGGACGCGGTTCAACCACCGGCGGCGGAGCCGCCGGCGCACGCACGGTTTCAAAGCGGTCTTCGAGCTTCTGCGGCTCCAGTTCCTCGTCCACGTGGTGGCCGTGCACCTGGCGCAATTCCGCCACCAGGTCGGCGGCATCCAGCATGGGCTTGTTGGCGTAGCTCTGCTCCAGCATGCGGTGCAAACGATCCACCGCGCGGTTGAGCAAGGCCATGAGTTCGACCGACACGGCGAGGCGCCCATCCACCACGTCGGTGAGCACGGTTTCGAGCTCGTGGCTCAGGTCGCCCATGGGCGCCAGTCCCGCCATGCGCGCACCGCCCTTGAGGGTGTGCAGATTGCGCTGCAACTGCATCACCAGTTCCTGGTCGCTGCGGTTTTGCGACCACTGGTGCAGAGTGCCGTCAGTGGACTCCAGCAGTTCGTTGGCTTCATCGAAAAAGATCGCCGCCAGATCGGGGTCGTAATCCTTGAGATCGGAAAGCTGCACGTAACGCGGCTTTTCCACGCGCGCCCGCTCGCGCTTGCGCGGAGCCGCCGCCGTGGCTGGCGGCTGCGTCGCCTGCGCGACGCGTTTGAGCAGCGCCGCATCGGCGGCCGGCACTTCGGTGCCGGCGTTGAAGGCCGCGGTCATCTCACGTGCCACGCCCAGCACTTCTTCCAGAACCTTGAGGCTCGCCTCGGGCACCGCGGCGGCGAGCGCGCTCATGTTCATGAGGTAATGCTGCACCGGCTCGGTGAGGGCGGCGAGCGCGGTAATCCCGGCAATCGAGGCGCTGCCGTGCAAGGTGTGCATGGCGCGTACCACGTCTTCGTCGGGGACCCGCTTGTCAGCGTCGGTCAGTGCGCGCTCCAGGTAGGCCGCGAATTGCGCCAAATGGCCCGTGGATTCGCGCGCGAAGATACTGTGCAACTGTCCATCGGCAGGCGTGGCGGCCGCTTCTTCCACCATGGTGGTGGTCGCCGTGCGTCGCGGGCGAACGGCGCCTGCCGGCTCGGCCGGCGGGGGCGCACCCGGCGCTGCCGCTGGCAACAGGGGCTGCTCGCCGCGACTGAATGCAGTGGCCGCATCCATGAGCGGAGCGATGTCGCTGCGCGGCGCGTTGCCGACCTCGAGCTGCTCAATCAACTCCGGCAGCGTCGAAATCCCGCGTTCCAGGAGGCGGAACATGTCGTCGGAAGGCTCGATGGTCTGGTCAATCACGCGATTCAGCATGTTCTCGAAGGACCAGGCGAAGTCGCCGATGAGGCGCGCGCCCACCATGCGGCCGCTGCCCTTGAGCGTGTGGAACGAGCGGCGCACGGTGGTGAGCGCCTCGCGATCCGCCGGATTGGAACGCCAGCGAGGGAAGTTGTCGCGCAGCGACTGCATTTCCTCCTGGGCTTCTTCCAGGAAAATTTCCAGGATTTCCGGATCCACCTCGCCCAGGGGCACGACGGCGGGTCCGGCCGCAGATGGCTGCGCCGGCTTGGGCGGCGGCGCGGCAGCGGTTGGCGGCGGTTCCGGCACCAGCGTCAACACGGGGGCTTCGGCAGGCAGCACCACAACACTTTCGATGGCCACGGTCTTGACCGGCTCGATCACGATGCTCTCGGCCTCCATCACCGAGGCTTCGAGACCGGCGGTGGATACCGAGTGCGTTTCAGCGGCGGGCGGGACCTCGTCGCTGTAAGTGCGTCCCACGGGGAAGCCGAGGTTGGTCACACAGGCTTCGGCGTTATCCAGCATGGACAGCGGATTGCCGCGTCCCTGCTGGATGGCTTCCAGATAAAATTCCACGCTCACGATGGCGTCCGCCATGCGATCCAGTTCGTTTTGTGCCGGCATGCCCGACTGTCCCAGCAACCGCTGGCGGATGTATTGGCGCACGCTCTCCAGCACCGTCACCACGCGCTCCAGTTGCAGGAAACGCAGGCTCGCCTGGATTTCCCGGATGCGATCCGGCAGCGGCTGCAAACTCGCGATCTTGGCCGGGTCATTCACGAACTCAACGATGGCTTCCTTGATGCGCGCCAGATTGATGATGGACTCGCGGATCACCGCGTTCTGCACATCCTGCAGCTCGGAGCGCTCCGGGCCGGGTTCGGTTTGCCCTGCGCCCGAAGGCGCAGGGGCCACCAGCGCCAGCATCGCGGCTTCGAGCCGGCCCTCGACGCTGACGATGCCGCTCGCGATTTCCATGAGCGCAGCCTCATCCGCCGGCTGCTTGCCGTCCAAGAGTCTCTTGAGATTGGCGCGTTCCAGTTCCAGCGTCTCGCGCAGCCGCGGCAAGCCCAACACGCCGAGTGTGTCCGCGACCTTCTTGATCAGCGGGTCCAGCGGCGCGAGTTCACCCACGCCGGATTTGCCCATGCGCACGAAAATGTCGAGCGTGTCCTTGATGCGCGTGATGTCTTCCTTGATGGCGCCGGACACGGTGCGCATCAATTGCAGATTCGGCCCGGCAATCTGCTCACGCTCGGCCTCAATCTCGCCGGCCGCCGGCAGCAGCTCGCCGAGCTTGAAGGATTCCTTGATGGCGGAGATGCGCTTGCCGTGACTGCGGGCGCGACCGATGTAATACAGCAGATTGTTGACCAACTCCTTGGCGGGGTCTTCGCTGAGCGGCGCCTCGCCGCGATCCATCAGCCGCTTGATCTGGCGGTCAACTTGGCCGAGCAACTGCTTCAGGCTGACGTCCGCATGGATGCCGCCTTCGCGCAGACCCTCGACGACGCCGCCAACGATCCACCACAGTTCGAATACCGCCGGAGTGGTCGCGGCTTGTTCGAGTTTTTCCGCGGCATCCGCCATGGCCGCAAGATGCTTCTCGGCCTGATCGCCCTTGTACCAGCCGAGGAGCGCCATCTGGAACTTGGGGCGCAGTTTGCCGGCGAGGCTGCGGATATCCACCGCGCGCGGCGCCGCCGCATGTCCCACCACGCTCGCAGAACGGCCCGCCAGGTTGTAGGCAAACAAGGCGCTTTCCGAGAGCAGCGGCTGGCCGCGAACCGCACGCAAATCGTTCAGCAGCGACAGCAAGGCCAGCGGCATGTCGCGCCGTCCGCCGATGACGCGCTCGAGATAATCGGGCAGTTGCAGCATGGCGCGCACCAACACCTCGAAGGCGGCATCGCTGCGCTGCAGCTCGCCGGACTTGAGGCCGCGCACCACGGATTCCATTTCCTCGGCAAGCATAGCCGCGCCATACACCTCGACGATGCGCAGAGTGCCCTGCACCTGGTGCAGCAGATCCAGGCATTGATCGAGCGGCGCATCGCTGTCCGGGCGCTCCACATAGGCTTCGAGCGCCTGGCGCGCACGCGCCAGCGTGTGGTCAAGCTCGTTCTTGATCCACAACAGCGAGTCGGAAGCGGCCTGGCTCATGCGGGATGACTCATTTCGTTACGGCACGTTGCTCACGCGGCGCTGCTTTGCATTTGCTGCGGCGGCGCAATCACCAGGGTTTCCTGGCTGGCGCCGCTCGGCAGCTTGAAGCCGGCTACCGATTTGCGCATTTCCGTCGCCAGGGCCGCGAGCTTGCCGATGGACTGCGAGGTGGCCAGCGTGCCCTCGGTGGTCTGGGCGGTGATTTCACGAATCACGTTCATGCTGCGGGTCATTTCACCGGCGGTCTGGGCCTGCTGGCGCGCGGAATTGGAAATGTTCTGCACCAGCGTGGCGATGTTGTTGGCCACCTTTTCGATTTCGTTCAGCGAGGTGCCGGCGTTCTCGGCCAGTTTGGCGCCGCTCACCACTCCCGCGGTCGACTGCTCCATGGAGATCACCGCCTCATTGGTGTCGGTTTGAATGGTCTTAACCAACGCTTCGATCTGGCGCGTGGCGTTGGCGGAGCGTTCCGCGAGCCGCTGCACTTCGTCCGCGACCACCGCAAAACCGCGGCCGGCTTCGCCGGCCATGGACGCCTGAATGGCGGCATTCAAGGCCAGGATGTTGGTTTGCTCGGCGATGTCGTTGATGAGTTCCACGATGTCGCCGATTTCCTGCGAGGACTCGCCCAGACGTTTGATGCGCTTGGAGGTTTCCTGAATGGTTTCACGGATGTTGTTCATGCCGTCGATGGTGCGGCGCACCGCCTCGCCGCCCTTGTGGGCGATGTCCACAGATTGTTGTGCCACCTTCGCCGAGCGGTCGGCGTTCACGGACACCTGCTCGATGGAATGCGCCATCTGGGTGATGGAAGTGGAGGCGGTGTTGATTTGCTTGCTCTGGTTCTTGGAGGCCTCGGCCAGGTGCGTGGCGGTGGCTTGCGTCTGGCGGGCGGCGGCGTCCACCTGCACCGCGGTGTCGTTGATGGTGCGCACCAGCCCGCGCAGGGCTTCGAGCGCGTAGTTGATGGAGTCGGCGATGGCGCCGGTGATGTCCTCGGACACCGTCGCCTGCACCGTGAGGTCGCCGTCGGCCAGTGAGCCGAGCTCGTCCAGCAAGCGCAGAATGGCTTGCTGGTTGCGTTCGGTTTGTTGCACCTGCTGGCTGGCGGCGCGGCGCGCATCCCGGCCGAGCACGTAGATCCACAAAATAATCAGCAGCAGCAGCAAGCCCACGGCGCCGAGGAGGTAGCCCAGATACGGGTGATACAGGCGCCCGCCGATCTGGTCGCGATAGCTGGTGGTGATGGCCTGGGCGGTGGTCAGCATCTGGCCACCGACCTCGTGAAGGCTCGCGTCGGCCTGGTGCACCTTCACCAGGGAATCGGCCAGCGGCGCCACCGCGCCCAGGCTGGCGCTGAGCTTGTCATACTGGACCTTGATGTTACGCAACGGCGTTGCCAGCGTCGGATCGGTGACCGCGGTGATGCCGAGTTGCGCATCGCCCACGAGCATCGCCTGGGTAATGCGGCTGAAATTCTGGATGGCGTCCGGCAAATCCTGCGCCAGCGCGCCGGCGTCGCCGCCTCCGCCGCCCACCAGTTGATTCAGGTCGCGCTGGATGAGCTGGCCGTAATAAGGTTGTTTGGCGGCATAGGCCAGCGTGTTGCCCGCGCCGCGCCGCGCGAGATCGCCGACCAGGGTATTCCAGGACTGCAACAGCCCCGGCATGTTCTGATTGGCGGCCGCGGCCGCCTGATTGGCCGTGAGAATGGCATCGTGATTCGCAAGAATGACCTCGAGCGCCGCCCGGGCTTTCTTCCATTGCTGCTGCAGCACGTTGACTTCCGACAGGGCATCGCCGCTGGCCGCGGGCAGCCCGGTTTGCGGGTTGCCGTTCTGCAGTTCGCCGATGCTGGTATCGAATTGCTGGCGCATGTCCAGCAGATCCTGGAAAGCACCATGGTTGCCGGCTACCGCCTGATCCGCGGTCTGCACCAGCGACTGTGACCTCATGGATTGGCGCGTGATCAACGCCGTGAACTGCGCGTCCTGGGCCGAATTGCGCCCCACCATCACCATGTCCCAGACCGCCAAGCCGATCAGAATCAATGCCAGTATCAGCAGCAGATACAGGGCCTTGTAGGAACGTTTCTGCGTCACAGCCATGTTGCTCACCCTACCAAAGTCAGTTTACAAACCCGGTTGTCAATAAAGGCGCCCGCGCCCTCAGCGCGCCGCGTCCAGAAATACTGGATTCTCCACCAGCGCCTGCACGCCCAGCACTCCCCAAACCTCGTCGCCCGTGTTGTAGGCGCTGGAGATGAACGGCACCATGCCCGGCGAGATGTCCGGCATGGCCGAGACTTGCTCGGACGGCACGAAGCGGCGGAAGCCGCGCACCTCATCCACCAACAGGCCGGCGGGAATATCGGGATGATTCACCATGATCACCCGCGTATTGCGGCCGATATCGGTCGGCATCCCGCCAAAAAATGCATTCAGATCGGTAATCGGCAACAACTGCCCGCGCACGTTCGCGAGCCCCAGCAGCCAGGGTTTGGCACCCGGGAGTTTGGTAATGCCGGGAAACGGCAACACCTCGCGCACCTCGTCGCGTGCCGCCACCAGGGAAATGTGCGCCACGCGAAATCCCACGCCCACCCATTCTTCCTGGCTCGCGCCTTCGCGACCGCGACCCGAAGCCACGGCACGGCTGCGGCGCTCGAGCTCCTGCAGGAGTTCGAAAGGCCGGGTGCGCAATTCTGCGAGTGACGTAGCCATGCTTACGCGTGCGTGACCTCGCGGATCTTGGCGACCACCTGCTTTTCGGTAACCGGTTTCGGCAGATAGGCGACCGCGCCCTGACGCATGCCCCAGATCTTGTCGGTTTCCTGATCCTTGGTGGTGACCATGACCACCGGGATGCTCGAGGTATCCGGATCCTTGGACAATTGCCGGGTGGCTTGAAAACCGCTCATGCCGGGCATGATCACGTCCATGATGATGGCGTCGGGTTTCTCCTCGCGTGCCTTGCGGATACCCTCTTCACCGCTTTCCGCGGAAATGGTTGCAAAGCCGTTTTTCTCCAGCCACGTCTTGAGCACGTGCACTTCGGTGGGAGAATCGTCAATGATGAGTATGGTTGCCATCTGCTGCTGCCTCCAAAATTACCCGTTACCGGTTGCCTGTTGACCGTCTGCCTGTCGGTGCACATGGTGCTGAATGGCGTTCACCAATTCATCCTTGGTAAACGGCTTGGTCAAATACTGCTCGGAACCCACGATGCGGCCGCGCGCCCGGTCAAACAGTCCGTCCTTGCTGGACAGCATGATTACCGGCGTGTGCCTGAAAGTCTGGTTGTGCTTGATCAAGGCGCAAGTCTGATAACCGTCGAGGCGCGGCATCATGATGTCCACGAAGATGATGTCCGGCTTGTGATCGGCGATCTTGGAGAGCGCCTCGAAGCCATCCACTGCCGTCAGCACCTCGCAGCCTTCTTTCGCCAGCAAGGTCTCGGCGGTGCGGCGGATGGTCTTGCTGTCGTCAATCACCAGGACCTTGAGGCCCTTGAGATCGCCGTTGACATGTTCGCTGGCCACTCTAACCTCCACCCGTGACTGTCCTCCGCCAGAGGCGCCGCAGCACCTGTCCGGCGGCGTCATATTAACCTCAAGCTGCGTGCAAGCCCGCGGCCGTGTTTGCCGCCGCTGGGCACCCCGCTCCTAACGCGCCCTCGCCCATTGCAGACCCCTCGCTGGACCCCTGCTGGGAAGCGCTTTATTGAAGGTTTTAGCATAAAATCATCCCTTAATCCATTGAAAGCAATAAGACTTTATCCGGGCAGCCGGGCCCCTTGATGCGCAGGTTGGTCATGAGCCAGGAAAACCTCAAAATCGGCGTGGTCATGGACCCCATCGGGTCCATCAAGCCCGCCAAGGACACCACGCTCGCCATGCTGCTGGCGGCCCAAGCGCGCGGCTGGCGGCTGTACTACTTTGAAACCCAGGATCTGTATCTGCGGGACGGCGAGGCGCGCGCCCGGGGCCGGATCCTGAGCGTGCGGGACTCACCACAGGACTGGTTTCACTGGGAAACGCCGCAGGACATAGCGTTGGCGTCGCTGGATGCGGTGCTGATGCGCAAGGACCCGCCGTTTGACATGGAGTACATCTACAGCACCTACATTCTGGAGCGTGCCGAAGAGGCGGGCGTGCTGGTCGTCAACCGTCCGCAAGCGCTGCGCGACGCCAACGAGAAGGCCTATACCGCGTGGTTTCCGCAATGCTGCCCGCCGACTCTGATGACGCGCAGCCTCTCGCGCATCCGCGCGTTCCTCGCCGAGCATCACAAGATCGTGGTGAAGCCGCTCGAAGGCATGGGCGGAACCTTGGTGTTCGTGCTTGCGGAAGCGGATCCCAACATTTCGGTGGTGCTGGAAACCCTCACCGGCCACGGCACGCAGCTCGCGGTCGCACAGAAATATCTTCCTGAAATCAGCGAGGGCGACAAACGCATTCTGCTGATTGACGGCGAACCCGTGCCTTACGCGCTCGCGCGCATCCCGGCGCCGGGCGAATCGCGCGGCAATCTTGCCGCCGGTGGCCATGGCGTGGGCGTGCCCTTGAGCGCGCGGGATCGCTGGATCTGCCAGCAAGTGGCGCCGGCACTGAAACGCAAGGGCTTGCTGTTCGTGGGGTTGGATGTGATCGGCGAGCACCTGACCGAGATCAACGTGACCAGCCCCACCTGCGCGCGCGAACTCGACAAGCTCTACGGGCTGGATATCGCCGGTCAGCTGATGGATGTCATCGCCAGCAAGCGCCGGGCGAAAATACGCACATGAACGCCGCGCTGCCGCGCACACCCAACATCAGCGCGCGCGATCGCCTGATCACCACCTTGTTCTTTGCGGTGCTGGTGCATGCCATCGTGATTCTCGGTATCGGCTTCACGGCCGGCAACCCCGGCGGCAGTTCCACGCTGGAGGTGACGCTGGTGCAAACCCGCAGCGTGGTGCCACCCGCGCAGGCGGACTACATTGCGCAATCCAATCAGCGGGGCCAAGGCAACACCCGCAAACTGGTGCGACCGCAAAGCCCCTTGTCCATGCCCTCGGCAGTCAACAACTCCGGCCTGCCGGAAGGCGAAGACCTGGTCAGCAATCCCGGACACGGTGAGGGCGCGAGCGACGCGCATGGCCTGAGCAACGCCGCCGTCGATCAGCAAGCGGCGGTGACCACGGTCGCGGACACCGGCCAAACGGCCAACGCACGTGCCATGCCGGCGCCGCAAAGCCCGAGCGCGCGCGTGCTGGTCGCGCGCCTGCTTACGCAAGGCGACGACGCGCTCATGCCCACGGATGATCCGGTGCAGTTGCCGCTCGCGACCAGCCCGACGCCGCGGGAAGCCTTCGTGGCGGTGAACGCACGCGCTTCGCGTTATGCCGAATACCTGGATGCCTGGCGGCGCAAGATCGAACACATCGGCAATCTCAACTTCCCGCCGCAGATTCACGCCGAGCATTTGTCCGGTTCCCTGGCGCTTGAAGTCGCGCTGAACGCCGACGGCAGCATCCGCGACCTGATACTGCGCAAACCGTCGCCGCACCCGCTGCTGGATCAATCCGCAATCCAGATCGTGAAAATGGCGGCGCCGTTCGCACCCTTCCCGGAAAGCTTCCGCAAGGATACCAACGTGTTGCGCTTCGTGTATGTGTGGCGCTTCAACGGCGGACGACTGGACACGCGCCGCGGCGGCTTGGAACTGCCCGCGCCGCATTGATGCTTGTTTGCCGCCGAGGCCACGCGGATACTATTCGCATGGCCCAGGATTTTCTCGACAATCATTTCCTGGTAGCGATGCCCTCGCTGCGCGATCCCAATTTTCAGCAAAGCGTGGTGTACGTCTGCGAGCACAACGCCGGCAGTGCGCTCGGCATCGTCATCAACCGTCCGAGCAGCGTGGTGCTCGGAGATATTCTCAAACAGCTGTCCATCAGCGCGGATGATCCGTCGCTGACACAGCGCCCGGTGTTTCAGGGCGGACCGGTACAAACCGACCGCGGCTTCGTCATCCACGAACCTATCGGCGCATGGGACTCGACTCTCAAGTTGGGCGCGCTGGGCGTGACCACCTCGCGCGACGTGCTGGCGGCGCTGGCACGCGGCCAAGGCCCCGGCCACAGCTTCGTGGCACTCGGCTATGCCGGCTGGGGCGCGGGACAGCTGGAAACCGAACTCGCGGCCAACTCCTGGCTGAGCACGCCGGCCGATAAGCGCATCATCTTTGAAACCCCGGTGGCGGAACGCTGGCAGGCAGCTGCGCGCCTGATCGGCGTGGACATCGCCTTGCTCTCGGACGACGCCGGGCATGCCTGAGACAGCGCTGCGCGCGCTCGGGTTCGACTTCGGCCTGCGGCGTACCGGCGTGGCTGCCGGGCAAAGCCTCACTGAAAGTGCCGCGCCGGTCATGCTGCTCGAGATGGCGGACGGCCGGCCCGATTGGACCGTGGTGGATAACTTGATTAAAGAATGGGCTCCGCACCGGCTGGTGGTGGGACTCCCTTATACTATGGACGGCAGCGAACAGGACATCACGCGCCGTGCGCGCGCTTTCGCCGCAGAACTCGAGCGGCGCTACCCCTGCCCGGTGGCAATGATTGACGAGCGCATGTCGTCAAAAGAAGCCGAAGCGCGCCTCCGGGAGTTGCGCCAGCAAGGCCGCAAGCGCGTACGGCGCGAAGACATAGACTGCGCCGCCGCGTGTGTAATTCTGGAAAGCTGGTTTCATTCCCAACATCAAACGAGCCACCCGCACTCCGCATGACCGGCAAATCCGCTGAGCACCCGCAACGCCTGCAACATTTGCTGACTCTTGCGGATTTGCCGCAGACCACGCTGCTGGCACTGCTGGAACGCGCCGGCGAATTTCTGGCGCCGCCCGGCAAGCCGGCGCGCCGCTATGACCTGCTGGACGGCAAAACCGTCGCCAACCTGTTTTTCGAGCCGAGCACGCGCACACGCACCTCGTTTGAACTTGCGGCACGGCGCTTGGGCGCCGAGGTGGTGACGCTCGACATGGCCTTCTCCTCGACCGTCAAGGGCGAGACGCCGCTGGATACCTTCCACACGCTGCAGGCCATGAATGTGGACCTGTTCGTGGTGCGCCACCGGGAAGCCGGCGTGCCGCAAACCCTGGCGCAGCACGCGCTGCCACAAGTGCACGTGGTGAGCGCCGGCGAAGCGCATGTCTCGCATCCGACGCAGGGACTGCTGGATGTGTTCACCATCCGCCGCCACAAAAAGAAGTTCGACAAGCTCGCGGTCGCCATCATCGGCGACGTCCGCCATTCGCGCGTGGCGCGCTCCGCGGTGCAGGCCCTGCACACGCTCGGCACCCGCGACATCCGCTTTGCCGGTCCGGCGGAGTTGCTGCCCGAGGATCTGGACGGCGAACAGTTCACCAATCCGGACAAGGCCCTGGCCGGCGCCGACGTGGTGATGATGCTGCGCATCCAGAAAGAGCGCATGCAAGCCGGATTGATTCCCGACGAGCACGAATACTTCCAGCGCTACGGGCTGGACGCCACGCGCCTGAAGCTGGCGCGCGCCGATGCCATCGTCATGCACCCCGGCCCCATGAACCGCGGGGTGGAAATCGCCGCGGAGGTAGCCGACGGCCCGCAGTCGGTGATCCGCGAACAGGTCAGCAACGGTGTAGCGGTACGCATGGCGGTGCTGGCAACCCTCATGGGCACATGACCCCGGCTTCCCGGCAAACGCAGCGCATGAACGACAAACCGCATCGCGGCACAATCTTTCTGGAAGACGCCACGGTGCTGGAAACCGAGGCCTTCGCCGGCCGGCAATTCCGCCTGCGCCTGCGCGCGCCGCGTTGCGCTGCTGCGGCCGCGCCCGGCAGCTTCATGCACGTGAGTTGCGACGCCGCCCTGCCGATGCGCCGGCCGATGTCGATCATGCGCGTGTCAAGAAACGAAGGCTGGGTGGAATGCCTATATAAGATGGTCGGCGACGGCACCCGGCTGCTCGCGCAGCGCCAGCGCGGTGACGTGATCAGCTGTCTCGGGCCCATCGGCCGGCCATTCGCGCCGCATCCCGAACGCCCACGGACGCTGCTGATCGGCGGCGGTGTGGGCATTCCGCCGATGATCTTCCTGGCCGAGGCGCTGCGGGGCGACGCGCGCGCGCGCTGGCAGCCGCTGGTGCTCATGGGCTCGGAAGTACCGTTTCCATTCGAGGCACGACCGTCGGCCTTGCCGCTGCCGGCGATGCCCAAGGAAGCCAGCGCCAGCATGCCGCTCATGGAGGACTGGAACATCCCCAGCCGCCTCGCCAGCCTGCAGGGTTACACCGGCTGCTACCGGGGCTACGTCACCGATTTGGCGCGTAATGGGCTGGGCAGGCTCGACAAAAAAGCCCTGGCGGAAACGGAAATTTTCGCCTGCGGGCCGACGCCCATGCTCAAGGCGGCCGCGCAACTCGCACAGGAATTCCGTGTGCCGAGCCAGATATCGATGGAGGAATTCATGGCATGCGCGGTTGGCGGCTGCGCCGGCTGCAACGTGGAAGTGCGCACACCCGAGGGACCCGCCATGAAACGCGTGTGCGTGGACGGACCGGTGTTCGACGGCGCCAGTGTGTTCCCGATAAATTAATGCGAGTATGGCATTAATCAAATACCGACAAACTTAGAACTCGCATTCGCGTGGCTTAATTTCTCATGGAGTGACGACAGGATAGCCAGCAAGCTTGGGATATTGGTCTCTCAGCATCTTCTGGAAGGCACTCCACTCATAATTCTGATCCACGTATACCTTGCCGTTATAGCCGCGCGGGGCAAGGTTGCCGCTGTAGGCAATCTTGCCGGCGATGACATAGAAACACACCCCATGCTTCGGATCGTTCTGGGTAATGTAGTAATTCCCGTAGCTGTAGCGGGTGACACAATAGCTGCCGGGCGGCACAACGAAGACGAAGAGATGGACGCCCACCTCCACATGCTGAATCTCGATAGTAGGCGCGCGATCATTGTCGGCCGATTTGATGTAAACGCGCGTATCGTTAGCCCACCAGAAACTCCGGATCTGCTGTTCGCCGGCGACCTTGAACCCCGCCTTGGGCTTCCGGTCATCGGTCCCGATTATCTCGAGAAGCTTGCGATCCTCTCCGGTATTGTCATCAGCCACCACCATGGCCAGATATTTCCCATCAGGTGAGATCTGCACATCGGATATTTGCGGGTAGGAAAAGAACGCCTGCACCGGCGGCGGCCCGTTGACAACTGCCGCAGCGTGGGCAGTAACCACTGCAAACATAACGGCAATCAACCAAAATATCCGCAATGACATTCGCACCGGCAACTCCCTTGTTTAGCGCGGCTCGCGTTCAGTGCTTGACTGTGTCTGGACCGATGTACAGATTAAAGAAATTCAGCATGTCCGTGTAAAAGACGACCTTGTGATCAAGTTTGAAGAATCCGTGGCCTTCGTTGGGATAATAAAGCCATTCATATTTCTTGCCGACCCTGTCCAAGGCCGCCCTGAGTTCATCCGCATGCTCGATGGGGACGGTGTGGTCCGCCCCGCCGTGCGCGAGAAATAACGCCGCCTTGATTTTGCCGGCGTTGTCCACCGGAGAATGCGCTTTGAGTGATGCCATGTCGTCGCCCACAGCGACATGCATGAAACGCCCTAAAAGCCGGCCGTTCAGCGTGTCCGCCCGATCGTGCATGCGCACGAGATCATAAACCCCGGCATAGCCGACAGCACAACGGTATAGATCCGGTTCTTCCACCACCGCCTCGATAGCCGCATACCCTCCGTAGCTCCCGCCATAAATGCAGATACGTTTGGGATCAGCGATGCCCTGTTTGATGGCCCAATCCGTCGCGTCAAACAAGTCATCCTCCATCTTGCCGCCCCACTGTTGATAACCGGCCGCCTGAAATGCCGCCCCATAGCCGCCCGAACCGCGGTATTCCACCTGCAACACCGCATAGCCATGCGCCGCGAGAAATTGCACCTCGGGGTCAAAACCCCATTCATCACGGATACCAAACGGTCCGCCATGAGGATTGATGATCAGCGGCAAATTCTTGCTCTCGCCATGCGGCAAGGTCAGATAGCCGTGTATCGTCAGGCCATCACGGGCCTTGAAGCTGATTGGCTGCATCGCCGCCATTTCGTCGGGATTAATGCCCGGCCGCGTGCTGAACAGGAAACGTACCTGGTTCTTGCCGGCATCGTATAGATAGTACGCCCCCGGATTGCGATCACTGCTAACCAGCACCACGGCTTGCCTCCCGTCGCTGGTGATACTGGTGATCTGAACATCCTGCCCCGGAAACGCACTCAGCAAGTTCGCCAGAAGCTCGGCCTCCGGCGCATTTTTGCGTACCAAAATCCAGGTCGGCCTGTCTGCCGTGTACTCAAACGCTATGAGCTTGTGATGGTCGGGCGACATCAGCCACTGCGTGGAAGAATAAATATTGTCGATGTCATACTCCGGATCGCTGTAAAGCAGTGTCTTGCCGAGTGTGTCGGGATCAACAACGTACAAACCGAGCGTGCCTTGGGGCGTATAGCCCTCGTAATAAAATTTCTTGCCATCGGCCGTCATCATCACCGGCCCGGCAGCCGTGTACAGGGGTTCATCCGCAATCAGGCTGGTGATGTCTTTCCATTGCACCGAGTTCGCGTCGCGGTACAGCAGTTTACCCAGCGCGGTTTTCAGGTTGGTGCCGTACGCAAGACGCACTGCGCCACTGTTGTCCACCGTAAGATCCGCGTCCAAAAACGGGCTCATCATCACTTGATGGCGTTCGGCAGTGTTTACATTGACCTTGTAAACCACGCCCGAAGTGCCGGCGTTTTCGATTTGATCCACGATCTCGATTTCGTTTGGGCCAACGTCGCTGCTGTAGGGATCGAGCACATAGTTATAGTGGTACTGGTACGCAACACCCTTGCCCAGGTGATAAGCAAGGGTCTGCAGGTTGCCGCCGTTCACGTTGATTGCCCAAATGTCGCCGGTCAGCAAGGGCTGATCCAGGCTTCCGGTCTGAGTGGCAGTGGTAAACACCACGCGCCGGTCGCCGACCCACCATAACTGCCAAATCTGCTGTTCGCCGACCAGTGTGTAATGGCCTGTTACTTTCATGTCGGAGAGATCGAGAAAGTAAAGCTGGGTCTTGGTTTCGTCTTTGGGGCTTCTGCCAACGACTGCAAGATAATGTCCATCCGGAGAGATTTTGACATCCGTGTATTGGGGAAATGCAAAAAACGCCTGGATGGGAATTGCTTGCGGGCCGGCAATGGCCGCCCTACCGAGAAGCACAGTAGCAAGCAATCCGTAGAATAGTTTGCTACGCATTAGCCCCCCCCGAAATAACTCAGCCCGACTGAATCGCACCGCAACTTGCACCCAACGTACTCTTCAGCGCAGGCAATACACTCAACCAAAGTTGATCTTGGCTTCCAGGTTGGCGCGCGAATCCGCGTTGCGCAGCGCTTCCTCCAGGCCGATGTGGTTGTCCTTGTAAAGCCGGTGCAGTGCCTCGTCGAAAGACTGCATACCGGGCTCGGAGCTTTCTTCCATGGCCTCGCGGATCTTGTCGATCTGTCCCTTGAGGATGAGGTCGGCGATGTGCGGGGTGTTGATCATGATCTCCACCGCCGCGATGCGTCGCCCCTGCTTGCCCAT
>JAGXAL010000015.1 GCA_018971605.1 Natronospirales bacterium | reverse complement strand
TGAGCAGCGTGTGCATGCGGCCGAAAAGTTGCTCGGCTTCGTGGACAGTCTTGCCCTTCACATTCTGGCTCATCAACGACGCCGAGGCCACCGAAATCGCACAGCCCGAGCCTTCGAAACTTACGTCGCTGATGCGCTCGCCGTCCAGTTTCAGGTACAGCATGAGCTTGTCGCCGCACAGCGGATTGAAACCTTCCTGCGTGCGCGTGGCGTCCGCCATCTTGCGGAAATTGCGCGGGCTGCGGTTGTGGTCCACGATCACGTCCTGGTAGAGGTCGTTGAGGTCCATCAGCGGAACACCTCGCGGACCTTGCCGAGCGCAGCGACCAGCGCGTCCAAGTCCGCGCGCGTGTTGTAGAAGGCCAGCGAGGCGCGGGCGGTGGCGGGAATCCCGAAGCGTTCCATCACCGGCATGGCGCAATGGTGGCCGGTGCGGATCGCCACGCCCTCCTGATCCACGATGGTGCCGATATCGTGAGGGTGCACGCCTTGCATCACGAAGGACAATACGCCCGCCTTGTGCGGAGCCGTGCCGATCAATTTTAGCCCTTGGATGCGCTGCAGCTCGCGGGCGCCGTAGCCGAGCAGCTCGCGATCGTAGTGCGCGATGTTATCCATGCCCACAGCGTTCAGATACTCAATGGCGGCGCCTAGGCCGATCGCGCCCGCGATGTGCGGCGTGCCTGCCTCGAATTTGTACGGCAGTTCGTTCCAGGTGCTGCCGGAGAAGCGCACCGTGCGGATCATGTCGCCGCCGCCCTGCCACGGCGGCATCTCGGCAAGCAGAGCTTCTCTGCCGTACAGCACGCCGATGCCGGTAGGACCGAAGAGCTTGTGCCCGGAAAATGCATAGAAATCGCAGTCCAACTCCTGCACGTCCACCGGCAGGTGTGGTACCGCTTGCGCGCCGTCCAATACCACCAGCGCATGATGGCGGTGTGCGATCGCGGTCATTTCGCGTACCGGGTTGAGCGTGCCGAGCGCATTGGAGACGTGCGCGAGCGCTACCAGGCGCGTGCGCGGACTGAACAAGTGTTCATAGGCGCCCGGCAGCAATTCGCCTGTGTCGGTGATCGGGATCACCTTGATATCCAGGTGCAGCTGCTCCGCCAAAAGCTGCCAGGGAACGATGTTGGAGTGGTGCTCAAGGTGCGACAGGATGATCTCATCGCCGGCCCGCAGGTGGCTGCGGCCATAACTTTGTGCTATCAGGTTGAGCGACTCGGTGGTGCCGCGCGTGAACACGATCTCGCACGTCGAGGCGGCATGCAGGAAATCACGGACTTTCGCGCGCGCGGCTTCGTATTGGGCGGTGGCGCGTTCACTGAGCGCGTGCACGCCGCGGTGCACATTGGAGTTGCTCTGGCTGTAAAACTGCGCGACCGCGTCAATCACGCTCTGCGGCTTTTGCGCGGTGGCGGCGTTATCGAGGTAGATGAGCGGTTTACCGTGGACTTTCTGCCCAAGAATCGGGAAATCGCGGCGCCAAT
Source organism: Natronospirales bacterium (assembly GCA_018971605.1). Taxonomy (GTDB): domain Bacteria; phylum Pseudomonadota; class Gammaproteobacteria; order Natronospirales; family REEB76; genus REEB76. Next base: position 20,568 of record JAGXAL010000015.1, on the reverse strand, counting down.
GCAGTGGATCGAAGTCCGCAACAGCCGGCTTTGCGGCCGCGCGCAAGGAGGTAAGGGCGCTCATGCTCCGTCCTCCGCAGCCACTTGCGGCAGGGCGCTGGCCAGTTGCTCGAGCGCAAAGCGGCGCAGCGGTTCGGCGGCGATGCGGTCCGTCACCACGCGCGCAAATGCCCCGGTGAGCAGCTCGCGTGCGGTGTCCAGATCCAGGCCGCGCGAGCGCAGATAGAACAGCGCCTGTTCGTCGAGTTGCCCGATAGTGGCGCCGTGATTGCATTTCACGTCGTCGGCGTAAATCTCGAGCTCCGGTTTGGTATCGATCTCGCCGTTGCGCGTCAATAACAGATTGTTGTTGGTCTGGGTGGCATCGGTCTTGATGGCCGCCTCGGCCACGACCACCTTGCCGTTGAATACCGCGTGGCCGCGGTCGCGGATGATGCCACGGTAGAGCTCGTCGCTCGCGGTGTACGCCACCAGATGATCGATGCGCGTGTGGTTGTCGACGTGGCGACTCCTGTCGGCGAGGTACACGCCGTCCATGCGTACCGAGGCGCCCGCGTCTTCAAGGCGCACCCGCAGGTCGTTGCGCACCCACTCACCGCCGAGGTTGTAAACATGCGATGCAAAGCGGCTGCGCTCCCGCTGGGATACATACACGCGGCTCACGTGGAAATCGCCTTGCGCTTCGCGTTGCACCGCGAAGTAATCAAGCCGGGAGTTCGCTGCGAGTGCGATTTGCGTGCAACTGTTAGTGAAATTGGCGGCGCCGTCCAATCCGAAATAACTTTCGACAAGTGTCAACTTTACATTTGTGCCGAGTGTGACCATGACACGCGGATGGCTGGCGCAGGCCTCGGTATGCGGCGTCGAGACGAACACCAATTGCACCGGCGCGGTGACCTGGACGTTTCCGGCCGCCTCGATCAGGGCGCCGTCGGCAAGAAATGCCGTATTCAAAGCGGTGAACGGGTCATTGTCCCAACGCGCTTCGGGCAGCAGCAGCTCCCGCAAATCTGCGCGGTGCTCGCGCAGTGCCGTATCCAGCGGAGTGATCCGCAAGCCCGGGACTGCGGCGTGCTTGCTGCCAAGCGCGGGCACGTGTACGCCGTCCACGAACACCAGGCGTTGCACCTGCGGATGCTGCAGCAGCGCCGCTGCGATTGCCTCGGTGCCGAGGTTGGTGGGCGGCGTTGTGGCCGGACTGAATCGCAGTTTCTGCAGGGCGCGCGTGTTGCTGTACTTCCAGTCCTCGGCACGCTCAGGCGGGAAGCCGCGCTCTGTGAAGCGCGCAAACGCGCTGCGGCGCAATTCCGCCAGCCAGTCAGGCGCGCGCGTGTGTTGCAGAGCCGCGAAGCTGTCGGCGTAGGGCGGCGCGGTTTCGGCCACGGCATTCATGCAGAAGCGCCGGCGGTGACCCAATCGTAACCACGCTGTTCGAGCTCGGCCGCCAGGGACTTGTCGCCCGACTTGGCGATGCGTCCGGCGGCCAGCACGTGCACGCAGTCCGGCACCACGTAATCCAGCAGCCGCTGGTAGTGGGTCACGAGCACCATTGCACGTTCCGGGCTGCGCAATGCATTGATGCCCTTGGCCACTACCTTGAGGGCGTCGATGTCGAGTCCGGAATCGGTTTCGTCGAGCAGCGCGAGGCGCGGTTCCAGCACCAGCATTTGCAGGATTTCATTGCGTTTCTTTTCACCGCCCGAGAAACCTTCGTTGACTGCGCGGTTCAGGAAGGCCGTGTCAATGTCCACCAGTTTCATCTTGTCCTTCACGAGTCCCAGGAACTTGACGGCGTCCACCTGTTCCTCGCCGCGGTGTTTGCGGATGGCGTTATAGGCGGCCTTGAGGAAGTACACGTTGTTGACGCCCGGGATCTCGACCGGGTATTGCAGCGCAAGGAATACGCCTGCGCACGCGCGGGTTTCCGGATCCATGGCGAGCAGGTCCTGGCCTTGATAGCTGACGCTGCCTTGGGTGACGGTGTAACCGTCGCGGCCCGCGAGAATATTGGCAAGCGTGCTCTTGCCCGAGCCGTTGGGGCCCATCACGGCATGGATTTCACCAGCTTTAACATCAAGATTTATGCCCTTGAGGATTTCCTTGTCAGCGACGTTGGCATGCAAATTTTTGATGCTTAGCAATTTCTTTCTCCGATTTGTTGTCCCGCTTTCACGCGGTACCCAGTACTGCAGCACTTCCTATTCCTAGCCCACCGCACCTTCCAGCGACACGGCCAGAAGGCCCTGTGCTTCCACGGCGAATTCCATGGGCAACTCCTTGAAAACATCCTTGCAGAAGCCGCTGACCACCATATTGACCGCGTCCTCGGCCGAGATGCCGCGGCTGCGGCAGTAGAACAACTGATCGTCATCGATCTTCGAGGTCGTGGCTTCGTGCTCCACCTTGGCGGTGGGATTCTTTACTTCCATGTAGGGAAAGGTGTGCGCGCCGCATTGATTGCTGAGCAACAGCGCGTCGCACTGGGTGTAGTTGCGCGCGTTCTCCGCGGCGCCCACCACCTTCACCAGGCCACGGTAGCTGTTTTGCGAGCGCCCGGCGGAAATGCCTTTCGACACGATGGTGCTGCGCGTGTTTTTGCCGATGTGCACCATCTTGGTGCCGGTATCGGCCTGCTGGAAGTTGTTGGTGACCGCGACCGAGTAGAACTCGCCGATGGAATTGTCGCCGCGCAGCAGCACGCTCGGATATTTCCAGGTGATGGCCGAGCCGGTTTCCACTTGCGTCCAGGCGATGTGTGAATTGGCGCCGCGGCAATCGCCGCGCTTGGTGACGAAGTTGTAAATGCCGCCTTGGCCGTTGGCATCACCCGGATACCAGTTCTGTACGGTCGAATACTTGATGTGTGCGCCTTCGAGCGCGATCAGTTCCACCACCGCGGCGTGTAACTGGTTTTTATCACGCATCGGCGCAGTGCAGCCCTCGAGATAGCTCACGTACGCGCCTTCTTCGGCAATGATGAGGGTGCGCTCGAACTGACCGGTGTTGGCGGCGTTCATACGGAAGTAGGTGGACAGTTCCATGGGGCAGCGCACGCCTTTGGGCACGAACACAAAGGAGCCGTCGCTGAACACCGCGGAGTTCAGGCTGGCGAAGAAATTGTCGGAGTAGGGCACCACCGAGCCGAGGTATTGCTCCACGAGCTGCGGGTGATTCTGCACCGCGTAGGAGAATGAACAGAAGATGATGCCGACATCCGCGAGCTTTTTGCGAAATGTGGTGGCCACCGACACCGAGTCGAACACCGCGTCCACCGCCACGCCCGCGAGCTTGGCGCGTTCGTGCAACGGCACGCCGAGTTTCTCGTAGGTTTCCAGCAGTTTCGGATCGACATCTTTGAGGCTTTTCGGTCCGTCTTCCTGCGGCTGCGTCTTGGGGGCCGAGTAATAGGAGATCGCCTGATAATCGATCGGTGAGTGCTGCACATGCGCCCAATGCGGCTCCTGCATGGTGATCCAGCGGCGGTAGGCCTTGAGCCGCCACTCGCGCATGAACTCCGGCTCAGCTTTTTTGGCCGAAATCAGCCGGATCACATCTTCGTTGAGGCCTGGCGGCACCGTGTCGGCTTCAATGTCGGTGACGAAACCGTGACGGTATTCGCTGCGCACGAGTTTTTCGACGTCGCTTGCTCGTTTGGCCATGACGCTTTGCCGATCAGCTGCGGGAATGCCGCGGTTGCGACAGCACCGCGCCAAAATTCATGTGCGGCAAAGCCGCGGTGGTGGGGCGCGCAAGCTGCGCCAGCGTGATGGTGCCCAGCGCCTCGCGTATGGCCAGCGTAATGCGCTGCCAGTTGTGGCCGACGCCGCATACCGGTTCGAGGTTGCAGCGGTCGTGGCCCAGGCTGCACTGCGTGATGGCCACCGGGCCTTCGACGGCGTCAATGAGCTGCACGGCGGTAATCTGTTCGGGCAGGCGTGCCAGACTGTAGCCGCCGTGCGCGCCGCGCTGTGAGGTCAGCAGGCCAGCGCGTGCGAAGCATTTGAGCAGCTTGCTGACGGTGGGGACCGCTAAGTGGGTTGCGACGGCCACGTCGGCGGCCGCGTATACGCCGGCCGGCTCACGGGCCATATGCGCCAGCACCAGCGTGCCGTAATCCGTCAATTTGCTCACTCGCAGCATGGACTTGGACTCGTCAACGATATGGGACTATTCTAGTCCTATTAGGCACAATAACCAAACAATTCACGGGATATACGCGGAGCACCGGCATGTTTCTGGAAGTCAGGCTGGCCCACATCATTTTCGCGGCCGGCAGCATCGGACTGTTCGTGTTGCGCGGCGCATTTACTGTGCTGGCAGCCAGGCCGCTCAAGCAGCGCATCTGGAAAATACTGCCGCATATCGTGGACACCTTGCTGCTCGCCATGGGCGTGTGGCTTGCCGTCATGCTCAGGCTCAATCCTTTCCACGTGACCTGGTTGGGCGTCAAAATCCTGTGCGTGATCGGCTACATCGTGCTCGGCGTGCTGGCGTTTCGTTTGCAGCGGCCACGGTGGTTGCGCTTCAGCGTATTTGCCGCCGCCATCCTGCTGTTCGCTTTCATCGTGTCGATTGCACTCTTCCAGGATCCGCGCGGTATATTTGTGCTCGTGGCCTGACCTGGGAGTTTGCCGTGGCTGAAGCATTTGCCGACTTTCGCAAGTTCTACGGATTCTATTTGAGCGAACACCGCAACCGCATCAACCGGCGGCTGCACTTCACCGGAAGTTGCCTGGTGTTGCTGACACTGATTGGCGTGCTGATCAGCCAATGGTGGTGGGGGTTCATATTAATGCCGGTCTTTGGCTATGGTTTCGCCTGGGTTGGGCATTTTTTCTTCGAAAAGAATCATCCGGCGACTTTCAAGTACCCGCTGCGCAGCCTCGCCGGTGATTGGGTGATGTTCCGCGACATTTTGCTGCGGCGCGTTCCGTTCTAGACTTGTTCTCAAAGACCTGCCGCTTAAGTAAAATGTCGGCCGTCCAACAAGGAATCCCGCTGCTCAGGGGAGAGTACGCGCATGCATCTCTGGTATGAAAACTGGCTGCTGTGGCTGATAGTCGCAGTTGTGATCTGTGTACTGGTGGCCGTCGTCGTTGCCATGATCCGGCTGCGGGTGACCGCCGCCCGCCGTCATACCTTGGGTACGCTGCGCAACATCGCCGACCGTTTGCTGCGCGATGTGGTCCTGCCCGACGGTGTCGGCGGGCATGTTGGCGTGGACGTGCTGCTGCTGCGTGACAACCAGTTGTACCTGCTGCTGCTGCGGCATGCGGATGGTGCGATCTTCGCGGGCGACAAGATGGATCAATGGAGCGTAGTGGGGCGGCGGCGTTTCGTGTTCCACAATCCTCTGCATGCGCTTCAGGACCGTGCCATCGCGTTGCGCGCGCTGGTGCCGGAGTTCAGCATCATGCCGCAGGTGTTGTTCACCGGCCGCGGCCATTTCCCCAAAGGCTGCCCGGCCAAGGTCGCGCTGTTCGAAGAGTTCGCCGGCCCGCTGCGGCGCAAGAAAAAGCCGAAAGTAATGCTGGATGCCAAGCTTGAGGCGGCGTGGACCCGGCTGCGTGAAGCGGCCGGTGTGCCTGCGGACAAGGAAGTACCGGCGGTGAAATCTCCATCAGCAGAGGTCCCGGCAGCGTAAGGGCACGCGTTGCTCAATCGCGCGTGCGGTGATCAGCAATCACCTGTGCCACACAGGCGGTTAGCTTTTTCGCCGTCGGGATGTGCAGGAATTCATTCGGGCCGTGTGCATTGGCGTGCGGTCCCAGCAGACCCGTCACCAGAAACTGCGCCTTGGGGAACTTCTTGCCGAGCATTCCCATGAAAGGAATGCTGCCGCCGGTGCCCATGTACATGGCGTCTTTGCCAAAAAAGTCTTTCGAAGCCTTACGCATGGATGCTTCCAACCAGGCTGAAACTGGGGGGGCATTCCATCCACCCATGGCGGCCGGATCGGAAGTGAATTTGACGCGCGCACTGTATGGTGGGTTTGTTTCCAGCAGCCGTTTGATTTCAGCGGCCACCTTGCGGGCATCCACAGTCGGCGGCATGCGGAATGAAAGTTTCACTGCAGTGCGCGGTCGCAACACGTTGCCGGCATTTTCAATCGCGGGCAGGCCTTCGGCGCCGGTGACTGAAAGCGTCGTGCCCCAAGTATTTTCGGTCAACAGCTTTACTGGATTTACAGATATAGGCTGCATGCCTTTTACGAACGGGAATTTGCCGTACACGCTTTTGCCGAGCACTTTGGCGGCTTTGCGGATTTGCGCACGGCGCTGCGCGGGAATCAGCGGCTTCAGGGCTTTCACCTTGCTGGCGCCGGTCGCACTGTCTTCGACTCGGTCCAGCAGGGTGCGCAGGATGCGGAAGCTTGACGGCACGATGGGGCTGGCAGCGCCGGAATGCACGCCTTCGGTGAGCACATCCACCGAAAGTGTACCGGTCAGATTGCCACGCAGCGAGGTAGTGCACCAGAGCTGGTCGTAATTGCCACACTCGGCGTCGAGGCATACCACCAAGCTCACTTTTCCGATGCGCGCCCCCAACTGTGCAATATAGAAGGGGAGATCGAGGCTGCCGGATTCCTCGCAGCACTCGATGACGACGACGCAGCGCGCGTGCGGAATGTTCTGCTCCTGTAACGCGCGGATAGCAGTAAGCGAGGCGAATATCGCGTAGCCGTCGTCGGCGCCGCCGCGGCCGTAGAGCTTGTCGCCGCGAATCACCGGCGTCCAGGGATTGAGTCCCTCGGCCCAGCCGGTGAACTCGGGTTGTTTGTCGAGGTGGCCGTAGAGCAATGCCGTATCGTCGCCGCTGCCGGGTATCTCGATAAAAATCAGGGGCGTGCGTCCATCGACGCGCAGAATTTCGAGCTGCATGCCCGGCACTTTGTTGCGACGGCACCAGTCGGCAGCGAGTTGCACGGCGCGCTCCATGTGGCCGTGCTGTTGCCAGTCGCGGTCGAAGGCCACCGACTTGTTGGGGATGCGGATGTAGTCCTGGATCGCGGGCAGAATGGATTCGTCCCAGTTGCGGTTCACAAAGTTTTGTATGCGTTGTTGGTCCACAGTGATCTCCGGGGAAGGGGCAGGTCGGAAAGACCTATTTTAACTGATTGGTGCCGTTGGTCGGCAGTTTGAAAAACCGTTGCGTGTTGGCAGCGGTTTCAGCGGCAAGCTGTTCCGTGGATTTGCCGACGCACGCCGCAGTCACTTCGCAGATATGAGCCAGATACACGGGCTCATTGCGGTGCGTGCGTGGTTTGGGATTGAGATCGCGCGGCAAAAGATACGGTGCATCCGTTTCCAGCATCAGCTGGTCGGCTGGTATTTGTCTCACCAGCTCGCGCAAATGACTGCCGCGACGCTCGTCGCAGATCCAACCGGTGATGCCGATATGGCAATCGAGAGTGAGATAATCCCGTAATTCCTGTTCGCCATCGGTAAAGCAGTGCACGACGGCGCCGGATAGCCGCGGTCTCCAATGGCGCAGGATGGAAATGAAATCGCCATGCGCATCGCGTTGGTGCAAAAACACCGGCTTGCCGGTTTCCTCCGCAAGCTCCAATTGAGTTTCAAAAGCCCGGCGCTGCTGGTCCTGCGGAGAGAAATTGCGGAAATAATCGAGGCCGCATTCACCCACGGCCACCACTTCCGGTTCCGCCAGCAGTCGTTGCAACGCGACCGGTGCAGTAGCATCGAAACCCTTGGCCTGATGCGGGTGTGTGCCGGCGGTGCAATAAAGCACGCCCGACCATATGCGGCAAAGTTCCAGGGCCTTGCGGCTGTGCTCAACGTCGCCGCCAGTAACGATGAATTGCACTATGCCGGCTTCTTGCGCCCGATGTATCACCTCGTCGCGATCGGCGTCGAAGCTGTCGTGAGTTAAGTTGGCGCCGATATCTATCAGTGTCATGGAGTTCTTAAAGAGCTGGGGTGTTGCTGATTGGATTAGCGGCGAGATCGTGCGGTCAATTTGTTTGAGCGCTGGTTTGGTTGTCGAATTTACCTACAAGCGTGTTTGAACAACTTACGGCAGCGCCTTCGCATCGGTGGCGGTCGGCAAGCCGACCTGCTTGCAGAACGCTGCAAAGCGCGGGTCGTTCCGGTAGCGCAGAATCCACGGATCGGTAAGCAGCAATCGTAGGCCGGGATCGTGGGTTTCGTTGCTGTGTTCCAGCCACTTGAACATATTGTCCGGATCCCGCCGCAACGCATAGATCTCAGCGATGAAGTAAGGGTTGAAGCCGGCTTGCCCGGCGAGCAGGGTTTGCAGGGCGGCATCAGCGGCGGCGCGATCGTTGCTAATCTGCAGCGCAAATGCCATCGCCGCATCGCGTGAGACACCGGGCGGGCTTTGCTGCGCTGCTTGCAGCGCCGCGGCTGCAGCGCCACGCATGATCTCGATTTTAACGAGTGTCACACGTTGCGAATACCTTTCCGGCGCCAATTGCACCGACTTGCGCGCGGCTTGCATAGCCTCGTCGAAGCGACCCAGCGCGGAAAGGTAACGTGCCAGATGATCGTAACACACCGCACACAGAGGATCGTTCGGCAGCCCTTGCTGGAGCAACTCGACTGCCTGTTGCGAGTGGCCCAAAGCTGCGCGAATTTCCGCCAGCGCAGCGAATTCCCGGTCCGGCGCCAGTTGGTATGCAAGTTGCGCTTCGGCTTCTGCGCGCAGCCAAGCGTGGTCGTGCGAAGCGAGTATCGCGGCGTAGAAACCGTGAGCTGTCGCCAGATTGGGATCAAGCGCCAGCGCCGTCTGCAACGCGGCGCGCGCCCTGTCCCAGGCTGAGGCCGCCTCCGAACCGCCCACAAAAGAGGCGGCCAGTCCGAAATTGGCACGGCCAAGGGCTACCCATGCCAGCGCATAACGCGGATCGATACGGATCGCGTTGGTGAAGTAGCCGATGGCCTTTTGCACATCAACTTCGGTGCCGCGCTGAGAGTAGAACTTGCCCTGCAAATACGCGTTGTAGGCAGCGAGGCTGCCGCTGGGTGGGCGATCACCCTGTGTTGCCGCGCCGGGCACGGGCAGGAGCTTCGCCTGCAACGCGCCGGCGACAGACTTGGTGATGTCATCTTGCAATGCAAACAAGTTCTTGTATGGCCGGTCGTAGTGTTGCGACCAGAGCGTGCTGCCGTCGGAGACGTTCACCAGTTCCGCACTGATCCGCACTTCATCGCCGAGTTGCCGCACGCTGCCTTCCAGCAGGTGCGCCACGCCGAGCTTTGCGCCGATGATCTGCACGCTGTCTTGGCTGTTGCGGAAGCGGAATGAGGAATCGCGGTTGATAACTTTCAGACTGGCGAATTGCGACAGCGCGGTGATCAGATCTTCCGATAACCCATCGGAAAAATACTGCTGATCTTTGTCACGGCTTTCGTTCAAGAACGGCAGCACCGCGACCGATTTGGCGGGGACCGCCGTCGCTGAAGAGAGTGTGAGAGTGTTTGCGGATACGGGTACGGTTGCTTTGGCCACTTCTTGTGTCGCGGCCAGATGTTCAGTGCGGTGTTCAGAAAAGCGGAAGGCAAAAATCCCGGATACCACTACCGCCGCAATAACAATAGGCGTGACGATGGTGCCAAGCTTCCAGCGTCGTTTTTGCCAGCCAGTCTGACTTGCAGAGTCCGCGGGTGTGACCAGGAGCCAGGCCAGCACGATTGCGACCGGGAAGCCCACAATCAGGATAATGATGACGGCCGGCACCGCCGCCGACCAGCCGAAATACGGAAAGGCGCGCGCCACGACCTGAATCAGTACCGCGATGGTCGCGCCGTACCACGCAGCCACGCGGTAGATGTGGTGCTGCTTGAGCCTTGCGAAAAAGCTGGACGCTGTATTTGCTGCGTCGGCCATGTGCCCTCCGGCGCGGGATTATGCCTGATTTCAACGGCACCAAGAGTCTGGTTCAGGCTTCGCCAGGATTCTGGCGGTAGAACAGTTTGAGTTGGCTGTAGAGGTCTGCCGAGAAATCCCGGAGCGCCAGCGGCTGTTGGAAAAACAGTTCGCTCGCTACCGCGAAGAACTCGCCGGGGTTTTCCAAGCCGTAAGGATCCAGCGGAGCGGGTTGATTCGAGTTCCAGCGGCTCTCGAGTTCGCGATAGGCAGCGTGAAATGCCTGGCTCCAGGCGCGTGCATGCATGCCCGCGTGCAGCGGCGGGAAGCCGTTGGCTTCGCCGTTGAGCATATCGAGTTTGTGCGCGAATTCATGAATCACGACGTTGTGACCAGGCGGCGAACCGATCTGCACGATGGCTTCCCAGGAAAGAATCACCGGGCCGCGCTGCCAGGCTTCGCCGGCCATGACGCTGCGATCGTGATGCACAACACCGGCGGCGTCCACGATCTGGCGTTGCGGCACGAACAGACCCGGGTAGAGCACCACGCTGTGCCAGCCGCGATACCATTTGAGCCCGAGATTCAGGATTGGAATGCAGGCGTGCGTAGCCAACAAGGCGCGCATGCCGTCGTCAAGCTGCAGCCCTTGTACGGGTTCCAACGCCTTGGCCTGCATGAACAGCGTCGCCAGCACCCGCAGCCGTGCCTGGGCACTCGCGTCGAGCCTTTGCGCCGGGCCACAGTGCACCAGCGCATGGCGCCAGGCGGAGTCGCTCAACGGATGGCGCTGGAGTATGCGGCGCTCACGCCAGATCTTCAGGTGTCGAAACATGCACGCTCACCGCCGGGATGTGTTTTCAGTGGTGGCCCCCGCGTGAGAATACAAGGGGCTGACGGCGATGCGCTTGGGTTATCATCAACGGACGTGCGCACGAGGAGGTGAAGCATGTCCCCCGAAATGACAATTCTGGCCCTGGTAACGCTGTTGTATGTGGTGGCCTGGATACCGCCGCTGGTGGCGAAGTGCCGGGCATGGGGCTGGCGTTGGGTGGCCACGAACCGTTCCACCACGGGATTGCCGCCGCTCTCCGAAACCGGCCAGCGTGCGGTGCGCGCCTACGACAACCTCAAGGAAAATTACCCGCCGTTCGCGGTGGCAGTCCTGCTGCTGGCCTTCAGCGGCGGCTTCACCGAGTACACGGCGGTGGCGGCGCTGCTGTTCCTGATTGCGCGCTTGATACATATGCCGGCCTATATCCTGGGGACCCCGTGGCTGCGCACCCCGAGCTGGCTGCTGGGGCTTGCCGCCACGGTGTACCTGCTGATCATGGCTTTGGTGGCGCTGGTCTAGCTCCCGCCCGCCCGGGCCCATAAAATTACCGCCGGGCCGGCGCTTGGCCCGCAGGGGAAACAAGGTGAGCGGAAGGTTTCTGGTCAAACCGGTGATGGGCGTGCTGGCGCTGTTGCTGTTATGCGCAGTCGCCATACCGGCGCGCGCCAGCGAAGACGTGGTGTTGCTGCTGGACAATTCCGCCGGCATGCGCAACGTGGCGGCGCGTTTTCAGACTGTACGTGCGGCGCGCGATTTTGTTGATCACCAGGCCCCGGGGACGCGCGTCGCTTTGGTCGCGTTTGCGGCGACTCCCACAGTGCTGCTGCCGCTCACGGCGGACGATGCGCGTGGCCGTGCGCAACTACGCGCCGCGTTGCGGCGGCTTGATTACCGTGACGCGAACCCGGACGTTACCGCGGGGGTACGCCAAGCACTCTACGAACTGGTCATGAATGGGAAAAACGATGCCGGCAAGAGCATCGTGGTGATTAGCGCGGACGAGGGAAGCGCGCAACGTGCTGCCGACCGGGATCAAACTCGCTGGCTTACGCAGTCGCTTGTGCCAGCGGCGATATTCAACCGGGTGCGCGTGTTCAGCATCGTGCCAAGTGCCAAGGCGGATGCTTTTGCGCTGCGGCCGGTAGCGATGAACACCGGTGGCGCGTACTACGCGCCGGCGAATGCCGCGGAGCTGGCCGAGGCATTGCAACAGGTGCGCACGACTTTGGAACTGCCGCTGGCCGCGGGCGCACCGCCTTTGCCGCCAAACCTGAAATTGTCGGCGACGGCTACCGGCCCGAACGGCATTCCGCAACCGGGAAATTTCGCCACGCCGCTGACCCAGCGCAGCCCGCCGCCGTCGCGCATGCGCTGGCTGTGGCTGGTGCTGGTGATTGCCGTGCTGGTGGCCGCCGCGGGCATTTACGCCGCATGGAACACCCGCAGCCTGAGGCGCCCGCGCAAACCGCAGGCGCCACCCGCGCCCGCCGGCGAGGGGCCGCGCGCCGTGCTCTATGACATCAGCAATCCGAATGACATCCGCCGCTTCGAGTTGGGCGAACGCGCCACGCTGCTCGGCCGCGTGGCCGGCTACGATCCCGAAGTGCAGTACATTCTGGTGAAGGAAAAGACCGTGGGACGCTGCCATGCGGTCATCGAGCGGCGCGGGCATTCCTTCTGGCTCATGGATCAGGGCAGCATCAATGGCACCTTCGTGAACAACGAGCGCATCAATGCGGATCGCGCCCTGAAGCACGGCGACATCGTCGCCATTCATCGGCATGAATTCGAGTTCATGATTCCGGATTATTTCGAATCGGAATCCACCGTGGTCGGCGCGCGCGAGACGGCGACAACCTAAGGACGCGCGCAACCGCAATCTGTCATTCGGAGTAGCGTGGCAATGGCTTCAGATTTGCACAGCTATCGCTGGCGGCGCAGCGCCCGCGCCAAGCAACTGCAAGTGCGCATCACGCCCTGGCAGGGCGTGGAGGTGGTGATTCCCACCCACACGAGCCGCGAGCGCGTGCGCGCGTTTCTCGCCAAGCAGCGCCAGTGGATCCGCACGACCTGGTCGGAGATGCAGTCGCAGCTTGCCGACGCCGATTACGCGTTGCCGCGCGATTTGAATTTGCGCGCCATCGGCGAGAGCTGGCAGGTGCATTATCGCAACGCCGAGGTTGCCGGTCTGCGCATCCATGCGGTCGGTCGCAGCTTGACGCTGCAGCATGCCGGTGCCGACGACTCCACCTGCCGCGCGGCCTTGCGCCGCTGGCTGGCGCAGCGGGCGCGCGTGCATCTCGGACCACAGGCGCAACGCCTGAGTGCGGTCATGCAAACGGGCTTCCGGCGTCTGCAGATCCGCGGGCAGAGCAGCCGCTGGGGCAGTTGTTCCTCCAACGGCACGCTGAGCCTGAACTACAAACTCCTGTTTCTGGAACCACCGCTGGTGCGCTATCTGCTGGTGCATGAGCTTGCGCATACGCGGGTGCTCAGCCATTCCCCGCGCTTCTGGAGACTGGTGGCGGATTACGAATCGCGCTGGCGGGAGCTGGACCGCCGACTCGGTGAAGCCTGGCGCGACGTGCCGGCTTGGGTGGAGCTGAAGTAGCGCGCTTCAGGTTTCGGCGGCAAACCGGTCCTGCATGCCGATGAGCACGCTGCACTTGAGCTTGTCGAGCAGCGACATGCTCACCGGCGTGCGCCACCAGCGGGCCAGCACGCCGCGCTCGCGGTGACCGACCACCACCAGATCGGCATGCACCCGCTGCGCCAATTTGACGATTTCATCGATGGGATCGCCCTCCACCAGGTGGCCGCTGGCTTCCAGGCCGAAGCGCTTGAGGATGGCCACGCCTTCGTCGAGCGTTTGCTGAAAATGCGAGGCTTCAGCCGCAGCCAGGCTGCGCCCTTCGAAACCCTGCCCAATGGCGACTCCGGTGCTGTGTTTGATGACCGCGAGTAAATGCGTGTGCGCCTTGAACCTGGCGGCCAGTTCCGCACCTTCGCGCAACGCCCGCTGGCCGGTTAGGCTGCCGTCGTAAGCCAGCACGATGTTCTCGTACAACATGGCGTACCTCCGTGAAACCCTAGAGTGACGATAGCACCACCCGCGACGGCCGGCGAAGGCGGTCAGTCCAGGAACAGATCCGGCGCCAGTGTTGCGCCGGGCTGGACCGCGTAACCTGAAAAATCTGTCACGCCGGCTTCGCGCAGCACGTCTTCGTCGATCAGGAAGCGGCCGCTGCAACTGCGGTGATCCCCCGTGAGGATGGCATGCGCCGCGTCGGCAACGATTTGCGGCTTGCGGCATTGGCTGGGCGGCACGACTCCGCCGAGCATGGCAAGTGCAGCCGTGGCGATCACGGTGCGCGGCCAGAGCGCGTTGACCGCCACGTGCCCGGCGAACTCGGCGGCCATGCCGAGCGTGCACAGGCTCATGCCGTACTTGGAAATGGTGTAAGCCGTATGCCGCGCAAACCATTTGGGCGCGAGATTCGGCGGCGGCGCCATGTTGAGGATGTGTGGATTTTCCGCCTTCAGCAGCCAGGGGAGGGCGGCTTGGGAACTGAGGAAAGTACCTCGCAAGTTCACGGACAGCATCAAGTCGAAGCGCTTCATGGGTGTGCCCGCGGTATCCGCGAGCCAGATGGCGCTGGCGTTGTTCACCAGGATATCAATGCCGCTAAAGTGCGCCGCCGCCCGATCCATTGCCGCATGCACGGACTCTTCATCTCGCACATCCATCGGCAACGCCAATGCGTGCCCGCCGGCCTGCTCGACTTCCGCGGCGACCGTATGAATCGTGCCCGGCAGTTTGGGGTTGGGTTTATCGGATTTCGCCGCGATGACGACATTGGCGCCATCGGCTGCCGCGCGCAAGGCGATGGCCGCGCCAATTCCGCGGCTGGCCCCGGTGATGAACAGCGTCTTGCCGCGTAAGGGATCAGTCATATGTTCCTCCGGATGAGTTTGGTCGCATTATACTTTTGAGAATGACTTACACCACTTTGGTTGATTGCGAAGTTCTGGCGCGGCATCTTGCCAACGGCTGGCGCGTATTCGATTGCCGCTTCGTGCTCAGTGACGCGGGCGCCGGTGAACGCAGCTATCACGACGGGCATATACCTGGGGCAGAGTATCTGCATCTCGACCATGATCTTGCCGCGCCGGTGACGGCAGTCAGCGGACGTCATCCTTTGCCTGATCCCACGGTGCTGGCTGCGACGCTTGCCAGCGCCGGCGTCCACAAGACAACCCAGGTAATTGCGTATGACGCCAGCAGCGGCGAGTTTGCCGCGCGCCTGTGGTGGCTGCTGCGCTGGCTGGGTCATGCACAGGTGGCGGTGCTCGATGGCGGATGGCGCCAATGGTGCCAAGAGGGCAGGCAAGTGAGCCGCGAATCGCCGCGGATGGTGAAACCCGGTAATTTCCATGCGCAACCGGACGACGGTTTTTGGCTGAGCTCGGCTGCGGTGGCGGAGCGCCTGCGGCGCGGAAATTTATGCCTGCTGGATGCGCGCGCCGCGAGCCGATTCCGCGGAGAGCAGGAAACAATTGATCCAGTCGCCGGCCACGTGCCGGGTGCGGTCAACTTGCCGTACGCGGGGAACGTTTTGGTTGATGGACGGTTCCAATCAGCAGAAGCCTTGAGGGCGCGTTTTGTCGCGGCCCTGAATGGTGCCGATCCGGCCGATACCGCCTGCATGTGCGGCTCTGGCGTCACTGCCTGTCACAACCTGCTGGCGATGGAGCTGGCAGGCTTGCGCGGCGCCAAGCTGTATGCCGGTTCCTGGAGTGAGTGGATACGTGATCCCTCGCGCCCAGTAGCGACCCGCGATGGATGACAGTCAACCAAAAACGTGTTATTTCGTATTTCTAGACTATACTTGGAGCATGATTCGGGAGCGGCCCGGAGGAGGTGGAAGATGAAGACCCGTACTTTTGTGTGGTGTATCGGCCTGCTGCTGGCGGGCATCGGCGGTGCAGCGCTGGCAGCCTCTCCGTTTGTGGGCTCGCGCAGCGAGTCGCATGGCGTGCTGTATCTGAACGTGAATCAGGCCGCCAAACAAATCTGGCCGGTGAAAATCTGGGCGGTGGACGGCGCGCTGACCAACCGCTCTGACCAGGGCGTGCTGTGGATCAAGCCCGGCGACTACACTTTCAAGGTTAAGCTGGGAGCAGTCAACATGGCGGATGTCCCCGGACTTTCGCGTCGCGCCAGTTACGGACAAGACGCGCATGATTTGAAACTGAGCGTGCAAGCCGGAACGGCTTACTATATCGGCGCCAAATTTGCGGCTTCCGGCAAATGGGAGCCGGTGGTGTGGAAGACCGAAGCCGCTAAAGATTGAGTAGGCATGGGCAAATGCGCATGCGGGCAGGAGGTGATGCATGAATATTCCATTCCGTAATCTATCCGCGTGGTTTGCGGGCGCACTGCTTGCCGCCGTCTGCGTTTCGGCCGGCGCCGCGGTTTCCTCGCCGTTCGTGAGTTCGCGCAGGGAGCCGCATGCGGTGCTGTACCTGAACTACAAGATGGTGCCCAGGAAAATTTATCCGGTGCGCATCTGGATGGTGGATGGCAAGCTCACCAATCGGTCCGACCAGAGCGTGGTGTGGATGCAATCGGGTGAATATCAGTTGACGATCAAGCTCACCAAGGTGGTGAACATGGCATACGTGCCGGGCATGGCACAAAAGCTGCCGGATGCCAAGCAGATGCACGATTTGAAGCTGAAGCTGGAAGCCGGCAAGACCTACTACATCGGTGCCCAGTTCGACAATTCCGGTGCCTGGCAGCCGGTGGTGTGGAAGACCGCAGACGCCAAGTAAACCCCCGGGTATTGCAATGTGCCGCCGTTATCCGCGAGGATAACGGCGGTTTGCATTTGCGCTGATCGTGTAACCAATAAACAGGGAGATTCCCATGTCAGCCAGTCCGATTACCGTGACCGATACCATGCTGGACGCGCTGCGGCGCACCAAGCCGTGGGTGACGTTTCTGTCAATTCTTGGATTCGTTTTTACCGGGTTACTCGCGCTGCTGGCGCTGATGATGTTTGCCACCGGCGGCATATGGTCGGCCGTGCCGCGTCAACCCGGAGCACCGGCGTTTTTGGGACCGGCTTTCGGGGTTGGGCTCGGCATTCTTTACCTGGTCGTAGCCGTGTTCATGTATTTGCTGCCGTGCGTGATCCTGTTTCGCTACGGTACGGCGATCGGCCGCATCGCCTCGGGCGATGCGGAAGAAGCCATGGAACAGGCTCTGTCCAAACAGAAATCCTTCTGGAAATATGTGGGAATCCTGGCGATTGTGTTTCTGGTGCTGTACGTCTTGCTCATCATTGGTGGAATTATCGCTGCTGTCACGCTTGGCATGCACGCAGTGCACTGAACGGCATGTCACCCACAAACAAAAACCCCGCCACGTGGCGGGGTTTTTTTCGTGTCCGTACGAGCGTGTAGTCCCATGACTAGGCGGCCAACTGCCGCAGCACGTATTGCAGAATGCCACCGTTAAGGTAGTAGTCGCGCTCTTTCGGTGTATCCAATCGCACGCGTGCCTTGAAAGTCACAGTTTTTCCATTGTCGGCTTTGGCCTTAACGGTCACTTCCTTGGCCTTGGCACCATCCAGTCCTTCGATTGAGAACCCCTCTTTGCCGGTGAGGCCCAGCGATTTGGCGTCCTCGCCATTGTGGAATTGCAGCGGCAACACACCCATGCCGATGAGATTGGAGCGGTGGATACGCTCAAAGCTCTTGGCAATCACGGCTTTTACGCCCAGCAGCAAAGTGCCCTTGGCCGCCCAATCGCGCGACGAGCCACTGCCGTATTCCTCGCCGGCGATCACCAGCAGCGGCGTCTTGGTCTGCCGATACTTGATGGATGCGTCGTAAATACTCATGACCTCGCCGTTCGGAATGTACGTGGTCACGCCGCCTTCGGTGCCGGGCGCCAATAAATTGCGCAAGCGGATGTTGGCGAAGGTGCCGCGCATCATGACTTCGTGGTTGCCGCGGCGTGAACCGTAGGAATTGAAATCCTTCGGTTGCACGCCGTGCTTGATCAGATATTCGCCTGCGGGGCCGTTTTTCTTGATGCTGCCGGCGGGCGAGATGTGATCGGTGGTTACCGAGTCGCCGAGCAACGCCAACACGCGCGCGTCCTGAATGTCTGCGACCGGATCGGGTTTCAGGCGCATACCGTCAAAATACGGTGGATTGCGCACGTAGGTGGAACGCTCGTCCCATTTATAAATCTCGCCTTGCGGTACACGCATGCCGTTCCAATGCGCGTCGCCGTCGTAAACCTTGCCATATACCTGCGTGAACATGCCGGATTCGACATTGCTCACGATCAGGTCGGAAATCTCCTTCTGGCTCGGCCAGAGATCCTTGAGATACACAGGCTTGCCGTCCTTGCCGGTGCCCAGCGGTTCGTTCACGAGGTCCGCCGTCATGCTGCCGGCAATCGCGTAGGCGACGACCAGCGGCGGTGAAGCCAGAAAGTTCATTTTGACTTCCGGATGGATGCGGCCCTCGAAATTGCGGTTGCCTGAGAGCACCGCACAGGCCGACAAGTCGCCTTCGCTGATGGCCTTGCTGATTTCCGGGCGCAGTGGTCCGGAGTTGCCGATGCAGGTGGTGCAGCCATAGCCGACCAAATCAAACCCCAGCGCTGCCAGATCTTCGAGCAGGCCAGCTTTACGGAGATAGTCGGTCACGACTTTGGAACCGGGTGCGAGGCTGGTTTTGACCCAAGGCTTGGGTTTCAGTCCGCGCGCACGTGCGCGACGCGCCACCAGGCCGGCACCAATCATGACTTCTGGGTTAGAAGTATTGGTGCAGCTGGTAATCGCCGCGATCACGGCCGCGCCATCTTGCAAGGTGAATGTCTTCCCGTCCATGGTTACTGACGATGCACCCGGTGTGATTACAGGGTTTTTCTTTTCCGTGAGCGCGCCGCCTTCATCCTCGAAGCGGGCTTCGTCCTGAAGTCGCTGTGCACGCTCCGCTGCGAGTTTGGCAGCATGCTTGCCGACAATATCCTTGGCGGATTTCAGTGGGATGCGATCCTGTGGGCGCTTCGGTCCCGCAATGCTGGGTTCGATGCTGGAGAGATCCAGCTCCACAACCTGGCTGTACTCGGCGGGCTTCTGTCCCGGTTCGTGCCACAGCCCTTGGGCTTTCGCGTAGGTTTCAACCAGTTGAATGCGTTCCTGGCTGCGGCCGGTAAGTTTCAGATAACTCAGCGTTTCGGCGTCAATCGGGAAAATCGCGCACGTCGAGCCGAACTCGGGCGACATATTGCCGAGCGTCGCACGGTTAGCGAGCGGCAAGTTGGGTACGCCAGGTCCGAAATACTCGACGAACTTGCCGACCACACCGGTCTTGCGCAGCAGCTCTGCGATGGTAAGCACCAGATCAGTAGCGGTGGCGCCCTCGGGCAACTTGCCGGAAAGCCGTACGCCCACGACTTGCGGAATCAGCATGGTCGAAGGCTGGCCGAGCATGGCGGCTTCGGCCTCGATACCGCCCACGCCCCAACCGAGCACGCCCAAACCATTCACCATGGTGGTGTGCGAGTCGGTACCCACCAGCGTATCGGGGTAGGCTTGGAGCTTGCCATCCACTTTACGTTCGAACACCACACGCGACAGGTATTCGAGATTTACCTGATGGCAGATGCCGGTGTCGGGCGGCACCACCTTGAAGTTCTCGAAAGATTGCTGGCCCCATTTGAGAAATGAATAACGTTCCTGATTGCGCTCGAATTCCATCTCCGCGTTCTTGGCGAGCGCGTCGCGGCTGGCAAAAAAGTCCACTTGCACGGAATGGTCGATGATCAACTCAGCCGGCGCCAGCGGGTTGATTTTTTCCGGGTTGCCGCCGAGTGCTTTCATGGCGTCACGCATGGCGGCCAAGTCCACCACCGCCGGTACGCCGGTGAAGTCCTGCATCAGCACGCGCGCCGGGGTAAAGGCGATTTCCTTGCTGGGCTCGGCCTTCGGGTCCCAGGAGGCCAGCGCTTCAATGTCGGCGGCCTTGACGCTCACGCCGTCTTCCAGCCGCAGCAGCATTTCCAGCAGGACTTTCAGGGAGTAGGGCAGGCGCGAGATCTTGTATTTCTTTTCGAGCACATCGAGTTTGAAGATTTCGTAGGTCTTGGCACCCACGTTGAGAGTGGCGCGTGATTTGAAGCTGTCTTTCATGGTGTCTCCGGACATTCGAGAAGGATGATGGCAACGGCGGGCGAAGTGCGAAGCAGCACACGCTCAGAGCATCACCATTATAAGGCAGCGGCGTGCAGCCGGCTTTCAGACGTAGCGGCTGCTCTCGGCGAGCAGACGTTTGGCTTCCTTGTGCAGATGCGCGCGCATGAA
Source organism: Natronospirales bacterium (assembly GCA_018971605.1). Classification (GTDB taxonomy): domain Bacteria; phylum Pseudomonadota; class Gammaproteobacteria; order Natronospirales; family REEB76; genus REEB76. Next base: position 501 of record JAGXAL010000015.1, on the reverse strand, counting down.
CAACAGCATCCAGCGCGAGCCGCCGCATTGACGCCAGAGCACCGCGGCACGCAATCCGCCGAGCAGCAGGCTGCGCACTAGATTGATGATGCGCTGGTTCTGAAGCTGCACGGCATCCCCCGTCACCAGGATGCGCGGCTGAATGGCGCCGGCGCTGCGCGCATAGGTGTCGGCGAGACTCGCGAGCACGTTGGCGTGCAGCGGACCGAAGTGCTGGAACTGGCCGCGGGCACGTTCGATGCCTTGTTCCAGCACCGTACGCAAGGCGCGGCGGCGCATGACCTTGGCCTGCAATTGCATCAGGCTGAGCGTGTAACGCAACACCACCACGTCGCTCGACTGGTTGTGCGTACCGAGCAGCGCGGCGAGGCGCTGCAGGCCGAATCCCAAGCCACGCAATCCGCCGAATACCTCGGGAACATCGCGGGATTCGGTCTTGATGATGCTGCCGAGCGTGGCGTGTACGGACAGTTCATCAGCGGGCGCGCCCGTCGCCACTTC
>JAGXAL010000127.1 GCA_018971605.1 Natronospirales bacterium | reverse complement strand
CTTGCTGATGCCGACCGAAGATCCCAAATTCGCGGGTTTCACGAACACCGGTACTCCCAGCTCGCGCGTGACTCGTCCAAAATCAACAATCTCGCTGCGCCGGAACACCAAGAATTTGGGGATCGGAATACCAGCCTCGCGCAGCAGGCGTTTCATCACGTCCTTGTCCATGCCAACGGCCGAGCCGAGCACGCCCGCGCCCACAAAGGGCACATTGGCGAGTTTTAGCAGGCCCTGAATGGTGCCGTCCTCGCCGAGCGGCCCGTGCAGGATCGGAAACACCACGTCCACCGATTGATCCAGATGACCACTGTTGAGACTGGTGAGCTTGCCTTCACTCTGCGGCGCAAGTGCCACGCTTTCGCTGTTGGCCTTGTTGAGTGCAATGAGTTTTGGGTTCGTGCTATTCAGCAGGAATTCCGACGGCTTGTTTATGAGCCAGCGGCCGGATTTGTCTATGCCGATCAGCACCGGCTCGTATTTGTTCTTGTCCAGTGCTTCGACCACGTTTTTGGCGGAGAGCAGCGAAATTTCGTGCTCGGCCGATTTGCCGCCGAACAGGATGCCGACACGGATTTTTTTCATTTGTGTTTATCCAGTGTGCGCGCGTCTCGTCGGGAATCAGAAGGAATGCGCCCCAATTTGCTGTCCGGCTGATGCGCCAGTTCTTCGCTGATGAAGCGCCCTGCGGCCAGCAGTTTATCCATGTCCACGCCGGTTTCAATGCCCATGCCGGTGAGCATGAACAGCACATCCTCGGTGGCGACGTTGCCGGTGGCGCCTTTTGCATAAGGACAGCCGCCGAGGCCTGACGTGGAGCTGTCTACCACTGCGACGCCCAGTTCGAGGCAGGCATGGATGTTGGCCAGCGCCTGGCCATAGGTGTCGTGGAAATGCACCGCGAGTTTTTGCATGGGTACTTCCGTCGCGGCCGCGGCTAGCATGCGCTGCGCCTTTATGGGCGTGCCCACGCCAATGGTGTCGCCGAGCGAGATTTCATAGCAGCCGAGGGCCGCGAGTTCTTTGGCCACACGCGCCACGGCTTCCGGCGTAATCGGACCTTCGTACGGACAGCCGATAACAGTGGAAATGTAGCCGCGCACGCGAACGTTGTGCTTTGTGGCGAGCGTCATGACCGGCTTGAAGCGTTCGATGGATTCGGCGATGGAAGCGTTGATGTTCTTGTGATTGAAGGTTTCGGAAGCCGCCGTGAAGATAGAAATTTCTTTTGCGCCGGCATCCAGCGCCCGCTGCATGCCTTTTTCATTCGGGACCAGTACCGGATAGGACACGCTGTGTATTTTCTCGATACCGCGGAACACTTCCTCGGCATCGGCAAGCTGGGGAATCCATTTGGGGCTCACGAAGCTCGTGGCCTCGATGGTTTTCAGCCCGGTTTGCGACAGCCGGTTGATGAACTCGATCTTCACCGCCGCCGGCACGATGTGCTTTTCGTTTTGCAGCCCGTCGCGTGGGCCGACTTCGACGATTTTGACACTGGTTGGGAGGCTGGCCATTACTCCTCCTGTGCCTCGATATCCACCAGAGGTGCTTCGGCATCCACCAGATCGCCTTCACCATGGAAGACTTCCTTGATCTTGCCAGCCACCGCGGCCTTGATTGTGTATTCCATTTTCATCCCCTCCAGCACCAGCAGCGGCTGGCCAGGCTGCACATTATCCCCGGCCTTGACGTGCACTGCGACCACGCGGCCCGGCATGGGACTCACCGGGTGCGTGGCGGTATCCGCCTGCGCAACGGATTTGGGTGCGAACGGCGAGGCGAGGGTGAAGTTGCAGGCTTCACCGTCGAGCGCCACCTGAAAGACTTCGCCGCGCCGCCAGACTGCAGCACCGAACGGCTGGCCGTTCAGATCGAATTCCCAGTGATCCTGCCGGAAATGAGCGCCACGAATTTCATAGGATGTGCCGTCAATGCCAAAACCAAATGCGCTGCCGGCGCCCTGAATGTGAATCGTGCGTTCACTGCTGTCGGCCGCGCGCAGCAACAGCCGACGGCCGGGCGTGTCGCTCAGGCGCCAGCCGTCATTTTTCCAAGGGCTTGATTTCTTGTCGTTGTTTGTCAGCTCGCCGGCCAGCGCCGCAGCAATCGCGGGCGGCGTAGGAGCGGGGCGCGTCAACAAAGTCTTGAGCTCGCGCTCGATGAAGCCGGTGTCGTAGTGGCCGGCGGCGAAATCGGGATGGCGCGCGATGCCGCGCAGCAACGGCAGGTTAGTGATCATGCCGAACACCGCGGTGTGTGCCAGCGCTGCGCGCAGATGGCCGATGGCCGCCGCGCGATCTTTGCCGCTCACGCTGATTTTGGCGATCATGGGATCGTAGAAGATGCCGATCTCATCGCCGCTGCGCACACCGGTATCCACGCGCGTAAAAGGTTGGTCAGGCGCGGCGAACGCCTCGATGCGTCCGGTGACCGGCAGGAAGCCCTTGTCCGCGTTTTCCGCGTACAGGCGCACTTCGATGGCGTGGCCGCACTGTTGTATCTGATTTTGCGTGAGCGGCAGTTTCTCGCCGCTGGCCACACGCAACTGCCACTCCACCAAGTCCAGCCCGGTAGTTTCCTCGGTGACGGGATGCTCGACTTGCAGGCGCGTGTTCATTTCCATGAAATGGAAAGACTTGTCCGCGCCCACAATGAACTCGATGGTGCCGGCGTTTGTGTAATTTACGGCCTTGGCGGCTGCCACCGCAGCCTCGCCCATGCGTTTGTGCATGGTGTCGTCCAGGAAAGGCGAGGGCGTTTCTTCCACAACTTTCTGGAAGCGGCGCTGCAGCGAGCACTCACGCTCGAAGATGTGCACCACGTTGCCGTGGGTGTCGCCGAACACCTGGAACTCGATGTGCCGCGGTTGCTGGATGTACTTTTCCAGCAGCACCTGATCATCGCCGAAGGCATTTTTGGCTTCACGCTTGGCGGTCTCCAGGGCTTCTTTGAATTCACTGGCCGCGCGCACAATGTGCATGCCCTTGCCGCCGCCGCCTGCCGAAGGTTTGATCAGCAATGGAAAGCCGACACGCCTCGCTTCCGCTTCGAGTTTCTTCAGGCTTTGATCTTTGCCGTGATACCCAGGCGTGACCGGTACGCCGGCTTTTTCCATCAGGCTGACGGCCGCGCTTTTCGAGGCCATCGCGTCCATGCTCTCGGGCGAGGGGCCGATGAATACGACATCCGCCTGCTTGCAACGGCACGCGAATTCGCTGTTCTCGGAAAGAAATCCATAACCGGGATGAATCGCCTCAGCGCCAGATTGCTTCGCGGCGGCGAGAATGCGATCCATGTTGAGGTAGGATTCGGCTGATTTGGCGGGGCCGATATGGATAGCTTCGTCTGCCACCTGCACGTGCAGCGCGTGCCGATCCGCATCGGAATACACCGCGACCGTGGCAATGCCCAGACGCTTGCAGGTACGAATGACGCGACAGGCTATCTCGCCGCGGTTGGCGATGAGGATTTTCTTGAACACGATTATTCGCCGTCCCAGTAGTCCAGCGATTCACCGGAGCGTGAGAGGAACCTGAATCGTTGGCTCTTGTCGGCGGGGGCGTCCTCAAACACGCCGAATTTTCCTGAGTCCGGGTAATCGCAGATTTCCACTTCAGCCAGCGTGCTGACCGCCAGATATCGCATCTCAATGCTGCCGGTATTGATGATCTGATGTGCCACTTCAGGCCCGCCGGACGGACAGGCGATGATGTCGCCGGGTTTCACTGGATAGCGTTCCTCGCCGAAGCGCAATTCCCCTTCGCCTGCGAGGATGAAGAACATTTCCTCCTCGACACAATGGCTGTGAAAAGGACAGTTACGTTTGCCCGGTGCCACCACGGTAAGGTTGTAGCCGAGCTTCTTTGCCCCGATGCGGCTTGCGATTTCGCCCCAGCGGATGTCGTAATTAGAAGCGTTCTTGCCCTTGGGAGCGTGTTCGGACTCGACAGATTGAATTTTCAGGTCGGCGATATTGATGACCGGGCGTGTCATTTGGGTTCCTTGATCCACTTGGGTGGGCGCTTCTCAAGAAAAGCGCTTAATCCTTCCTGACCTTCATTGGATACTCGCAGCTGGGCGATGAGCTGTGCGGTTTTCTGCTTGAGCGCACGGCGTGCGGAAACCGAGGCGGCGGCATTTGCGGCAATCAGCTCTTTGCAGGCGGTCAGCGCCTTGGGTCCGGCCTTGAGCAGTAAATCCACTTCTTTGCTGACCGCTTCATCCAGCTTGTCAGCGGGAACGACTTCGTGCACCAAACCGATGTGTTGTGCTTGCTGCGCGCCGATGGCTTCAGCCGTCAAGAAGTAGCGTCGCGCCTGATGTGCGCCGATGGCGGCGATGACATAGGGCGAGATGACCGACGGCACCAGTCCCAGACGCACTTCCGACAATGCGAACTTGGCGGTGTCGGCGGCGATAGCTATGTCGCAGCAGGCCACCAGCCCCACGCCGCCGCCATAGACCGCGCCGTTCACGCGTGCGATGGTCGGTTTGCGCAGCGTGTTCAGCACATCCATCAGTTCCGCGAG
>JAGXAL010000126.1 GCA_018971605.1 Natronospirales bacterium | reverse complement strand
TCGCTGCCGGGGTTGCTGTAGAACATGTGGCCGCGTTCGGCTTGCTGCACGGCCGCGAGCTTCTGCATGGGAAAGCCCGTGCCTGCCAGCATTTTCTCCGCCTGGCTGGCGGCACACGCGCCGTGTTCCATCTCGGTGTCTTTGCAGGGCATGAACGCCGACATGTCGTGCAGGAAGGCGGCGGCGAACAGCACGTCGGTGTCGATCTTCAGCTCGTCGCCTTTGGCGAGCCTCACCGCCAGCAGGTAATCGCGCTCGGAGTGCTGCCAGCCCCAGGCGGGGTGCACAAACTTGGTGTGCGCGAGTTCGTAGATTTTAACTTTCCAGGGCGCATTCAGCGGGATGCCGGCAGCGGTCGTTGCCGGCGCCGCGGCGGCGAATGCCGCCGGCGCGAACGCCAGCAGCAAAAGCATGGTTGCCACCGTGGCGAGTTGCGTATGCGGGAATTTCGAGACAGTGTTCATGGCAGACTCCGGTTGTAATTTGGATCCTGGTTGAGCGGCATTCGACTGAGCGCAGCGGCGACGAGTTTGGCGCTGAAACGCTCACTAAAGGTGGCGGGATTTTCAAAACCCATGCGTTTCAAATAAGGCGCAAAGCGTGCATTGCCGGCGAAAGCAAACAGCGCCGTGACGAGCGTTGCCAGCTTTCCGGGAAGGGTGGCGGTACGCTGTTTGAGTTGCAAAAGCGCCTGACCGAGCACCAGTTCCTCCGGAGTGAAATCGCTGCCGAACGGGAAAGCCGGGAACAGTCCTTGGGCGAGATAGGCCTTGAAGTCGCCGTGAAGCTTGTCCGGAGTGTTGTGGCGGAAGATTTCCGGAATTCGGTAATCGCTCATGATCTTGCCGGCGGCTTTGGCTTGCGCCAGCAGTTCATTCTGAAACTGTGAATCGCAAATGTTGAGCAGCGCAGCGATCACCGCCCAGTCCTGCTTGCCGCGCAAGTCGGCGACACCGTATTCGGTGATGGCGATGTCGCGCAGGTGCCGCGGGATGGTGCACTGGGCGTAATCCCACACCAGGTTGGACACCGTGTGGCCATGCTCGCGGCGCGTGCTCTTGAGCATCAGCACCGAGCGCGCTTCCTTGAGCGCGTGCGCCATGGCCACGAAGTTGTACTGGCCGCCGACGCCGGAAACCACCTGGCCGCCGGCGAGCGTGTCGGAGGCGGCGGCGCCCAGCAACGTCATCTTCATGCAGATGTTGAGAAAGCGCGAGTGTCGATGCTGAGTCTGCTCCAGCTCTACGTCGCTAAAGATCTCGTTGACTTTGGATACTGCGGTCATGCTGAACAGCCGGCGTTCGGCATCCGGCATGCCGCGCAGTTGATCGTAGAACCAGTTGGAACCGAGAAAGAAGGCGCCGTGCAACAGCACGCCGCCCGCGAGCCGTGCGCCAAGCGCTTCCGAATTCAGGCGCCGCCGGGCTTCAGCGTTGTTGAGATCGGGCGTGAGACGTGCGCCGTCGGGCAGGAGCAGAAAGCCGCTGTCGTAGCGCACGTCCGGCCGCAGGATGCCGAAGCGCTTGAGAAAGGCCACGTTTTCCGCGGTCAGCGTCGGGCGGATGGCGTCGGCGGCGAGCAGTGCCGGCAGCGTATCGGCGTCCAGGTGCTCGGTGATTTTGCCGCTGCTCAGCAGTTCCTGAATGGCATCGTCGTCGTACACGCGGCGTTTGACGATGCCGGCGCGATACAGGTGCAGCAGGCCGTCGCTGAACATCTCGCTGCCGGCATAGAGTCCGGTCTTGTAGACGCCGGTGCCGCCGAGCGCCTGGATCTCACCAGCAAATTTTTTCAGGACGCCGAGTTGCTCGAGAATCCGCAAATAGCGCGGGTTCTCGGCATGCCGCAACTGCGTGGCATACACGAAGGCGTCGCCGAGATTGCCGATGCCCACCTGCAGGGTGCCGCCGTCCATGACGAGCGTACTCGCGTACAGGCCGATCATGTGCTCGGCGGGATCGATGGCCATGCTCGGCACCGCGAACAAATGGTGTGCGTACCGTGGGTTGTCCACTACCAGGTCGAAAAATTCCGCATCCACTTCGGCATCGCCGTGCATGTAGGGCAGCTGGTTGTTGACCAGCCCGACCACCGCGATTTTGCGCCCGGCTTTTTCCGCAGTGCGCAGCGGCGGCAGGATGTCGAGCGTGAGATCCGGGTTGCCCGAGAGGCTGTAGAACGTCCGGCCGTCGCCTTGCCGGCTCGCCACCATCTGCAGGATTACATTGACGCCGGCCGCCAGCATGTCGCGCACCACGTGAGTGTAATTGCTGCTCACGTAATGCTGTTGCGCGTGCGCGTTGCCGAGCAGGTTGCCCGATTTGAAGTAGAACTCGGAAATCTCGACGTTGGCCGGCAGCGCCCCGCGTTCCAGATCGGTGAGGTAATCGAGATCGGGGTAGTCGCCGAGCAGGCGCTCGACGAACGGAGCGAGGAAGCGCCGCTCGAGATCGCTTTTGCCTGCGGGCTTGTTGAGCGAAAGCGCCGTGAGAATGGTCAGTCGAATTGAGGAATCGCTGCACGCACGCCGGTAGAGCGCATTCACCAGATGATTGGGCTTGCCGATGCCGAGCGGCGTGCCGACGACCACGCGTTTGCCGACGCGCGCCAGAATTTCACTCACGCACTGGTCGATGTCGGTGAGTATAAGAGGTCGCGACATAGCTGATTCTTGTGTCACCCCTCGCTCCTTGTGGGAGAGGGTTGGAAACCGCAGATCCCGATTCGACTATCGGGTATGCAAACTACCCGGAAATCGTTCATGGGTTGTTTGCGCTCGCCGCCGGCGGATTCACGTAGGTCTGGAACAGCCGCCAGATGCGCCGGTATTCGTCCAGCCAGGAGTACGCCGCCTTGAAATCGTGGTGCTCCGTCGGATAGATCATCACGTCGAAGTTCGGATTGCGCAGCTCCTGGAGCTTCTCGATCATGTGCACGCTGTCGAGGAAAAACACGTTGTCGTCTTCCATGCCCTGCAGGATCAACAGGTGGTGCTTGAGTTGGCCGGCGTAATTGATGGGCGAACTCACGAAATAGGCTTCGGGATCGATCGCCGGGCGGTTGAGGATGTTGCCGGTGTAGAAGTCGTTGTAATCCGCCCAGTCGCCCACCGGCCGGAGCGCCGCGCCAGCGGCGAACAGATCGGGGCGGCGGAACATCATCATGTAGGTCATGAAGCCGCCATAGGAACCGCCCCATACGCCGAGGCGCGCAGGGTCCACGTGCCGATTCTGTTCCAACCAGTGCACGCCATCCTCGATGTCCTGCACTTCCGGATGGCCCATATGCTGGTAGATGGCCGTGCGCCAGTCGCGCCCGTAACCCGCCGAACCGCGATAATCCATGTCGAGCACCAGATAACCGTGCTGGGTGAGGAAGCTCGCGAACATCATCTCGTGGAAATAAAACGACCAGCCTTGGTGCGCATCCTGCAGATAACCGGCGCCGTGGATGAACACCACCGCCGGCCAGCTCTTGGTCGGGCTATAAGTCTGCGGCACGTACAAGCGCGCATAAATCGGCTGCTTGACTTCAGGATGCGAGGACGGAATTTGCACGATCCTGGGGGCGGTCCAGTCGATGGAGGTGAAGGCGCTCGACACGGTGTGCGTGACTTGCGTGGCTGCGCCATGCGGGCGCGCGTTGACCACCCACACTTCGGGCGGCCGCAGGGTCGTCGAGTGATACACCAGCAACTCGCGCTCATTCGGCGAGAGCAGATAGCCAGCGCCGCCCGGACCCTCCATTTCGAGCGAGGGTTGCGGGCCGTTCAACCCGCCGAGATCGGTGACCGCCTGCATGTCGCCACTGTGCGCGTCCACGCGGTAAATCTCGTAGATGCCCGGAGCTTGCTTGTTGGCCACCACGTAAAAGTAGCGGTCATCGCGCGTGAGCGTCGGATTGGAGACCTCGAAGTTCCCGCCGGTGAGCTCACGTGAGGTCTTGGCGTTGACGTCCTTGAGGTAGAGCTGCGAGTAATTCGTGGCTTCGGACAGATACCAGAGCGTGTGGTTGTCGTGCAGCCAGCCGAAGTCGTTGAAGTTCCAGTTGATCCACGCGGGATCGGTGAGCCGGTTCTGGGTCACCAGAGTCTTGGTGGCAAAGTCGAGCGTCGCAATCCAGCGGTCCTTGTTGTCATTGGCGCGGAACATGAGCGCGAGCTTGGCGCCGTCGTCGCTCCAGGCGAGTCCCCACACCGACACCAGCCGTACCGCCGGTGCTTTCACGGATTCCTCCGCGACCTTCTGGGGAATGCCGTGCTTCATGTCCCAGGTCACCGCGGATTTGCGCAGCGCCGCCAGCGGGTCGTCCTTGATACCGGGCAGTTGCGCGAGATCCGGTTCAAAGGAGCTGTGGTTTTCCAGGTCCAGGACCATCACTGATTGCGGCGGCGGCGGATTCAGACCCACGTAGGTGTGACGCTTGAGCATCTCCACGTAGCCCGAAGGCGTGACCCATTCCGGCATGATGCCGGGCGCACCGCGCTGGTAACTCGCGGGGATCGTGATCAGCACCAGCCAGCGGCCGTCGGGCGACAGCGAACTGCGGATGATCCG
>JAGXAL010000125.1 GCA_018971605.1 Natronospirales bacterium | reverse complement strand
TTCGTGAACACCATGCGCCAGCAGCCCACGGTGAGCCAGCTGCTGCCGGTGCAAGGCATGGAGGATCCGGAGCTGCAGGCACATTGGGATTATATCTACGAGCCGGAAGCGCGCGAGCTCCTGGACACCGTACTCACGCGCTACGTGGAATCGCAGGTATATCAGGGTGCTGTCGAAAACGTCGCCTGTTTTTACGCCGCGCAGATGGTGGCCATGAAAGCTGCCTCCGACAATGCCGGCGAAATGATCGACTCGCTGCAGCTCGCCTACAACAAGGCGCGTCAGGCCGGCATCACCAAGGAGCTGGCCGAGATCGTCGGCGGCGCAGCGGCGGTGTAAGGAATTTGTAAAGATATTGTAGGAGCGACGTTCCTGTCGCGATTTCTGACGAATTTGGTTTTCTGATTTGAGGACTGATAAATGAGTTCCGGAAACATTGTGCAGATCATCGGTGCGGTGGTGGACGTGGAGTTTCCGCGCGACGCCATTCCCGAGGTGTACGACGCGCTCAAGCTCGAGGACGGCGGCCTGACGCTCGAGGTGCAGCAGCAACTCGGCGACGGCGTGGTGCGCTGCATCGCCATGGGTTCCTCCGAGGGCCTGAAGCGCGGCCTCAAGGTGCAGAACACCGGCGCCCCGATCTCGGTGCCGGTCGGCAAGGGCACGCTCGGGCGTATCCTCAACGTGCTGGGCGAGCCGGTGGACGAAGCCGGGCCGGTTACGACCAAGGAGCACTGGCAGATCCACCGCAAGGCGCCAAGCTTCGAGGAGCAGTCCGGCTCCACCGATTTGCTGGAAACCGGCATCAAGGTGATTGACCTGCTGTGCCCCTTCGCCAAGGGCGGCAAGGTCGGCCTGTTCGGTGGCGCCGGCGTGGGCAAGACCGTGAACATGCTGGAGCTCATCAACAACATCGCCAAGGAGCATTCCGGCTTGTCGGTGTTCGCGGGCGTGGGCGAGCGCACCCGCGAGGGCAACGACTTTTATCACGAAATGGCGGAGTCCGGTGTCATCAACTTGAAGAACCTCAACGACTCCAAGGTGGCGATGGTCTACGGCCAGATGAACGAACCGCCGGGCAACCGTCTGCGCGTGGCCTTGACCGGCCTCACCATGGCCGAGTATTTCCGCGACGAGGGCCGTGACATCCTGCTGTTCATCGACAACATCTACCGCTACACACTCGCTGGCACCGAAGTTTCAGCGCTGCTCGGACGCATGCCGTCAGCGGTGGGTTATCAGCCGACGCTCGCCGAGGAAATGGGGGTGCTGCAGGAGCGTATTACCTCGACCAAGAAAGGCTCGATCACATCTATTCAGGCGGTGTACGTGCCGGCCGATGACTTGACCGACCCGTCACCCGCGACCACGTTCGCGCACCTGGATTCCACGGTGACGCTGTCGCGCGACATCGCCTCGCTCGGCATTTATCCGGCGGTGGATCCGCTGGATTCGACTTCGCGCATGCTCGACCCGAACGTCATCGGCCAGGAGCATTACGATACCGCACGCTCGGTGCAGGCGGTGCTGCAGCGCTACAAGGAACTGAAGGACATCATTGCGATTCTCGGCATGGACGAGTTATCCGAAGAAGACAAGCTCGTGGTGCAGCGCGCGCGCAAGATCCAGCGCTTCCTGTCGCAGCCGTTCCACGTGGCCGAAGTGTTCACCGGTTCGCCGGGCAAGTACGTGCCGCTCAAGGAAACCATCCGCGGCTTCAAGGGCATCGTCGCGGGCGAATACGACAAGTTCCCGGAGCAGGCGTTCTACATGGTCGGCTCGATCGACGAAGCCGTGGCCAAGGCCAAGACGCTGTAAGCGGCGGTACGCACGCATGGCCATGACCTTTCACGTGGATGTGGTGAGTGCCGAGCAGGCGATCTACTCCGGCACCGCCGAGATGGTGTTTGCGCCCGCGGAGATGGGCGAGCTCGGCATTACCCCGCGGCACGCGCCGTTGCTCACGCGTCTGAAGCCGGGCACGGTGCGCGTCAAGACCGGCGCTGACGAAGAAGCCCTGTTCTATGTGTCCGGCGGCATCCTCGAAATCCAGCCGCACCACGTCACGGTGCTGTCCGATACCGCGCTGCGCGCCAAGGATATCGACGAAGCCGCGGCGCTCGAAGCCAAGCGCCGCGCCGAGGAAGCGCTCGCCAACCAAACCGCCGAGGTGGACATCGTGCGCGCCCAGGCGGAACTCATGGAAGCCTTGGCGCGTCTGCGCACGCTGGAACAGATCCGCAAGAAGCTCGGCGGGCGTTAATCAACCCACGATTGGCAAAGAACACGGGCCGGCTCTGCCGGCCCGTTGCATTTTTACCTTATCATAGATGCGTGTTTCGGCAGAGTTTGGAGCTAGCGTGCCGTTAAGCGTCGTCATTCTGGCAGCCGGTCAGGGCAAGCGCATGCACTCCGATTTGCCCAAGGTGTTGCAACCGCTGGGCGGCGGCACGCTGCTCGAACACGTGCTGCGCACGGCGACGAGGCTCAATCCTGCCGCGATGTATGTGGTGTACGGCCATGGCGGCGAGCAGGTGGTGAATATGTTCAAGCAGCTCCCGGTGCAGTGGGTACTGCAGGCCGAGCAGCTCGGCACCGGCCATGCGCTGATGCAGGCGCTGCCGCAGATTCCCGACGAGCACGACGTGCTGGTGCTTTACGGCGACGTCCCGATGCTGCGCCAGAAAACCTTGGAGGCATTGGTCGCGAGCGCGCAGCGCGGAGAACTGGCGATCCTGACAGCGAACCTCTCGAATTCCACCGGCTATGGCCGGATTTTGCGCGACGCCGCCGGCGAAGTGCGGGGCGTGGTCGAGGAAAAAGACGCCACGCCGGAGCAGCGCCGCCTCAAAGAAGCCAGCACCGGCCCGCTGGCCGCACACGCCGCAAGCTTGCGCGGCTGGTTGAAGAATATCGGCAACGACAACGCCCAGAAGGAATACTATTTGCCGGACGTGATCGGGCTGGCCGTGAAGGACGGCACGCTGGTGACGGCGATCCTGGCTGAAACCGAGGAAGAAGTGGCGGGCGTCAATGATCGCCGGCAACTGGCGGCCGCCGAGCGCGCGTTGCGCCGGCAGAGCGCCGAGGCGCTCATGCAGCGCGGGGTCACGCTGCGCGATCCGGAGCGCATTGATCTGCGCGGTGATTTGCAATGTGGCCGCGACGTGCTCATCGACATCAACTGCATATTCGAAGGCCGGGTGAGGCTTGGCAACCACGTACGCATCGGCCCGAATGTCCTGATGCGCGACTGTGAGCTTGGCGACGACACCGAGGTGTTTGCCAACTGCGTGCTGGAGAACGCGGTGGTCGGTGCGCGCGCACGCATTGGTCCGTTCGCCCGCATTCGTCCGGAGACGCTCTTGGCGGACGAAGTGCACATCGGCAATTTCGTGGAGGTGAAGCAGAGCCGGCTCGGCCGGGGCACCAAGGCCAATCACCTCGCGTATCTAGGCGATGCTGAAATCGGCAAGCAGGTGAACGTCGGCGCCGGCACCATTACCTGCAATTACGACGGCGTCAACAAGCATCGCACCGTTATCGGCGATGATGCCTTTATCGGCTCCAATAGCTCGCTGGTGGCGCCGGTGACGGTAGGCGCGGGTGCCACCATCGGCGCGGGATCGGTAATCTCGAAGGATGCTCCGGCCGGCGAACTTACCTTGGAGCGCGCCGAGCAGAGGACCGTGAAGGGATGGAAAAGGCCAAAGAAACAGCAGTGACATTGTCCTTTCTCCCCCTGAATGGGGGAGAAGATCGGTTGAGGGGGCTGCCCCTTACTTTTGTCTCTCCCCCAACAGGGGAGAGAGAATAAGGAAGTGGAGATCGGGTGAGGCCCCTCACCTTAACCTCTCCCCGGAGGGGAGAGGGAACGAAGTTCGGGAGCCATTTCTTATGTGCGGAATCGTCGGTGCCATCGCCAAGCGTGACGTGGTGCCGTTGCTGGTCGGCGGCTTGCAGCGGCTCGAATACCGCGGCTATGACTCCGCTGGGATCGCGGTGCTGAACGGGGGCATCCGCCGAGTGCGCAGCGTCGGACGCGTCAGCGAGATGCAGAGCCGGGCGAAGGCCGAGAACCTGCATGGTTTTACCGGCATTGGCCATACCCGTTGGGCCACCCACGGCGGTGTCACTGAGGCCAACGCCCATCCGCACATATCGCGCGAGGAACTCGCGGTGGTGCATAACGGCATCATTGAGAATCACGAGCAACAGCGTGCACGCCTGCGCGAACTCGGGTATGAATTCGAATCCCAGACCGATACCGAAGTTATCGCGCATCTGGTCCATTACCACTTTTCGCAAAACCGCGATCTGTTCGCCGCGGTGCAGCTCGCAGCGAGAGAACTGGTGGGCGCCTATGCCATCGGCGTGGTGGCGCTCAAGGCACCGGAAGTCATGGTGTGCGCACGCATGGGTTGCCCGCTGCTTATCGGTCTCGGCAAAGGCGAAAACTTCATTGCCTCGGACGTGTCCGCCGTGCTTGCCGCCACGCGCCGGGTGATTTATCTAGAAGACGGCGATGTCGCGGAAGTGCGCCGTGAACGCGTCAGCATCGTGGATCGCAAAGGTCAGCCAGTCGAGCGCAAGGT
>JAGXAL010000124.1 GCA_018971605.1 Natronospirales bacterium | reverse complement strand
ACGCGGATGCCGAGCCGGCCGCTGCGCTCGATGAGATAAAAGCTTACGCTGCCGCAGCTCAGCACCGTGGGTGCGCCCGCGGCATCGTCCTGTAACGGGCCGATGGCGCGCACCGGCCGACCCGCGTGCATGACTTGGGCGCCGGGCGCGGCTACAAAGCGCACCTCGCGACCCGCTACGCTGAACGTGCCCAAGTGCTCCGGAATACGGGGATTTTCCAGCGCCAGACGGTTGGAAGCAGCGCGGCCGAAACTGTTATCGCCGGGCTCCAGCCAAAGCAGGCCCACAAGCTGGGTCCAGCCGTCCTTGGTCGTCAGCTTCTGCAGGCGCGTCGCGCGCCACGCAGTAATTTCGCATTCGTAATCTGTATTCGACATCACAGGCTCTGCGGCCAGATCGGAGGTACGCATGCTAACTGCGCGGACGTGTTCTGGCCAGTCACGCACGCGATCATATGCGCCGAGATGTAGAATCTCGGTTGCGTTTCACAGCCACGCCCTTCCTCAATAAAGAAAAGACATGGCCAACCGATTACTGGGCTATCTCTCGGTCCGTGACTGGAAGACTCGGATAATTTTCTGGTGCGGCGCGCTCGCGGTCGGCGGTGTGGCGGCCGGCTTTGTGCTTTCCAGCAATTGGATGATGGCGCTGCACCAGCGGATCATGGAGCAGTCGCGCTGGTGGGCGCTGCTGGTGTCGCCCGCAATTCTCGTGCTGCTGGCATTTCTCACGCGCTACGTTTTTCCTAACACCCAGGGCAGCGGTATTCCGCAGGCGATTGCGGCACTGCGATTGCGCAATCCCGCAAGTCGACGCCGCCTGCTGTCGCTGCGTATCGCTTGCGGCAAGCTGTTGCTCACCCTGATCGGCTTCTTGGGCGGCGCTTCTATCGGCCGCGAAGGGCCGATTGTGCATATCGGCGCCTCCATCATGTATTCGCTGGGCCGCTTCACGCGCTTTCCTCCACACTATCTGCGCCACGGTCTCATCATGGCAGGGGGTGCGGCGGGCATTGCAGCCGCCTTCAACACGCCTATCGCCGGCATCGTGTTCGCGATTGAGGAGCTGGCGCGCTTCTACGAGGAGAAAGCCACCGGCATGACCTTGCTGGCGGTGATCATCGCGGGTGTGGTGGCGCTCGGCATCCTCGGCAATTACACCTATTTTGGCGTTACCAGCGCGAGCTTCGTGCACGCCCAGGACTGGGTCGCGGTACCGGTGTGTGGTGTGGCGGGTGGTCTGCTGGGGGGCATCTACAGCCGGCTGCTGGTCGGTGGCATGCGCCGGCTACGGCCGCTGTTTGCCAAGTACTGGTTCGTGATCGCACTGGTTTGTGGCCTGCTGATTGCGGTGATCGGCCTCATCTCGCACGGCGCGACCTATGGCACCGGTTACCTGCAGGCGCGTCACGTACTGACCGGCGACCAGGACATGGGCTTGGGCTTCCCCTTCTACAAGATAGCGGCGAATCTGGTGTCGTATTACAGCGCCATCCCAGGCGGGTTGTTTTCACCATCATTGGCTGCGGGCGCGGGTCTGGGCGGTGATCTCGCACGGGTTCTCCCGTTCGCCCCGGCTGCCACCGTTGTAGTGCTCGGCATGGTGAGTTATTTCACCGGCGTGGTGCACACGCCACTGACTGCAGCGGTCATCGTCATGGAAATGGTCAACGATCAGGCGATGATCCTGCCGATTCTGGCAGCGGCGCTCATCGCGCTCGGCGCCTCCAAACTTATCTGCCGCCAGCCGGTCTATTGGGCCTTGGCGGAGGAATTCCTCGGCACGATTTCGGACGACGAACCTAACGGCGGGGGTCCCGCTGACCCTATCACCCCAAACACTACCGGGAGCAAACCATGAAAAGAATTCTCGCTTCCTTGGCCCTGAGCGCGCTCGCCCTTGTCGCCACATTTGCGAACGCCAAACCTGGGCCGGTTGGCCTCGACAAGATTGCAGCCTATGCCGGCACCTGGAAAGGTGAGACTGAAAATTTCGCCACGGCCTACAGCAAGGCGAGACACGAGACCGCCATGATTCACAACGATTCCTGGCGCAGCGGTGATTTCTACGTGATTCACCAGACCGTGAATGGCAAACCCGCGCCGGTGCTGAGCGTGTACACCTATGACGCCAAAGCCGATCTGTACCACGTTAATTCAGTGCCGACGGATGGCAGTGATCCCGGCCCCGCCGGCAAACTCATCATCAAAGGCAATGTCTGGACCTTCCCTTGGGAATACCACGACAAAGGCAAGATGGTTTATTTCCGCGTGGTCAATGTCTTCACGACGCCTAAGACGATCGAATACCGTCAGGAATATTCAACCGACCGACAACATTGGACGCTGCTCGCCAAAGGTAATGAGTTAAAGGTCCGGTAAGACGCGAATCCGTCCGCTATCTTGTTGAGCCAGATAAAATAGTTTGACCTCATGTGGAAGACGTATAGTATTTGGTGAATTGCCATGACGGGGAGCGCCTCATGCAAATCCTCAAAATTTCTGGCCTGATAGTCGTAGTGTTGTTGACGGCCTGCAGTAACGTGCAGCCCATCCAACAGGACCAGCCCATCCTGCTGGCCAAGGGTAACGGTTTAGCCGCTGTCGTGATGAATACCGAAGATCCTCTGACTGAAGTGTTCGTGAAGCCGGCTGCATCCGGCGGTACCACTATGGAAATTCCCTCAGTACCTGTTGGGCGGACCATTTATCTGTTTGAGGTCAAGGCCGGAAATTACTGTCTCCAGCAGTTTCACTTCGGACAAATAGAATTTTTTGGCCAAGGTGCGGATGTCGAGTGTTTTGTAGTTCCTGAAGGGCAGCTCGGTTACAGCGGCGACTTGATGCCGCGCGTAAATAACCGCCAAGTTTTTATCCATCAGGACTATGACTTCGAGTCATTCCGTGCGCTGCTACACCGTGATTATCCGAAGGTTGCTGCGCAATTTGCGCCGCAAGCTCCGTCCGCTTCGACCACTGTGGAGCCGTCCGCGCAAACCCCCGTGCCTGGCTTGCCAGTCAAGGCCGAAAAGCCAAGGTGTAATTTGCAGACGTGCATGTGGTTTGAAGATGTGACTGGCGGCCAATCTCAAGCCATTTATATACAGAACAAGACGCAACGGACAATTCGAATAACCACTCTGCAACTCTATGATTGCGTGAATATCAAGCAAACTTGCAGCACGACCAAGGTGAATATCAGATTGCCAGCGCACACCAGCAGACAGGTTTTGGTGGTAGATCCGGCCGATCCTGCCGGAGCCTATGCTTATTACGTCCGTTACCTGTATGTTTTCGATTTGTCGGCTGGCAAGCACCAGTTCTAGGTAGGCCGGCTGCGCCGGCTTTCCAGCCACTCGACCAGCGGTTCCCACTGTTCCTGATCCGGCCAGGAAAGATATTCCGCTAACTCGTGGATGCCGAGGCCGCGCGAGTAGGCGCGGATGTAGTTCTGGGTGTCGCGCAGCGTGGCGATCACCGGCACCTTGAGGGTGTCGAGGAATTTTTCCAGTTCCTCGTAAATCAGCAGATTCTCACGCACGCGGTTGGCCACCACTGCGACTTTGACTTCCCTGCGTTCCACCTTGCCCACGTCCAGCAGTTCGGTCACAAATTTCGCGGCCGCACCGATGTCAATCGGCGAAGGCAGTACCGGCACGATGATGGTTTCCGCGTGCCGCACCATCTGCGTGAGTTCCGAGCCGTGCGAACGCGCGGGCGCGTCGATAATCAGGAAATCGGTGTTGCGGTCGAGGTGCGTGAGGCCGTGCTTGTGCGCGTCCACGCCGTGGATCTTGTCGCGCTCCGGCGGTCGGCGCGCCAGCCAGTCGAGGCTGGAGGCCTGCGGGTCATAATCCGCAAGGCTGGTGACCGCGTCCCAGTTGCTGGCGAAATAACCCGCGATGTTGGTGGCAAGTGTGGACTTACCGCAGCCGCCCTTGGCGTTGATCACCATGATCGTGCGCATGTGGCCTCCTCCAGACGCTGTCCGTATTGGTGGTTTTTCGCCCCTTTGGCCGGATTCAGTATAGACGGCAGTAGCCCGGCCGACACGGCGGCAGCCTGCAAACCGGCATACCTATAAAATGGTTGCCAGATAGCTATGATTCAGGCAAACCATGGCCTTCCGTAACCCGCCGCCGGAGCAAATCCGGGCACTGCTGCAACGCGTCCGGCGCATCGCTGTGGTCGGCTTGTCGCCCAACCCGGCACGACCCAGCTACGGCGTGGCGCGTTCCTTGCAACAATTCGGCTACCAGATCGTTCCGGTACGGCCGGCGGTGGACGAGGTGCTGGGTGAAAAGGCATACCCGGACCTGCGTTCCGTGCCTGGCCCGGTGGACCTGGTGGACGTGTTCCGTGCGCCCGAGCATGTGGACGGTATCGTGGACGACTGCATTGCGCTGCATGTGCCGGCGCTGTGGCTGCAGGAAGGCGTGGTCAACGCGCCGGCTGCTGAGCGCGCCCGCCAAGCCGGTATCATGGTGGTCATGGACCGCTGCATATATAAAGACTACCGCGCCTTGCTGAGTGGAGCGCGAGCATGAAAATCGCGTTCAGCAAGATGGAAGGCCTGGGCAACGACTTCATGGTGATTGACGCCATGG
>JAGXAL010000123.1 GCA_018971605.1 Natronospirales bacterium | reverse complement strand
GTGCTGATGTTGGGAAATGCGATGCTGCGGGCCTTGGCTTCTTTCGCCAGATCGAAAGCGTTTCGATAGCAACTCTCCAGCAATTTCGGCTCACCGTGCGCGCCACCGTGCCATACGGGACCGACAGCGTGGATCACCCATTTGGCTTTCAAGCGGAATCCCGGCGTGATGCGTGCCTCGCCGGTGGGACAGCCACCGAGCTTTTTGCAGGCTTCCAGCAATTCCGGACCTGCGGCGCGGTGGATGGCGCCGTCCACACCGCCGCCGCCCAAGAGCGTGGTGTTGGCGGCGTTGACGATCGCGTCCACGTCGAGATCGGTGATGTCGTACTGGATGACCTTGATCATGTGCGTTCAGCGCCGATGTTTGGGAACCCAGGCCCATAACATGCGGCATTGCACCGGCTCCTCGCCGCTCTCGTCGGTGACTTTGACTGGAACCACGATTTCACCCCTCTCTTCAGCCAAAATCCGCGCCTGCGTACTCGCATGCAGTGTGGCTTCGGCCAGCAAGCCACCCTTGGCGCGTTTGTGATACTCGACCTGCATGCTCTTCAATAGCGGCACGCGATCGTCCGGCAGATTCATGGTGAGCAGCGTGCCGGTGGCGGTTTCGGCAAGTAAGGCAACGGCGGCGGCATGCACCGAATGGATGTGATTCTGCACTCGCCGGCGATTGCGCAGGTACAACACCGCATGTTCCTCGCTGAGATCCCGGAACTGCAAGCGCGCGGTACGCATGAAGGGCACGTTCCTGCCGAAAGCCCAGGTGAGCATGCGCCAGCGCAGCGCGGGCCGCAGCTTGGCAAGCTTGTGAATGGTGCGGTTGAGTTGGCTGGGAGCGGGCTTGTCCATGGCTACGGCTGGGCGCGATGCTTATCTGAGACCCCCTCATCCTAACTTCTCCCCCTTCAGGGGGAGAAGAGCTAGTGATGGGGAAACCTATTTGACCACCTTGAGACTGGGCTTTTTGGCGCCTGCGGATTTGACGGGCTGGCCGCCCTTGGCAGGTGCGGGACCGGCGGGCGCCGGCTGGTCTTCCGGCCCGAATACGATGCCCTGGCCGGTTTCCTGCGCGTAAATGGCGAGCAACGCGTCCCAGGGCACGCAGACGCGGCGCGACACGCCGCCGAAACGCGTCTCGAATTCAAGCTGCTGATTGTTGCCCAAGTCCAGCCCGTGGGTTGCCGTGTGGCTGAGGTTGAGCACCAGCTTGCCTTCCTTGGCGTAACCCGCAGGCGCCTCTACACCCGCGATTGCGGTATCCACGACGATGAATGGCGTGTGGCCGCTGTCCACGATCCATTCGTGCATGGCGCGCAACAGATAGGGTTTGCGGGAGAGCATGGACAGCGCCGGTGACTGTACGTTGAGTCAGTTGTGTCGCGCGACTCAGCCGGCCTCGCGCATCTCGCGCTCAGCCTCGGTGAGGCTGGATTTGAACGCCGGCCGGTGGAACAGGCGTTCGGCATATTTGTGCAGTGCCTTGGCTTGAGCGGGAATATCAATCTCGTAGCGCGGCAAACGCCACAGGATGGGCGCGAGGCTGCAATCCACCAGCGAAAATTCGTCGCTCAGGAAAAAGGGTTTCACGGCGAACGCGTCGGATGCGGCCAGCAGGCCTTCACGCAACAGCTTGCGGGCGCGCACGTGCGGCTTGCTCGGCGACTGCTCGATTTCGTCCACCAGCGCGTACCAGTCGCGCTCGATGCGGTACAAGGCCAGGCGGAAACGTGCGCGCGCCACCGGGTCCACCGGCATCAGCGGCGGATGCGGAAAGCGTTCGTCCAGGTACTCCATGATGATGCGCGGCTCGTAGAGCGCCAGCTCCCGGTCCACCAGCGTCGGCACGCTGTTGTAGGGATTGAGCTCCAGCAAGTCCTCGGGCAGCTTGCCGCCCTCGATGTTGACGATGTCCATGGCAATGCCTTTCTCCGCGAGCACCAGGCGCACGCGGTGGCAATGGGGGTCGGTGGCTCGGGAGTACAAGGTCATGGCGGTTGGCGTGTGTGCAGGCAGCGGTTCTTCCGAATGCGAATGTGGACGTGTCATGTCAGCAGTCCTCGCGCAGACGCGTCAATGTATTTTCTTCCAGATTTCGCGCTTCAACAGGTACGCAAAGATGAAAAACACGACTAGGAAGCCGATCACTCGCAGCCCGAGGCTCAGGCTTGTGACGGCCACCGGATCGCCCATGTAGGCCAGGAAATTGGTGATATCGCGGTCGGCCTTGTCGAACTCCGCCGGTGTCATCTTGCCGGGCGTGAGCTGCTCGAAATGGTCGAACACCTGATAGCTGCTGCCGTCCGGGTTCTTGACTGTGTTGAACACCGCTTCTTGCGTGCCCTGCAGCTCCCAGAGCACGTCGGGCATGGCCACGTGCGGGAACACCACGTTGTCGACACCGGTGGCGCTGTGCGGATCCAGATAAAAGGATTTCAGGTAGGTGTATATCCAGTCGGGACCGCGGATGCGCGATTCCAGCGACAAATCCGGCGGCGCCGTGCCGAACCACTTGATGGCATCCGCCTGCGGCATGGCGCTCACCATGGTGTCGGTCGGTTTGCCGCCGGCGAACATCAGGTAACTCTCGAGTTGCGGATCGCTGAGTCCCAAGTCCTGGCCGACGCGGTTGTAGCGCACGTACTGCGCCGAGTGACAACCCATGCAATAGTTCACGAAAAACTTGGCGCCGCGCTGCAAGGACGCGGTGTTGCTCACGTCCACGTTGGCAGCCTGGAGTTTCACGCCTTCGTCCTGAGCCTGTGCCGCCAGCGGCAGCAGCACCAGGAGCAGCGCAAAGATAATGCCGTGCTTCATTGCGCTGCCACCCCTGCGTTGGTTTCGTGCTGCCGCTTGGCGCGGACGCGTTCGGGTACCGCCTTGGGCTGCATGAGCCTGGGCACGGCCGCCGGCCCCAGCAGGAAGATCACGCAGTAGCCGAAGGGAATCAGCCACGACCACAGCTTGAGGTGCGCGATGCTCGGAACCCAGCTGGCCCAGTCGAGCAGCGAGATGATGAGCATCACCACCACGAAGGTGCTCACCAGAAACGCGCGGGAGCGCGGCTTGGAATACACCCAGGCCGCCACGAAGAACAGGAAATACAATTCCGACAGCCGCTGGCCGATCTCCGCCCAGAACAAGGTGGCGAGCTGCATGCCGATATAGCCGAGCACGATGAAGGTCACGGCGAACAGCACGATCACCCAGCGGTACAGTGGGCCGCGGTAGCGGATGGATTTCACCGGGTTGCGGTCGAGCCACGGCAGGAAGAACAGGATCACGATGGCCACCAGCAGCGCCAGCGCGCCCAGGCCCTTGTTGGGAATGGAGCGCAGAATCGCGTAGTAGGGTCCGAAGTACCACAGCGGGTGGATGTCGGACGGCGTCTTGAGCGCGTTGGCGGGCTCGAAATTCGCCGGCTCCAGGAACAGGCCGTGCATGCCAGGTGCGAAAAAGATGATGGCGGCAAAGATCGCAACGAACACGATCACGCCGGTGATATCCTTGATGGTGTAGTAAGGATGGAAGGGAATGCCGTCGAGCGGAATGTGGGTCACGGGGTCTTTGTGCTGCTTGATTTCCACGCCGTCGGGGTTGTTGGAGCCGACTTCGTGCAGCGCAATCAGGTGGAACAGCACCAGGCCGATGAGCACCAGCGGCACCGCCACCACGTGCAGCGCGAAGAAGCGGTTCAAGGTGATGCCGGAAACGCCGAAGTCGCCCTTGATCCAGGTTTCGATGGTGTTGCCGATGCCGGGAATCGCGCCGAACAGCGAGATGATCACGTTCGCGCCCCAGTAGGACATCTGCCCCCAGGGCAGAAGATAGCCCATGAAGGCCTCGGCCATGAGCGCCACGTAAATCAGCACCCCGAAAATCCAGATGAGCTCGCGCGGCTTCTTGAACGAGCCGTACATCACGCCGCGGAACATGTGCAGGTACACCACGACGAAGAACATCGAGGCGCCGACCGAGTGCATGTAGCGCAGCAGCCAGCCCCAGTTGACGTCGCGCATGATGTATTCCACCGAGGCGAAGGCCAGCGACGCCGAAGGCTGGTAGTTCATCGCCAGGAAAATGCCGGTGAGAATCTGGTTGACCAGGATCAGCAGCGCGATGGAGCCGAAAAAGTACCAGAAGTTGAAGTTCTTGGGCGCGTAGTACTCGGCGACGTGCGCCTTCCACGTCTTGGTCATCGGGAAGCGCGCGTCAATCCACTCGCGCAGACCGTGCAGCCAGCCGCCAGTGACGTCGAGATAGTCGCGCTTCAGCTTGGGCTCTTCAGTGCTCATCGAATCCGGCTCCCGGAATTTTCAGGAATATACCGCGTCACCACACCAGTGGCTCGGTCCAGGTGGAATGCGAGCCGGCCGGATCTTCGCCGATGCGCACGACCTTGTCGTTCACGTAGCGATGCCGCGGCACCGGCAGATTCAGCGGTGCCGGCACGTTCTTGAACACGCGCCCCGCCAGATCGTAGAGCGAGCCGTGGCAGGGGCAGTGGAAACCGCCCGGCCAGTTCGGCCCGACGCTGGGATCGCCCGGCTGCGGCACATACAGCGGCGAGCAGCCGAGGTGCGTGCAAATGCCGATGATGACGAGATACTCCGGCTTGATGGAGCGCCA
>JAGXAL010000122.1 GCA_018971605.1 Natronospirales bacterium | reverse complement strand
GCGGCGAGCAGGATGCGGCGCCGTTCGTAACGATCGGCGAGATGCCCGGCGGGCAGCATCAGCAGCAGCGAGGGCAAAAATTGCGCCAGGCCGATGAGCCCGAGATCCAGCGTGCGATGGCTGAGCGCGTAAATCTGCCAGCCGACCGCCACCGAGAGCATCTGGTAGGCGAAACCGGCAGCCACGCGCGCACTCCAGAATTGGCGGAAGGCGCGCACTCGCAGCAGGGAATGTTGTTCGGGCGCAGAGGCGGCGAGTGGCATGTGGGCGCATAGTCTAGCAGCCGAGCGTTTCGGCCGGCGTGCTGATTTAAAAGTTGTTGTGCCAGCGCTGGGTACTGGTCGAACTGTGAATTGTGTCTCAATCTGCAGACAACCAGAGGGTCAACTTGATGGTATAAAAAACGTTGTCTGTAAGTAGGCCCATGCGGGGGTTTCGGTATGAAACGTTTAAGTTTGTTGCTATTGGCTGCCGTTTTACTCAGCGCGCCACTCTTGGTCGCGCCGGGCATCGCGTCCGCGCAAGTGAGTGTCGGCATTTCGGTGCACATCGGGCCGCCGCCGCTGCCGGTGTATCCGCAACCTTTCGCTCCGGGACCGGGCTTTATCTGGACGCCGGGCTATTGGGCCTGGGGGCCCTATGGCTATTACTGGGTACCGGGCACTTGGGTGCTGGCGCCGCGGGTCGGCTTCCTGTGGACGCCGGGTTACTGGGGCTGGAGCGCCGGCATGTACTGGTGGCACCCCGGTTACTGGGGCCCGCACATCGGATTTTATGGCGGCATCAACTATGGCTACGGTTACATCGGTGTCGGTTACGTCGGCGGCTACTGGCGAGGCGGCGCGTTCTACTACAACCGTGCGGTCACCAATGTGAATGTCACCTACGTCCACAATACCTACAGCCAGACGGTGGTGAACAACGCCACGATGAATCGCGTGAGTTACAACGGCGGGACTGGCGGAACGGAGGCTCGACCCACGGCCGAACAACAAACCTACGCGCGTGAGCAGCATGTGGCGCCGACCGCGGCGCAAGTGCACCAGGAACGCGTGGCCATGAATAATCCGGCGCAGCGCTTTTCCGCGAACCACGGGCGTCCGCAAATCGCCGCCACCGCCAAGCCGGGCGTATTCAAAGGCCCGGGCGTGGTGCGCATGAATGCCAAGGGCAATTACGCCATGCATCCGGCACCGCGCGATCGTGCGGTCTATCAGGCACAGCATCGGGCCGAAACGCGCGCCGAACGCCCGCAGGAGTTTTACCCGCAAAACCCGCAGCGACGCGCTCACGGCCAGCCGCATCCGCAGAAGCAGCAGCCGCGTAACCAACATCCCAAACAGCGCCCCTGCTGTGGTATGCCGGGCTGACAGATGCGTTGTCCGGAACGCCCGCAGGGAGGCGGGCGGTTCCCGGAATGCCAAGCGTAGTTCCTGATTCTTACTGCTGGTCGCTGATTGTCGTGCGCTGCTCTGCGGATGCAGATTGCGCAGCAATGCGCGTAAAAATTTCAGTCGCGCCCCGCTTCCATGTTTTCCAGGAATGGCCGCCGGGAAGTTCGAGAAAATGCTCCGGCGGCAATAAGGGTGCCAGCAGCCGTGCGCTCGGCAGCAACCGATCATGCGAGCCGATGGCCAGCCATACGTGTTGCGCGGTTTCGGGCTGCAGCGCCCAGCCGTGTATCACACGCCAAAGTTCAGTCTGATAATTTTCTTGGGTAATGCTCGCCGGCAGCATGCCCGGGTTCCATTGGCGCACGCCACCGCTCGCGGCAATGCTCTGCACCAGATGTGTATGGCCCAAGTACGGCGCGAACAACACCAGTCCCTTGGCCTCGGCGGGATGGCGACGAGCGTAAAGCAACGCACCCATACCGCCCATGGAAGCACCGGCCAGCCAGATTTGGCGTGAACCGCGGGCGCGCGCCGGCAGGATGACATCCGTGTGCAAGCGTTGCGCGGCCTCGCCCTGCAGGTAATAGCGCAGCGTCAATCCGGCCAGCAGCACCTCAGCGCTTGGCCAGGCACGCTGAATGGCCGCGGCTATACCGCAATTTTCAAGGTCCCGCAGATAGTCGCCAATGCCGGGCAACACGATGACCAGCGGCGCGTCGGTCGTGGCTTGTGGTGCCGGAATCCGCGTCACCGGAACCGGTCCGCCAGCGGAGCGCATGGCGCGCTTTACCGGTGGCAGACTGAAGAAACCGATGTTCACCAGCGGACGCAGCGGTATCAGCCGGCGCAGAGCGCGCAGGCGCCTGCCGATGTTTCTGGAAGCGGCTGTCATTTGCTTTAGATTTTTGCCGAGGCGTTGCTTTTGTGGTTGGCCGCCGCTTTGGCGCGCGCTTGCGGCTCGGCATGTGCACGTTCCAGTTCGCTCACGTGCGCCAGGATGGCGGCACGCACCTGATCGCGCAGCGCGCGCGCGTCGTCGCCGCGTTTGCCGGCCGGAGTAATGGGCGCCAGCACTTCTATCTCGACCGCTCCGGCGCGCGGCCACAGCGTGTCACCCGGCAGGATCCGGCGCGCGCCGCGGATGACGATCGGCACCACCGGGAGCCCGGCGCGCGTGGCCGCGAGGAAGGTGCCGAGATGAAAAGCGCGCAAGCCGGGTTCGGCGCGGAAGGTGCCTTCGGGAAACACCGCGAGCGACACGCCCTGACGCGCCAACTGGATCAGGTGGGTGGCGTCGTTCATCGCGCCCTTGGTGTCGAAGCGTTCCACGAATACCGATCCCAGCCGCATGAGCAGCCAGCCGAAGAGCGGCATTTTCATGGCTTCGCGTTTGATGACGAAGCCAAAGCGCGGCGGCAGGGCGGCGGTGAGCAAGGGTCCGTCGAGGTAGGTAGCGTGGCTGGAGGCGAGAAAGCAGGCCTCCTTCGGCAGGTGCTCAAGGCCGGTGATGTGCACGCGTATGCCGACAGCGGCAAACAGCAGCCGGCCGGCCCAGCGTGCGGCTTGGCGCCGGCGTACCCGGCCGGGCAGCACGGTTATAAGTAAGGCGGCGGGGATGGCCAGAAACAGGAAGCCCCCCCAGACTCGCAGGGGGAAGGCCACGTGGTTATAAGGGGTACTCAGGAATTTCATTAGCGGCCGGCAGTATCCAGATTGGCCTTGGCGCTAGCAAGCTGCAAAAAATATGCTAATGTTTTACATAAGAAAATCGTTCATAAATACGAGTTTTGGAACAGGACCCCACAATTCAGGCCGTCAGGGTCCTTTTCGTGTACGAAGCAATCGACCAGCGCGAGGTGCTCACATGGCGGAATATGTAAGCAAAGACACCGTTGCCGTGCATGGCACTGCACACCATGCACATCTGGTGCCGCCGGAAAGTGCGCGCGATATCGAGCAGTTTCTGGACGCCATGTGGAGCGAGCGCGGCCTGGCCGACAACACCTTGTCCGCCTATCGTGCCGATCTGCAAGGTTTGGCGCGCTGGCTGGACGAACAGGGCGTCGGCATTATCGGTGCCGCACGCGACCAGTTGCTGGCGTTTCTCGCCTGGCGCATGCAACAGGGCGCCCGCCCGCGCTCCACGGCACGTCAGCTGTCCAGCATCCGGCGCTTTTACCGCTACATGCTGCGCGAGGGGCGCATCACCGAGGACCCGAGCACGCGCATCGACATGCCCAAGCTCGGCCGGCCCTTGCCGAAATCGCTGACCGAAGCCGAAGTGGTGACGCTGCTCAAGTCGCCGGATGTCGGCAACGCACTGGGCGTCCGCGACCGCGCCATGCTGGAAGTTCTGTACGCCACCGGTTTGCGCGTTTCGGAACTCGTGAGCCTGCGTCTGGAGCAGGTGAATTTGCGTCAGGGCGTGGTGCGGGTGCTGGGCAAAGGCAATCGCGAGCGCCTGGTGCCCATCGGCGAGGAAGCCCAGGGCTGGGTGGAGAAATACCTGCAGGATGCACGCGGCGAGATTCTCGGCGCGCAGCAGACCGATTTCCTGTTTCCCACGCGCCGCAGCGATCACATGACGCGCCAGGCCTTCTGGCACATCATCAAGCGCTATGCGCAGAAAGCCGGCATTCCCGAGGCGCTGTCGCCGCACACGCTGCGGCATGCGTTTGCCACGCACCTGCTCAATCACGGCGCGGATCTGCGCGTGGTGCAGATGCTGCTCGGCCACAGCGATGTGTCCACCACGCAGATCTACACGCACGTGGCGCGCGAACGCTTGAAAGAACTGCACGCCCAGCATCATCCGCGCGGTTAATCGAGCAAAGCGTGGCTAGCGGCCGCGGTTGCGAGAACCCGGGAATCGCGCGGCGTCTTGAACGGCATGCACGGACGGTCATCGAAGTGAAAAGCCTTGCAACAATTCTGTTTGCCGTCGCGGCCTTGTGCATGGCCGCCGCAACGCAGGCGGATGGCAATTCCGTCGTGCAGGCGCGTCTCGCCAGGCAGCTCGGGATCAGTGCCAGCGCTGTCACGCTGACGCCGGTGCCGGGCCTGTACCGCGTCACTATCGGTCCGCAGGTGGCCTATGTCAGCGCGGACGGCCGCTACCTGGTACGCGGCGATATCATCAATCTGCAGAACGGTGACAATCTCACCAGCAGCGAACGCGACGCCGCGCGGCTCGCCTATCTCAAGCAAGTGGCGCCGGGCGACCTGCTGGTGTTCGCTCCCGCGCATGTCAAGCAGACCATCACCGTGTTCACCGACATCGA
>JAGXAL010000121.1:2500-4769 GCA_018971605.1 Natronospirales bacterium | reverse complement strand
AGCATTTGCATGGTGGTGGTTTTGCCGGCACCGTTCGGCCCCAGGAAACCCAGGATTTCACCACGGTGCAGCTCGAAATTCAGGTTCTCGACGGCGCAGTGCTGGTCGTAATAGCGGTACAGATTCTCCACTTTTACGAGCACTTCGTTGTTGTTCATGGCTTGGAGCACGCGGGGGAAGGAGCGCATTTTGCCACAGCCGGGCGCCGGAACTTGCTGCAGCCAGCCGCGGGCACACTGCTTACATAGTCACGATAATGCGGCAAAAGTTCCGGGCCGGTAGCGCGAAGCGTGCGTCGCGCTCCGGGTTGCGCTGCGCGGGTAGTAAAAACCCTGACCGGGTCGGCCGGCCATCTATATATAATAGTGGCATACTCGACGCTGAACTTGCAGCAAGGTACTCGAAATTGCTTTTCACACACGGTCTGTTCGGTTTGCCTTTCTGGGCGGCATTCATTGTCGCGCCGGTATTCATTCATTTCACGATTGTCTCGGTGACCTTGTTCCTGCATCGCGACCAGACCCATCGCGGACTGGAATTGCGGCCCGCGGCGCGTCAGGCGATGCGCTTCTGGCTGTGGCTGACCACCGGCATGATCACCTGCGAATGGGTGGCGGTGCACCGCAAGCATCACGCACATTGCGAGACCCAGGACGATCCGCACAGCCCGCGGGTCAAGGGGCTGCTCAAGGTGCTGCTGGAAGGTGCGGAGTTGTACCGCGCCGAGGCCGGGAATCCGGAAACCGTGGAAAAATACGGCCGCGGCACGGTGGACGACTGGATGGAACGTCACCTCTACAGCCGCCATAGCAAGCTCGGGGTCGGCCTGATGCTGGTGATCGATGTGCTGCTGCTCGGGCTGCCGGGCATCACCGTGTGGGCGGTACAGATGATCGCGATCCCGGTGCTGGCCGCGGGCGTGGTCAACGGCGTAGGACACACTTCCGGCTACCGCAATTTCGAGTGCAAGGATGCCGCCACCAACGTCCTGCCTTGGGGCTTCCTGATCGGCGGTGAAGAACTGCACAACAACCATCATGCCTTCCCGGCCTCGGCCAAGTTTTCCCAGCGGCCCTGGGAATTCGATCTCGGCTGGACCTATATCCGCTTGTTGGCAAAACTGGGTCTGGCGAAAGTGCGGCGCGTGGCGCCGGAACCGGTGATTCAGCCGCGCCGCGGTCCGGTTAGCCTGGATACGGTACAGGCGGTGATCGTGAATCGCATGCACGTGCTGCGCGATTACATCCATGACGTCATTCGCCCGGCGCTGGAAACCGAGAAACAGAACGCCAGCGCTACCAACCGTGGTTTGTTTGCGCGCGCCCGCCGGCTGCTGAGTCGCGACGAGACGCTGCTGGATGCGCGCAGCCGCGCGCGTTTGCAGGAAACCCTGGCGCACAGTGCCACGCTGCGCACCGTGTATGACTTCCGCCAACGGCTGCAGGCGTTGTGGGAAAACACCACCTTGTCCAACGACAACCTGCTGCAGCAGTTCAAGGAATGGTGTGCGCAGGCGGAAAACGCGCGCATCGCGGTATTGCGGGAGTTCGCCCAGCGCCTGCGCGGCTACACCTTGCAGCCTGCCTGAGATTGCATGGGCTCAAGCAATAAAAAACCCGCGGTTGGCGGGTTTTTTATTGAACCGTGGGCCGGAACTGCGTCCGCGCCACGATACCTATTTGATCTTGGCTTCCTTGTACTTCACGTGTTTACGTACCACCGGGTCGAACTTGCTGACTTCCATCTTGTCTGGATGCAGCCGGCGATTCTTGGTGGTGGTGTAGTAATGGCCGGTATCGGCGCTGGAAACCAGTTTGATCTTCTCGCGCATGGCTCAGGTCCTCAGATTTTCTCGCCGCGGGCGCGCAGGTCGGCGACCACCTGCTCGATGCCGAGCTTGTCGATGGTGCGCATGCCCTTGGTGGAAACCCGCAGCGTCACGAAGCGTTTCTCGCCTTCCAGCCAGAAACGGTGGTTGTGCAAATTGGGCAGAAAGCGGCGCCGCGTCTTGTTGTTGGCGTGCGAGACGTTGTTTCCGGTGGCCGGGCTCTTTCCCGTGACCTGACAGACCCTCGACATGCTGCAATCCTCGTGAAATGCGGTTCGCCGCAGGGCGAAAGGGGCGGTATTTTAGCAGCCGCGCCCTGTTTGGCAAGCCGCGGCGGCTACAGCAGCCCGCGTTCTGCGAACGATGCGGCCTCGCCGTCGCCCACCACGAAGTGGTCCAGCACCCGTACGTCCACCAGCGCGAGCGCCTCCTTGAGTCGCT
>JAGXAL010000120.1 GCA_018971605.1 Natronospirales bacterium | reverse complement strand
CGGTGTGGCTCTGTCCGTAAACTTCGGCATAGAGCTGGAATCTCTCCGAGGTTTGCCACGTTGCGACCAGATCCGGATTCAGGCTCCAGTAATACGCACCTGAATGCATATTCTGCGGGGCTGCGAGATGGGTCGCGCCCAGCATCAAAGTAAGCGAAAAAATCGGTGTCACGCTGCCGTTCACGATGCCGTTGACTGCGTAGCCGGTGGACGCCGATCCAAAATCCGGGCTGCCCGAAGGCAAGGTGACCAGGGTTTCACCGGCCCACAACCATTGGCTGTTGTAGCCGAATTCGTGCTTGAGGCCGACGACCGCAGCGCTGCCGCCGGAAAGAACCTGGTTGCCGCCGCCCGGTGCCGGCGCAACGACGCGATTGATGTTCGGCGGCAGCAGCACCAGTTCGTTGCCGGCCGGCATTCCGAAGCGCAACTCAAGCTGCGGATAAGCCAGGCTGTAGCCGTTCGCCGCGTTCGGCACATAACGTGCGACGCCAGCCTCCAGCAGAGTCTGGCCGGCCGGCACCACGCAGGCACTGTCGCCGACCGTCGGCCGGTCAACAAGAGAAAATAATGCATCCGGTCCGCCGCAGGGATCCTGGATATCAGGCTGCATACCCGCAGCCATAGCAGCGCGTGTGCTCAGCAATAATGCAAACACAACGAGTTCAATTCTTATGACTTTCATGCTCAATGGCGCTATCCAAGATAGCCCTGCAACCAGCCCGGGGCGAAGACAATCAACTTTTCGTTAATTAAGGCCGAAGCGCCGTACCAGCTTGCTCTTGGCCCACTGGGTGAGCGTAATGTAGCCGACCATGATGAGCGGCATCAACAGCAGGAAGGAAACCGGCACCGGCACCATCTGGAAACCGTGCGCCAGGAAGCTGAACGGCAGCCACACGCCAATCAGGCAGATGAGCGTGGTGGTGCCGAGCAGCGCCCAGCTAGGCCGGCTTTGAATGAACGGCACTTTGGCAGTGCGGATCACGTGCACGATCAGGGTCTGCGTGAGAAGAGACTCCACGAACCAACCCGTCTGGAACAGCGGCGCGTTGTGCCAGCCACCGTAGAAGAAAATCATGATGCCGAAGGTGAGGTAATCAAACACCGAGCTGAGCGGCCCGATGACCACCATGTACCAGCCGATGTTCCTCAGGTCCCACTGACGCGGCGCCTGCACGTATTCGGGATCCACATTATCGGTGGGAATCGCAGTCTGGGAAAAATCATACAGCAGGTTGTTCACCAGAATCTGGATCGGCGCCATCGGCAGGAACGGCAAGAAAATGCTGGCGCCGAGCACGCTGAACATGTTGCCAAAGTTGGAACTGGCGCCCATCTTGATGTACTTGATGATGTTGCCGAAGACCTTGCGGCCCTCGATGACGCCCTCCTCCAGCACCATCAGGCTTTTTTCCAGCAGAATAATGTCGGCGGATTCCTTGGCGATATCCACCGCGGTGTCCACCGAGACACCCACGTCCGCGGTCTTGAGCGCCGGACCGTCGTTGATACCGTCCCCCAGGAAGCCGACCACGTGCTTGCGGCTGTGGAGCGCACGAATCACGCGGGCTTTCTGCTCGGGCGAGAGCTTGGCGAACACCGCTGCGCCTTCGGCCACATCCGCGAGCGCCTCGTCGCTCATGCCGGCGATATCGCTGCCGAGCACGATGTGCTCGACCTCCAGGCCCACCTGCGAGCAGATCTTGCGGGTCACGGCGTCGTTGTCGCCGGTCAGGACTTTGACTTTGATGCCGTGCCCGCGCAGCTTGGCGATGGCCTCGACGGCACTCTCCTTGGGCGGATCGAGGAATGCGATGTAACCGAGCAGAACCATGTCCTGTTCGTCCCCGACCGCATACACGCGCTTGGGTTCGATGATTTCCTTGAAGGCCACGGCAATCACGCGGAAGCCATCCTGATTGAGCGCCAGCGTGACTTCCTGCAGGCGCGCCAGATCTTCCGGCACCAACGGTTTGCGGTGGCCTTCCACCTCGGCGTGGGAACAGATGCTGAAGATTTCCTCGACCGCACCCTTGCAGATCAGCAGATGCCGCTCGTGCTCTTCCTCGACCACCACCGACATGCGGCGCCGCTGAAAGTCGAAGGGGATCTCGTCCACCTTGCGGTAGTTGCGCTCGGGATGCAGGTCGGCGTACATCTCGACCTTTTCCAGCACCGCTATGTCCAGCAGGTTGCGCAGCCCGGACTGGTAGTAGCTGTTCAGGAACGCCAGCTCCAGCACCTGCTCGTTGTCATTGCCGTTGAGGTCCACGTGCTTTTCCAGGAACACCTTGTCCTGGGTGAGCGTGCCGGTCTTGTCGGTGCACAGCACGTCAATGGCGCCGAAGTTCTGGATGGAATGCAGGCGCTTGACAATCACCTTTTTGCGCGACATCGCGAGTGCGCCCTTGGCCAGATTCATGGTGACGATCACCGGCAGCATTTCCGGCGTCAGCCCCACGGCGATCGACAGCGCGAACATCAGGGATTCCACCCAGTCATGCTTGAACAGGCCGTTGATCACGAACACCAGCGGCACCATGACCAGCATGAAGCGGATCATCAGCCAGGTGAAACGATGCACGCCGCGGTCGAAGCTGGTCTGGATGCGCTCGCTCACCAGGGTATCGGCCAGCGCGCCAAAATAAGTCTGGGTACCGGTGGTCACCACCAGCGCGATGGCAGTGCCGCTCACCACGTTGGTGCCCATGAAGCATAGATTGTTTAATTCGAGTGCATTGCTGCCCGCGTTCTCGATGGCGGTGGCGAACTTTTCTATCGGCAGCGATTCGCCAGTGAGCGTCGACTGGTTGATGAACAAGTCCTTGGCCGAGAGTAGGCGCACATCCGCGGGAATCATGTCGCCGGCGGACAGTTGCACCAGATCGCCCGGCACCAGTTCATCAATCGGCACCTGCACGCGTACGGCTTTGAATTGCCGTTCAGGCGTGCCCGTGGTGTCGGCTGGTTCAGTGGTTTCAGGCGCTGTCGTATCCTCGATTTCCTCCTGACGCAACACCGTGGCCGTGGTCTTCACCATGGCATGCAGTTTTTCGGCAGCCCGGCTGGACCGCGCCTCCTGAATCCAGGCCAGCGCCACCGCCACCACCACCATCAGCGCGATGATGCCGGCACCGGTGGTGTCGCCGGTGACCAGCGACATCACCGACAGGATAATCAGCAGCAGGTTCAGCGGGTTGCGCAGGCGCACCAGCAACTGCACGGCCCAGTGCTTCTTCTTTTCCCGCGCCACGGTGTTGGGTCCGTACTGCTCGAGGCGTTCTGCGGCCTCGGGCGTGGTCAGGCCCTGAATGCTGGTATGAAAATCATCGAGCGCTTCCTGCGCGCCCTTGCAGCACACATCGAGCAGGCGCCTGTGCACGCGTGCGGCCACGTGCTCGCTGCCGGCCCGGGAACCACGCCCCGGACCGAACATGTTCAACAAGGTGTTGCTGGCTTTGGTTTCCACAGCTATGCCCGTACACCAACCGCAAGCACCGGCCGCAAGCGAGTTGTCCGCCTGCCGCTGTGCCGATCAAAAAAGTCGGCGGTCATGAGAACCGGAATCCCGGGAACGCGAAAGCCATCGCGAAATGCCACCGCCGGCATACGGCGCACAGGCGTCGCATGGGCAATCGGTTTTCGGGACGGCTTCTTGTTCTGCATGGCCGCGTGGATGTCCTATATGCCTGACGGCATACCGGCCCACGCGGATAACAACGTAATCAGGCGCGGGAGGGTTTACCCGTCAGGCGGGTTTTCCAATTACAGTGACTACTGCAACTGCCCATTCGGGCACCTCCAATGACTGTGACGGCGCGCATGCTAGTCCTGGACTTTTTCAGAGTCAACGGATTTACATTGCGTTTTTAAAAAAATTCCATGCGTGAGACCGGTCCGATTTCGAAAAGAAAAAGACCGGCATTTGCCGGTCTTTTTCTTCGTCCTCACCCCTCACCTTCTCATTTCGGCGTCGGTCCCTTCACCACCTCGACCAGGTCTGCCGGACGCAGCCACTGCTTGTAGGCCTTCTGGATTTCTGGGGCGGTGAGTTCCAGATAATGCCGCCCCGCGACCAACGGCTCGTCCAGCGGCAGGCCATCCACGGAACGCTGCAGCCAACCGCCGGCAATGCTGTCCACGCTGGCTTCCCTGAGCGGGATGCTACGCAGCGCCAGCGCCTTGGCACGGCGCAGCTCCACCGGAGTGATCAGCGTATTCTGCATTTCGGTGAGGTCCCGCAGTATCAGATCGCGGGCTTCCGAAACCTTGTCCGGATCGCAGCCGTACTCCACCGAGAAGGTTCCGCGCGTGGGCGTGAGCACGAAGCGGGAGCTGACGTTGTAGACCAGGCCGGTTTTTTCGCGCAGGTCGCGGTACAGGCGTGAGGCATAAAACCCCTGCCCCAGCACGGTGTTGCCGAGCGCCAAGGCGTAGCGAGCCGGACTGGCCAGATTCACGCCCAGGGTTTCGCTGAGCGCCACGCTGTCCTGCACGCTGGTCTTGTCGGGCACCACGGTCCGCGACGCGGCTTTGCTCAACGGGATCGGCGGCAGAACGGTGTCGGGTTTAGCTCCTTCAGCCTTCCAGCCGCCAAAATACTTCTCGATGACCGACTTGGCTTCCGTCGGACTGATCTTGCCGATCACCACGATGGTGGTCAGGTCCGGCCGGAAGGCCTGGTCGTAATACGCATGCAGATCCGCGAGCTTCAGGCCCATGATGCTCTGCGGCGTGGCCTCCCGCAGCGTCGGATCACCCGCCGG
>JAGXAL010000119.1 GCA_018971605.1 Natronospirales bacterium | reverse complement strand
TAGAGCGAGCCGTGGCAGGGGCAGTGGAAACCGCCCGGCCAGTTCGGCCCGACGCTGGGATCGCCCGGCTGCGGCACATACAGCGGCGAGCAGCCGAGGTGCGTGCAAATGCCGATGATGACGAGATACTCCGGCTTGATGGAGCGCCAGCTGTTCTTGGCGTAAGCGGGCTGTTGGGGTTCGCTGGAATCCGGATCGCGCAGCAGCGGATCGTTCTTGGGCAACTCCGCCAACGCGGACTGCGGACGCTGGATGACCCAGGCCGGCTTGTTGCGCCACACGGCCTTGACCATGGCGCCGGGTTCGATCTTGCTGATGTCGATATCGGTGGGGCCGCCGAGCGCCAGGGCCTTGGCGCTGGGGTTCATGGAGGTGACGAACGGCACCGCGGTGACGCACACGCCGATGGCACCGACCACGACGGTAGCCACGGTGAGGAAATGGCGTTTGCTTTGGTCTATTTCTTCGCTCATTCACCTCTCTCCGGACAACTCATGCGCCGCGGCTCACGGGCGGCCGGCCCGCAGGGCGGGAAAACCAGACGGAATGCACAAGGGTGACGCATTATACACAGCCGCTTTGCAGCCCCGCCAGTCTGCGAGCCGCGAGCTGACGCGCCGGCAGCCGCATGCTAGCGTATGCGCATGCGGTCACTGGCGAGCGCCCTGTCTTTCGCATTACGCGCGGTCGTGGTCGGCCTGGCCATCGCGTTCGTGGTGGTGTATTTCCACCCGTCGCTGCTCACCGGCCCGGGCCGGCTTGCGCCTTACGGCGATGCCGGTTCCTATGCCTCCGCGGTGGCTGATTCTTCCGCCTCGGTGGTGAACGTCTTCAGCGCGCGGCGTACGGCCAGCGCGCAAGTGCCCGGCGACCCGTTCCAACGCGGCTATTACGACAATCCGCCGCAGCACAACCGCACGCAGACGAGCCTTGGCTCCGGCGTAATTGTGAGCCGGGACGGCTACATCCTGACCAACTACCACGTCATCAGCGGCGCCGAAGCCATTCAGGTGGGGCTGTCCGACGGGCGCAGCGCGCCGGCACGCCTGGTGGGCGTGGACCCGGATACCGATCTCGCCCTCATCCAGATCAAGCTGCCGCGTCTCAAGCCCATCTATATGGGACGCTCGGATGATCTGCACGTGGGCGACATAGTGCTGGCGATCGGCGATCCCTACGGCGTCGGCCAGACGGTGACCCACGGCATCGTGAGCGCGCTCGGCCGCAGCCAGCTGGGCCTTAGCACTTTCGAGAATTTCATCCAGACCGACGCGCCCATCAACCCCGGTAATTCCGGCGGCGCCTTGATCAACGTGCGCGGCCAGCTGGTCGGCATCAACACCGCCTTGTTCTCGCCGAGCGGCGGCTCGACCGGCATCGGCTTCGCCATCCCGGTGAATCTGGCGCGCGGCGTGATGCAGCAGCTTATCGCCTACGGTCGCGTGCGCCGCGGTTATCTCGGCGTGGAACCGCAGGACATCACGCCGCAACTGGCCGCGGCCTTCCAGCTGCGCGGCACCGATGGTTTCATCGTCACCCGCGTGTCACCGGACGGCCCGGGGCACCGTGCGGGACTGATGCCGGGCGACATCATCCAAACCATCGACGGAACGACGGTGCTCAACAGTCACGACGCGCTGGATCGCATCGCCGGCCAGGCGCCCGGCACCCTGGTGACACTCGGCGGCGTGCGCAACGGCAAGCCGTTCAGCGTGCAGGTAAAAATCGCGGAACGGCCGGTGCAGGCCAGCAGTTAATTTGTGGGAGCGGCCATCCTGGCCGCGATTCAATCTGGCTAAGCCGGAACGCGGCGAATCTTCGCACCCAGCTGGCCGAGCTTTTCTTCGATGGTCTCGTAGCCGCGATCGATGTGGTAGATGCGGTCCACCACGGTTTCGCCCTGCGCCACCAGTCCCGCCAGCACCAGGCTCGCCGAGGCGCGCAGGTCCGTGGCCATGACCGGCGCGCCCGTCAGGTGCTCGACACCCTGGCTGATGGCGGTATTGCCTTCAAGGCGCACGTCGGCGCCCATGCGCTGCATCTCCAGCACGTGCATGAAGCGGTTTTCAAATACGGTTTCGGTAATGGTGCCGGTGCCTTCGGCCACCACGTTGAGCGCGGTGAACTGCGCCTGCATGTCGGTGGGAAACGCGGGATAGGGCGCGGTACGTACGTCCACCGCGTGCGGACGGCGGCCCTGCATGTCCACCTCGATCCAGTTCTTGCCCTTGCCAATTTTCGCGCCGGCTTCCCCGAGTTTCGAAAGCACCGCATCCAGCAACTCCGGCTTGGTGTCCTTGACGCGCACGTGCCCGCCGGTAAGCGCGCCGGCACACAGATAGGTACCGGTTTCGATGCGATCCGGCAGCACGTTGTATTGCGTGCCGTGCAGTTTCTTGACGCCTTCGATCACCAGCGTATCCGTGCCCTCGCCTTTTATCTTGGCGCCCATCTGCACCAGGCAGTGGGCCAGATCCACGACCTCGGGTTCACGCGCGGCGTTTTCGATCACCGTGGTGCCCTCGGCCAGCGTTGCGGCCATCATGATGTTTTCGGTGCCGGTCACCGACACGGTATCCATGATGAGGTGCGCGCCATGCAGGCGCTCGGCCTGGGCGCGGATGTAGCCGTTCTCAACCTTGATGGTGGCGCCCATGGCCTCCAGGCCGGAAATGTGCAGATTCACCGGGCGCGTACCGATGGCGCAGCCGCCCGGCAGGGAGACGTCGGCGCGCCCGAAGCGGGTTACCAGCGGGCCCAGCACCAGGATCGACGCACGCATGGTTTTCACCAGTTCGTAGGGCGCGTAAAACTCGCGGATGCTGCTGGGGTCCACTTCGATGCGCATGTGTTCGTCAATGGTGACGCCCACGCCCATGCGTCCCAGCAATTCGATGGTGGTGGTGACGTCGTGCAGGTGCGGCACGTTGCCGATGGTGACCGGGCTGTCGGCCAGCAGTGTGGCCGCCAGAATCGGCAGCGTGGCATTCTTGGCGCCGGAAATGCGGATCTCACCCTCGAGTGGGCGGCCGCCATTGATGAAAAGCTTGTCCAAATTCAACCTGCAGCCCGTGCGGCATTACGCCGCGGTTTGCCTCTGCCACTCGTCCGGCGTCAGGGTGCGCAAACTCAGGGCATGGATTTCCCGCCCAATGCGTTCGCCGAGCGTGGCGTACACCAACTGGTGGCGCGCCAGCGGACGCTTGCCGGCGAAAAGGTCGGTAATGATGAGCGCCTCGAAATGGGCACCGTCCGCGCTGCTGACGCGCACTTCCGCCGCCGGCAATCCCTGCATGATGAGGTGCTCGATTTCGGCGGGCGACAACGACGGACTCCGGGGAATACTGACCGGCGACATGATACCCGATTGCGCGCGGCAGCCGGAACCGAGCGCCCGGAGCCTGCCGGTAAAACGTGTATCATGGCGGCTCGCAGCTTTTTCCAACGGCAGCGCCCGCCGATGAACCGCAACGACAGCGCCAACCTGTTGCAGCATGCCCGCCAGGTCCTGCAAACCGAAGCCGCGGCGGTGGCGGCGCTGGTTCCGCGTCTGGATGAACACTTCGCCGCGGCCTGCCGGTTGCTGCTCGACTGCCGCGGCCGGGTCGTGGTCATGGGCATGGGCAAGTCCGGCCACGTGGCCGGCAAGATTGCCGCCACGCTCGCCTCTACCGGCACTCCGGCGTTCTACGTGCACCCCGGCGAAGCCAGCCACGGCGACATGGGCATGATCACCGGGCAGGATGTGGTGCTCGCCGTCTCCAACTCCGGCGAGACCGCCGAACTGCTCACCTTGTTGCCGCTCATCAAACGCCTGGGCGTCAAACTGGTCACCCTGACCGGCAACCTGCAAGCCACACTCGCCAAGGCCGCGGACGTGAATCTGGACGTGGGTGTCGCGCAGGAAGCCTGCCCGATGAATCTGGCGCCCACGGCCAGCACCACCGCAGCGCTCGCCATGGGTGATGCGCTCGCCGTCACCTTGTTGTCGGCGCGCGGTTTCACCCAGGAGGATTTTGCGCGCTCGCATCCGGGCGGGACGCTCGGGCGGCGCCTGCTGCTGCATGTCGAGGACATCATGCACGTCGGCGAGGCGGTACCGGCGGTGCCGCAAGAGGCGCTGCTCAGCAAGGCCCTCATGGAAATGAGCCGCAAGGGTCTCGGCATGACCGTGATCGTGGACAAAAAAAATCATGTGGCCGGCATCTTCACCGACGGCGACCTGCGCCGCGCGCTGGATCGTGAAGTCAACGTGCTCCGTGCGCGCGTCGAGGAAGTCATGACCCGGCACTGCACTACGGTGCACGCCGAGGTGCTGGCCGGCGAAGCCATCCGCATCATGAATGACAAGCGCATCACCGCACTGCCGGTGGTGGATGCCGACAACGTATTGATCGGCGCGCTGCACATGCACGATCTGGTGCGCGCCGGCGTGGTGTGACATGGCAGGCGTCAACGAACGCGCCGCACGCATCGAGCTCGCGGTGTTCGACGTGGATGGCGTGTTCACCGATGGGCGGCTGTATTACGGTGCGCGCGGCGAACAGTTGAAGGCCTTCCACGTGCGCGACGGTCACGGCATCAAGCTGCTGCTGCGCCACGGAATTCGCGTCGCGGTCATTTCGGGGCGCCGCTCGCCGGCGGTTACGCAGCGCATGCGCGAACTCGGAATCCGCCACGTTTTTCAGGGCAGGGATGACAAGCTGCCCGTGATCCAGGCGCTCCTGCGAAAACTCAAACTGGATTGGCAGCAAGTGGCCTGCGTCGGCGACGACGTCGTGGATTTGCCGCTGCTCGAGTCCGC
>JAGXAL010000118.1 GCA_018971605.1 Natronospirales bacterium | reverse complement strand
CTGGAGCATTTCCTGCTGGAAGGTTTCCAGAGTCGGCTGCCGGGCAATTTCCTGTCGGTGGGCATCATGGGTTGCCAGACGGGGTTTTACCTGGCGTTCCTGAATGAGGGGCGTGCCGAAAAAATCTGCGGGCTTCTGGAAAACATCCTGAGCGGGGTGCAAAGTGCGGCGTGCGTGCCATATGCGCGCATCGAACAGTGCGGCAATTACCGCAATCACAACCTGGAACTGGCGCAGCAGGTCGCGCGCGAAGTATTGGCGCGGAAATCCGCCTGGCGGGAGGTGCTGTGAACGCAGCGGTCACGCGCTGGCACGTCAGCGGCCGGCGCCCGGTCGAATACGACATCGTCTGCAGCCGCCACCTGTTTCATCCGCAGAACGAGGCCCTGCTTTCGGTGGGCCGGATCCGGGGCGGGCGCCGGCTCGTGGTGGTGGACAGCAACGTCGCCCGGCATTGCCTCGGCGAGATCCGCAGCTACTTTGCCTATCACTCTGTGGACGCGAGGATCGTGCTGTTTCCCGGCGGCGAGGAAAACAAGACGCTCACGCGCTACCTCGACCTCGTGAACGAACTGGATGCCTTTCCCATTCATCGCCGCGACGAACCGATTATCGCCATCGGCGGCGGGGTGCTTACCGACGTGGTCGGCTTCGTGGCCAGCAGTTATCGCCGCGGGGTGCCGCACATCAAGGTCCCGACTACGCTGATGGCTTATGTCGATGCGGCGGTGGGCGTCAAGGCCAGCATCAATTTCAACGGCCACAAGAATCGCCTGGGCAGCTTCGAAGCGCCGCAACGCGTGTTCCTCGACCGGACATTCCTGCGCACGCTGTCGCGCCGCCACGTCCTGAACGGCGTGTGTGAAATTATCAAGCTGGCCGTCATCAAGGACAGTGATCTATTCGATGCACTGGAACGCTGCGGCGCGGAAAGCGTAGCGGCCAACTTCCAGAATCCCGCCGGTGGCGAAATCCTGGAGCGTGCCGTCGGCGGCATGCTCGAAGAGCTGGAACCGAACCTGTTCGAGGACGAGCTCGCGCGCAAGGTGGATTTCGGCCACAGCTTCAGCTACGGCCTGGAAACCTGCGTGGGCACCGATCTGCTGCACGGCGAGGCGGTATTGCTGGACATCCTGGTGTCGAGCCGGATCGCGACAACGCGTCAACTGCTTTCGCAAGCAGAACTCGAACGCATTTTCCGCCTGCTCGAGCGGCTCGGCATCGCGGTCAATACCGGGGCTCTGGATACCGAGCTCCTGTGGCAATCGCTGCTGGAGCGCGTTGAACACCGCAACGGCTTGCAGAGGGTGCCGGTGCCCAACGCGCTCGGCAGCTGTACTTTTCTGAATGACATCACCCGCCCGGAAATTGACACCACCATCCGCTGGCTAAACGCACGCCTGGGCAAAAACATGAATCCCGCCCCGAATGTTGACGCTCGCGAAATCGGCAAATTCGATCAGGTCTCGCAAGCCTGGTGGGACACCCGGGGCGAAATGCGCATGCTGCATGTCATCAATCCCTTGCGCTGCAATTTCATCTGCAGCCAAATCGACGCGCCGCAGCCCAAGATCCTGGACGTCGGTTGTGGCGGCGGCATTCTTTCCGAGGCCCTGGCCCGGAGCGGCGCACGCGTGACCGCGATTGACCTGTCACAACCGACGCTGGTAGCCGCCCGCGAACATGCCCGCTCGCAAGGCCTGGAGATCGACTACCGCTACCAGCACGCCGAGCAGCTCGCCCGGGAGGAGGCTGGCAACTACGACGCCGTGACCTGCATGGAAATGCTGGAGCACGTGCCGGATCCGGCCGGGGTGATTGCCGCCTGCGCGCGCACACTGAAGCCAGGCGGGCACGCGTTCTTCTCGACCATCAACCGCTCCCTCAAGGCCTTCCTGTTCGCCATCGTTGCCGGCGAATACCTCCTGCACCTGCTGCCGCGCGGCACCCACCGTTACAAAAAGCTGATCCGCCCGCGCGAATTGCGCCGCTGGGCGCTGGACAATGGACTGGAATACGTCAGCGTCGCGAGCCTCATGTACAACCCCTTGACCGGGAACTTCAAGGTGGCGGCCGGCAAAGCCGACGTCAATTACATGGTCTGCTTCAGCAAGCACCGCTGACTTCGCATGCGCCGCCTGCTGGCCCTGTCGCGTTCCACCCACGGCATCCTGGACATCGCCATGCCGGGATTCGTGGCGCTACTGTGGCTCGGGCATTTTCCCGCGTGGCGCGTGCTGCTGCTGTCGCTGGTCACCGCGGTCGCGGGCTACACCGCGATCTATGCGCTGAATGATCTCGCGGGCGTCAAGGCCGACCGGCAAAAATTCGTGCTCTCCGGCGTGAATCCGGGTTACTCGGTGGAAGCCTCGGCCCTGCGTTATCCGCTGGCGCAAAACCTCCTGAGTTTACGCAGCGCGATTGCCTGGTTTGCCTGCTGGTGTGCGCTCGCACTGCTCGGCGCCTGGCTGCTCAATCCGGTCATCGTGATTATCGTGATTGCCGCGGCGGCACTCGAAGTGGTCTACGTGCTGTTGCTCAAGGTGACGTATTGGCGCACGCTGGTCAGCGGTCTGGTCAAATCCGCCGGTCCGATCGCCGCGGTGTTCGTGGTGGTCCCGCAACCGTCCTGGCGCTGGCTGCTGTTGCTGCAGGCCTGGCTGATGTGCTGGGAAATCGGCGGACAGAATATTCCGGCCGATTGGAACGACGTCGAAGAAGACCGGCGCGTCGGCGCCAAGACCGTCCCGTTGATATTTGGGTCGCGGGTCGCGGGCCTGCTGGTTGTGGCCAGTCTGGCGCTGACCGTCATCCTCAGCATGTTTCTGCCGCGCATGTCGCCGCTACCGCTGGGCGCGTCTTACCTGATCACGAGCGCCGCCGCCGGCATCTTTTTGTTGTTGCTGCCGGGCATCCGGCTCGCTTACGCGCGCCAGAATCGTCAAGCCGCGAAATTGTTCGACCGTGCCAGCCTGTATCCGCTGGCGCAGTTGCTGATCATTACCGTCTTTGTGCTGATTGACGGGCTTCGGCGCTAAGCCACTGCCGCGTGCAGTGTCCAGCCGCAGCGTCCGGCGGGCATGCGGGTCGCAGCCTGCCGCCGACCGGCCGGGCGTCGGCGCACGGGCGCTGCGGCGAGCCACACAAACGGTTTTTCCCGGGCAGCACGTATATACTGCTGCCGCCATATTACGGTCCGTGACCTTCAGCTTGCGGAGCTTGTGCAGGCTGCTTGCCGGGCAGGAAACCGCAGCTTGCCCAGGAAAGTTTGATGCCCATGCCGACCACCGAACTCGAACGCACAACGCGGAACCTTGACCCGGCCCAAGCGGCCGGAGCGCACGCCGCGTCGCGGCCGCATTCGTTCGATCGCGACCAATTGCTGGCTTGTGCGCGTGGCGAGCTCTTCGGCGCGGGCAACGCGCGCCTGCCGGCTCCGCCGATGTTGATGTTCGACCGGATCACGCACATCGCCGAAACCGGCGGCGCCCACAACAGGGGCGAGATTCTTGCGGAACTCGATATCCATCCCGAGCTGTGGTTTTTCGAATGCCATTTTGCCGGCGATCCGGTGATGCCCGGCTGTCTCGGCCTGGATGCCATGTGGCAACTCAGCGGTTTCTTCCTGCCGTGGCTGGGCGAGCCCGGCCGCGGCCGCGCGCTCAGCGTGGGCGAGGTCAAATTCACCGGGCAGGTACTGCCGCGCGCCAAGCTGGTGCGCTATCAGATTGATATCCGCCGGGTCATGCGCGGGAAATTGCCGCTGGTGATCGCCGACGGCAAGACTTTTGTCGATGGGCGGCTGATTTACACCGCTGACGGCCTGCGCGTCGGCCTGTTCCGGTCCACCGAAGGATTCTGACGATGCGCCGCGTGGTAGTGACCGGGATGGGGATCGTGTCCTGCATCGGCAACGCCCTGGCGAGCGTGTCCAGCGCGCTGCGCCGGGGACGCAGCGGAATCCGCCAGATTCCGGAGTTCCTCGAGCGCGGCTTGCGCAGCCAGGTTGCCGGCGCGCCGACGATCGACCTGGAAGCCCTGATTGATCGCAAACTTAAGCGCTTCATGGGCGATGCCGCCGCCTACGCCTACGTGGCGATGCGCGACGCCATCGCGGACGCCGGGCTGGCGCTCGAGCACATCCGCCATCCGCGCATCGGCGTCATCGCCGGTTCCGGCGGCGGGTCGGCGCGCTGGCAAATCGAGGTGGCCGACTTGCTGCGCAGCAAGGGCATACGCAAGATCGGCCCGTACATGGTGTCGCGCACCATGTGTTCGACGGTGTCGGCCACGCTGGCCACGGCCTTCGGCATACTGGGTTTGAGTTATTCGATTTCCGCAGCCTGCGCCACGTCGGCTCACTGCATCGGCGCCGCCGCGGAGCTGATCCGGCAGGGCGCGCAGGACGTGATATTCGCCGGCGGCGGCGAGGAAGTGCACTGGGGCATGACCGCGCAATTCGACGCGATGGGCGCGCTCTCGACCGGCTACAACGACAAACCCGAGGTCGCTTCGCGTCCCTATGACGCCAAGCGCGACGGCTTCGTGATCGCCGGCGGCGGCGGCATGTTGGTGCTGGAGGACTACGCGCATGCGAGCGAGCGTGGCGCGCGCGTCTATGGCGAACTGGTTGGTTACGGCGTGACTTCCGACGGCGGCGACATGGTGACGCCCTCCGGCGAAGGCGCGGCGCGCTGCATGCGCATGGCGCTGGCCGACACCAAGGCGCCGGTGGATTACCTCAACACCCACGCCACTGCGACGCCGGTGGGCGACATTGTGGAACTGCAAGCGGT
The DNA here is from genome assembly GCA_018971605.1 of Natronospirales bacterium. GTDB lineage: Bacteria > Pseudomonadota > Gammaproteobacteria > Natronospirales > REEB76 > REEB76. Next base: position 22 of record JAGXAL010000118.1, on the reverse strand, counting down.
ACGCGAAGTGTTCGGCGACCAG
>JAGXAL010000117.1 GCA_018971605.1 Natronospirales bacterium | reverse complement strand
CCTTCGGATCCCAAAGTGATCTACGTGGGCTCAGGCGAAGCCGACATGCGTTCCGATATCGGTTACGGCGACGGCATGTACAAGTCCACGGACGGCGGGCAGACCTGGACGCACATCGGGCTGACCGACAGCATGCAGATCGGCAAGGTGCTGGTGGACCCCAAGAATGCCAACGTGGTGTATGTGGCGGCGCTCGGTCACGCCTACGGACCGAACGCGGAACGCGGCGTGTTCAAGAGCACCGATGGCGGCCAGACCTGGCAAAAGGTTCTGTTCAAGAACGACAACATTGGCGCCATTGACCTGGCCTTCGGCGCCGACGACCAGACGATTTACGCTTCGCTGTGGCAGACGCGGCGTCCGCCCTGGAACGTGTATCCGCCGTCCAATGGTCCGGGCAGCGGTTTGTATGTGTCGCACGATGCCGGCGCGCATTGGACGCAGATCACCGGCCATGGTTTTCCGAGCGAAGGCGTGGGGCGCATCGGCCTCGCGGTGGCCGCGAGCAATCCGCAAACCGTGTATGCGCTGGTGGATGCCAAGGAAGGCGGTCTCTACAAATCCACCGACGGTGGCACCAACTGGACGCAAGCATCCAGCGATCCGCGTATCTGGCAGCGCGGCTGGTATTTCAGCGGCGTGAGCGTGGACCCCAAGAATCCCGACAATGTGTTCGTGTGCGACACCGTGATCTACAAATCCACCGACGGCGGCAAGACCTTCCTGCCGTTCAAGGGCGATCCCACCGGCGACGATTATCACAGCCTGTGGATTGATCCGGACAATTCCGCGCACATGATCGCGGGCGTGGACCAAGGCGTGATCATCACCATGAACGGCGGCCAGAGTTGGAGCTCCTGGTTCAACCAGCCCATCGGCCAGATGTACCACGTGACCACCGACACGCGCTTCCCGTACTGGGTGTATGGCGCGCAGCAGGACTCGGGCGCGGCCTCGGTGCCGAGCCGCGGCAACGACAGTGACGGCGTCAACATGATGAACTTCCGCGAGATCACCGCCGGCGGCGAGAGCGGCTATATTGCGGTGGATCCGCTCAATCCCGACCTGGTGTACGGCACCGATTACGGCGGCGGCGTGACGCAGTTGAATCTCGCCACCAACCAGACGCGCGACGTCAGCCCGGCGCTCGCCTATCCCGGCATTTACCGTTCAGTGTGGACCATGCCGCTGGTGTTCTCGCCGATCGTCAAAACACATGCGCTGTATTTCGCCAATCAATACGTGTTCCGTACCACCGACGGTGGTGCACACTGGGACAAGATCAGCGGCGATCTGACCCGCCCGACGCTGACAGTCCCGGCGACGCTCGATCCGGCGACCGCGAAAGACAGTGCGGTCACGGGTCCGCAGCGCGGCGTGGTCTATGCGCTGGCGCCCTCGCCGCTTGAGAAGAATCTGCTCTGGGCTGGTACCGATGATGGCTATATCTGGGTCACGCGCGACGGTGGCAAGCGCTGGTCGAACGTCACACCGCCGGAGCTTACGCCCTGGTCGAAGGTCGGCATCATCGAAGCCGGGCATTTCAGCGCCGGCACCGCCTATGCGGCGATTGACCGCCACCGTATCAATGACTACCAGCCCTATATCTATGTCACCCATGATTACGGCAAGCACTGGCAGCTCGCGGTGAACGGCATCCCCGACGGCCATTTCGTCAACGTGGTGCGCGAAGACCCGGTGAAACGTGGTTTGTTGTACGCCGGCACCGAGCTGGGCGTGTACCTGTCGTTTGACGACGGCGCGCACTGGCAATCGCTGCAGCAGAATCTACCGGTCACTTCGGTGCGCGACATCGACGTGCACGGCGACGATCTGGTGATCGCCACGCACGGGCGGGCTTTCTGGATCATGGACGACGTGTCCTCGCTGCGCCAGCTCACCGATGAAGTGGCACGCAGCAACGCCTGGCTGTTCAAGCCGGCCGTTGCCTATCGCGTGTTGCCGGCGGGTTTTGTGGGCACACCGCTGCCCAGCGACGAACCGCACGTACCCAATCCACCGCTCGGCACTTACATTGACTACTACCTCAAGACCGACAGCGCCGCGCCGGTGACGCTCGACATCTACGATACGCTCGGCAATCCGGTACGGCATTTCAGCAGCGCCACGCCGCAGCCGAAGATCGATCTTTCCAAGATCGAATCCACACCGGGGTACATTCCGCTCCCCACGCCGCTGCTGACAGGCGCCGGTGTGCATCGCTTCGTCTGGGATTTGCGCTACCCCGAGCCTGCGGAGCTCAAGAACCCGTTCGGCTTCGGCGGCGGTGGACTGTGGGTGGTGCCGGGAACCTACACCCTGAAGCTCACCGTGAACGGCAAGACTTACAGCCAGCCGCTCACCGTCAGGGAAGATCCGCGTGTGCCAGTCAGCACGCATGAGCTCAAGCAGCAGTTCACGTTCGCGAAGCAGGTTGAAACCGCACACCTGCCGGTGGCCCAAGCCCGGCAGAGCGTGGAATCTCTGCTCAAGCAACTCGCAGGCGTACAGGGCAAGGTGAGCGGCACGCTCGCCGCGCAAGTCACGAGCCTGACAGTCAAGCTGGATGCTATCGGCGGGATTGTGCCCGTCAATCCCAATGTGTCCGTGGCGGTGCCGCCCGAGAATCTACACAACCTGAGCTATCTGAATGACGAGCTTTCAACCCTGGCGCGGGCGGTGGAAAGTGCGGACGCCGCACCCACGCCTGACATGCGCACGGGTTTTGCCAAGCAGCAGAAACTGCTGGCGCCGGTGATGCAGCAATGGCGCCAGTTGCAGTTGACGGAATTGCCGCAGCTCAGTGCGGCGCTGCAGAGCGCGGGTCTCGAGCCGCTGAAGTATTGATCCCGTGCCGGCCGTACGCATGCCACGTACGGCCGGTCTGCGCGCAGACGGCTGACTCACTCAAGCATATTGCGGCGGAAGCCGCAGCTCAGCGCGCCTTGTCGGCGTGCATTTTCTGCACAATCACCAGCGACCTGCTTACATGCTGATCCGGCGTCAGGTGATCTGCCTGCGAAGACAGCGTCGCAACGATCTTGCCCTGGCGGTCGATCACGAAGGTGGTGCGCGGGAAGAACCCGTGGGTTACGCTAACGCCACGCACATCCACGACACCCTTCTGGGGAGGAACCATCTTCAAGTCATAAGTGGCGGCGATTTTGCCTTCCGGATCCGAGGCCACCGGGAATTTGCCGGCACAATAATTGGGATCGGATGAGAACGAGTTCAGGCGCTGGATGGAATCTGCCGACACACCGATGATGGTGGCACCGGCAGCTACGAACTTGGCCGCGTCGGTCGCGAAGGTGTGTGCTTCGAGATCACAGCCTCCGGTGTAGGCCGCGGGATAGAAGTAAACCACCACCGGTCCTTTCGCGAGGGCCTGCTTGAGAGAAAAAGTAAAATCTTTTCCCGCGAGGCTGGCAGTGGCCGTGAAATCCGGTGCCGCCGCGCTTGGCTGCAGGGCCGCAAACGCCGGCACCGTGAGCAGGGCGAGCAGCGCTCCGCCCAAGATGGAAGTGACGAGATATTTTTGCATGGGGGAATCCTCCTGAAGACTGCTGCACGCTAGCACAAAATGCGCTCCGCAGCCTGCTAGCAGGGCGCGTGCTGTGCTTACCGGCTGGTTTTGACATTTCCGGGCGGCCCCGGTTCACACCAACGCCCGAGCGGGCCAGGGAGACAGGAATAGAATAGCCGCGGAGCGGCGGGGATTGAGGAGCTTCGGAATGGGAGAAGCAAGCAACGGGCAGTCGCTGTTGGCTCTTCGCCGGCGCATACGCCTGTGGCAAATACTGTTTTTCGCCATCTTGGTATTGGCGTTTAACGCGGTGGATGTGTTCACCACGCTCGCCAACAAGGCGAATGACGGGATTTATCTGTCGCCGTGGGAACCCGCAGTCTGGGAATTCTCCAGCGGGATACTGATATGGCTGTTGATCCCGGCCATCGCCTGGTTCAATCAGCATACGTTGATCTCGGCGCGCTCCTGGAAATGGGCGGTGCCGGTGCATCTGCTGGCAACCGTGCCGTTTTCCGTCATCCATGTGGCCGGCATGGTGGGGCTGCGCAAGCTGGCCTACGCGGCTGCCGGCCGGCAGTACCAATTCGGCGCGCCACTCGCTAACTGGATTTACGAATACCGCAAGGACATCGTGACCTACTGGCTGATACTTTTTATCCTGTATGCTTTCCGTGTTTATCGTCAATGGCTGGAAAGCCGGCTGGTACCGGAATCACAGCCCATGCCTGCGGTGAACGGTGGACTTGAGCGGCTGGTGGTGAGGAAACTCAACCGTGAGTTCATTCTGAATACCGCCGAGATTGACCGTATCGAGGCGGACGGCAATTACGTCACGATCCACGTGCAGGGCAGCACCTATCCGTTGCGCGAGCCACTTGCAGCGCTGGAAAAGAAACTCGATCCGCGATGTTTCGCGCGCGTGCACCGCGGCCACATCGTGAACATTGACCGCATCCGCGAAATCCAGCCCTGGGACAGCGGCGATTATCGCATCCTGTTGAAAGACGGCAGCTTCGTGAACTTCAGCCGTCGCTATCGCAGCCGCCTGCCGCAGCTTTTCAATTCCTGAGTGGGTGCAATGCGAAGCTTTAGTTGGCAGCCGATTATTGCGGCATTGGTACTTGCTTATTTTGTTGTATGCATTATCTATCTTTGGTTCAAACATAGAGGCGAACATTACTGGTCACAAAAGGTGTCCGATAGGAACTTCATGTTTTGGTCTGTATCCATAATCGTAGTTGTCCTCTTGGTTGCGGGCATTGTCATGTTTATTCTGCATTGAGGTTGCGCCAGAGCCGCTTTC
>JAGXAL010000116.1 GCA_018971605.1 Natronospirales bacterium | reverse complement strand
GAGGCGTACAACCTCGGCATCACCTCACCGCCTGGGAGTAACTGATTCGGCGGTATTGGGCCGCGCATGTGTGAACTGCTTGGGTACTCGGCCAGCGCGCCCACGCGCGTGCGTGTGGCGCTAGATGAGTTTGCGCGGCAGGGCGGCGAGACCGCGCCCAACCGCGACGGCTGGGGTGTGGCGCTGTATCAGGGCCGTGACGCGCACATCGCCCGTGAGGCTCATCCTGCCGCCGACAGCGCGCACATGCGTTTCCTGCGCGAGCATGAACTGGCGAGCCCCCTGGGAATCGCGCACGTGCGTCATGCGACCCAGGGCGCCGACACCTTGTCCAACACCCAGCCGTTCAGTGCGCGGCTCGATGGCCGACTGCACGTGTTTGCTCACAATGGCGTGATCCGGGATTCGGCGTCGCTCGGTCCATTCATGCCACCGTGGCAACCGCTCGGCGAAACCGATTCGGAATGTACTTTTGCACTACTGATGCAGCGGTTGGCAGAGTTGCCTGACAAGCGGCGCAATGATTGGCGCGTACGTTTCGAAGTATTCGCCAAGCTCTGTGTGGAATTGCGCTCGCGCGGAATTTTCAACGTGCTGTTTTCAGACGGCGAATATCTCTACGTTCACGCGCACAAACGTCACTGGCATCACGGTGACAATCCTACCGCGCCCGGATTGTGGCATCTGCACCGGCAGGCGCATACCGCTTCCTCGCCATCGCTGGCGGGTCTCGATGTGCAGGCGGGCGCTTCCCTGAAAATTCATTTGCTTGCCAGTGTGCCATTATCGGATGAAAACTGGCAGCCACTGCAGGAAGGTGCATTACGTGTGTTTCGTGGCGGCGAACTGCTGATAGCAAAGTGAAAGGCCAGTGTGCTGGAGCAGGAACCATTCAGGAGTAGAATTAGATCGCAACTTGAGCTTTCGCTTGACCACAAGCAAACGGTGAATTATCGCAGCGTGAAATTGATTGAGCCTTACGTGTTGAGCAGGCGTTCAAGCGCAGCAATTACTTTCAGGAGAAAGACCTATGAAAGCCTTGGTTCTCATCGCCATAATGGCGATGGCGTTAGTAATGAGCTTCGCCAGAGCCGCTGATGTGCCCAAACAATGTACCGAGGTTGCGAAAGGCTACGATGATGCAACCATGTACTCGGCAATCAGACAGGGACAGCTTGCAAAAGAAGAGCAGCCCTTATTAGTACACATTCAGAATCTTAGTAATCTTGCAAAAGATCCAAAAGTATCTGTTGGTAAGCAATTAACGCCTGGACAACTGGATGAGTTTCAGAGAATCAGGGCCCAGCTTGTTTATCTACAGACTGAAATGTTTGTCGCCAGCTCAAGAGAGCGGGACTTGAGTATTATTTTCCATCTTTGTCTCGCAAGCGCAGAATCTGAGAATTTAATGAATACATACATCGCGAACCATGGGCAGTTGGATGGGCAATATACTGCCTGGGCAGAAGCACGCTATGACAAAAGCAAGGACAAGTTATACTTGCATTTGCTTGACCAACTACAGGGAATGTTTCCGACGGAATTCACGAAGCAAATGCAGATGATGCAAAAATTAGCACCCGCAACGCAGGGTAAATAGCAGGCGTGGATGGCGTAACTTGGGCGTGTTCTACATAACGGCCAAGTGAGGTAGTTTACTTATAACAAAGCCGGCATTCAGCCGGCTTTTTGTGGATGCGTTGTCTGTGGTCTCAGGCCTTGATGCTGCGAATGGCTTCGTTCAGGCGGCTCTTGTGGCGCGCGGCCTTGTTGCGGTGAAGCAGGCCTTTGTCGGCCATGCGGTCAATCACCGGCACGGCTGCCTTGTAAGCCGTTTCGGCTTCGGCCTTCTTGCCTTGAGCTGTGAGTTTGGCGACTCGCTTGATATGACTGCGCACCATGGAACGCAGGGGCGCGTTGTGTTCGCGATGCGCAACCGACTGACGGGCGCGCTTCTTGGATTGCTTGGTATTGGCCAAAGTAAAACTCCTGAAAATTCTCTGAATTGATGCCGGGGCCGGCCGCAAAGGCTGCGTACTATACGGATTTCAGCCGTGACGCGCAACGAATCCGGCTCGTGCTGGGCCCGTCTGCCGATAGTGGAAGCTGCGTAGCGGGCTGAAGCGAAGGCCGGTATCATGCGGGCCTTAAACGCGCAGTATCCGGACCGCCGCCGCATGTCCCGCTCATTGTTCAAAGCCACCTCCCTCGTGGGGGGCATGACCTTCTTGTCCCGCATCCTCGGCTTCGCCCGGGATGTGGTACTGGCGCGCTATTTCGGCGCCGGCGCGGTCATGGACGCGTTCTTCGTGGCCTTCAAGATTCCCAATTTCCTTCGCCGCACCTTTGGCGAGGGTGCGTTTTCGCTGGCTTTCGTGCCGGTGATCTCGGAATACAAGACCACCCGCGAGCACGATGAGGTCAAGGAACTCGCGGATCGTGTGGCCGGTAGCCTGGGACTGGTGCTGCTGGTGGTCACGGTCATCGGCGTGATCGCCGCGCCGGTGCTGGTGTGGATTTTCGCGCCGGGTTTCAGCGTCCACGAAAGCAAGTACGAACTCACAGTCGCTATGGTGCGGATCACGTTTCCGTACCTGCTGTTCATTTCGCTGACCGCGTTCGCCGGCGGCATTCTCAATACCTACGGCCGCTTTGGCGTGCCGGCGTTCACGCCGGTGCTGCTCAACATTATCCTGATCGCCGCGGCTATCTGGCTCGCGCCGCATATGCACAATCCCGGCATGGCACTTGCCTGGGGCGTGTTCATTGCTGGCGTGGTGCAGCTCGCTTTTCAGATGCCGTTTTTGTTGCGCCTGAAGCTGATGCCGCGACCACGGCTATCGGAAGGCCACGAGGCAGTGCGGCGGATTTTGAAACTGATGCTGCCGGCCCTGTTCGGTTCCTCGGTGACGCAGATCAATCTGGTGGTGGATACCATCATCGCTTCGTTCCTCGCGACCGGCAGCGTCAGCTGGCTGTACTATTCCGACCGACTCATGGAATTTCCGCTGGGCGTGTTCTCGATCGCGCTCAGCACCGTGATTCTGCCGACCCTGGCGCAGCAGTTCGCCGCGAAATCTTCCGCCGGGTTTTCCGCCACACTCGATTGGGCGCTGCGGCTCGCGGTGGTGGTGGCGATTCCCGCGGCAGTCGGCTTGTTTTTCCTGGCGGGACCGTTGCTGGTGACCTTGTTCAACTACGGACATTTCAATGCCTACGACTCGCGCATGGCGCAGGCGAGTCTCATGGCGTATGCCATCGGCCTGATGGGGTTCACGCTGGTGAAGGTGTTCTCGCCCGGGTTCTACGCGCGCCAAGATTCACGCACACCGGTCAAGATCGGTGTGATTTCGGTGGTGGCCAACATTGTTCTCAATCTGATTATCACGATTCCTTGGGCGATGAGCGGGCTGGCGGCGCCGCACGCGGGCTTGGCCTTGTCCACGTCGCTGGCGGCGTTCATCAATGCCTGGCTGTTGTACCACGGCTTGCGGCGCACGCAAGCCTATCAACCGGCCGCGGGTTGGCCGCTCTTGTGGCGGCGGGTGCTGATCGCCAATGCCGTCATGGCGTTGCTGCTCTGGGTGCTGGTGCGCCCGTTGCACGTGTGGCTGGAGCGCGGGGCGTCGCAACGCGTGCTGTGGCTCGCCATCTGGATTGTGGCGGCCATCGTGGTGTATTTCGCGGCGCTGTTCCTCGGCGGTTTCCGCCTGCAGCATTTGCGCCGCGCGCCGGTGAGCTGATTGCAGGCACTCCTTATATATAATTGCGGCACACCGTCATGGAGCTGATCCGCGGTTTGGCGGGCCTCAAACCACGGCACCGCGGGTGTGTTGCGAGCATCGGCAATTACGATGGCGTGCATCTGGGCCATCAGCAGGTGCTCAAGGAACTGGCAGCCCGGGCGCGGCAGCTGAAGTTGCCCGCCACGGTGGTGGTGTTCGAGCCGATGCCCGCAGAATATCTGGCTCCGGCCGCGGCGCCGGCACGCTTGATGACGTTTCGCGAGAAGTTCCAGGCGCTCGCGGAGTGCGGCGTGGACCGGCTGCTGTGCCTGCGGTTCAACGCGGCGCTTGCTGCAATGACGGCCGCGGAGTTTATCGAGTGCGTCCTGATCCGCGGTCTGGGTGTGCGCTATCTGGTGGTGGGCGACGATTTCCGCTTCGGCCACGGGCGCGGCGGGGACTTCTCCACGCTACAGGCGGCAGGCGCAGACTACGGGTTTACGATGCAGGGTTTGTCCGGAGTGTTGCGCGCGGGCGCGCGGATCAGCAGCACACGCATCCGTGAGTATCTTGCGGCCGGGCAAATGGAACAGGCGGCCGAGCTGCTGGGTGTGCCGTATTCCCTGAGCGGCCGGGTGATGTACGGCGAGCAGTTGGGGCGGACGCTGGGGTTCCCCACCGCCAATATCGCGTTGAAGCGCGGGGTGTCGTCGGTGCGCGGTATTTTTGCGGCGGCGGTGCACGGCATAGACGGCGCGGCACATTACGGCGCGGCTTATGTGGGCGAGCGCCCGGCGGTCAATGGCAAAGAGACGCATCTGGAAATTTATGTTTTTGATTTCAGCGGCGAGTTGTATGGACGGCACTTGCAGGTGGAGTTGCTGCACCAATTGCGCGGCGATGCGCAGTTTGCCAGCCTGGAAGCGCTCAAGGCACAGATGGCGCGGGATGTCGCCGCCGCGCGTGCCTGGTTGAAACAGCAGGCGCTGGTTTGAGGGTCCGGATCGTGAGTACGCATTGTGACTGACTACAAACATACTTTGAATCTGCCGCGCACCGAGTTCGCCATGAAGGCGAATCTGCCGCAGCGTGAGCCGGAAATGCTCAAGCGCTGGGCGGAGCAGGGCGTTTACG
>JAGXAL010000014.1 GCA_018971605.1 Natronospirales bacterium | reverse complement strand
TTGCGTTTGTCCTCTTCGGTCGCCAGCACCGCGATCAGGCTGCCGTCAATCTTGATGTAGTCCACATGCCGGATGAGTCCGAGCGTGTGCAGCGGATTCTGGCCCAGGCCGAAATGTTCGAGCGCAAACCCGCACTGTAAACGGTGTGCAGCTTCCGCCAGCGCGCGCGTGTCGGTGATGTATTTTTCGGCGGATTTTTCCGAAATCTGGAACACCAGATGTCCCGCGGAGAAGAATACGCCGCTCAACAGTTTTTCCAGCCACGGCAGCAGGTTTTTGTCGGTCAGGGACTGGTCCGAGAGCCGCACGAACAGGCGCGCCGCGCGATTCTGCTTGGTGCGTTCCTCGAGCATCCGCAGGCTGCGTTCCACCACCCAGCGGTCAATGGCAACCATCATGCCGCAGCGTTCCGCGGCCGGCAGAAAATCCTTGTTGGGGATTTCGTTGTTGTCCTCGTCGCGCATGCGCACCAGCATGTCCAGTGCTTCGGTGGCATCGCCCATGAGGCTGGCGATGGATTGGTAGGCCAGCATGAAACGGTTGGTTTTGAGCGCATCGGTGATGCTGCGCTTCCATTCGGTCTCGGTGGTCTTGCCTTGCGAATCCACCTTGGCCGGCATCCAGGCCACGACTGAACCGCCCTCGCTCAAGCTGGCCTTGGTGTGGGCCTCCTTGGCGTGCACCAGCGCCTGCTCAGCATCGCGATTGTGCTCATCCAGCAGCACGTAGCCGATGCTGCAGCTCATGCTGGTGGATTTGCCCATGGACTCAAAAATCCGCGCGGCCACAGTAGTGTGGAATTTTTCCGTCCAGTCAGTGATCTCCTTCAGTTTGTGGCGGGTCATGATGACCGCGAACACGGTGCCGCCAAAGCGCGCCACGATATCGTCCTTGGCGACGCTGGTGCGCACCAGGTCCGCCAGGCCCTTGATGATGCCGTCGCTCGCGATCACGCCGACCTTGTCCATGACCAGCGAAAACTGGTCCGGCTTGATGTACAGCAGCACGCGCACCGCGGATTTCACGTGCTTGGCGAGTTCCTGGCGCAGGACTTCGATGAAGTGCATGCGGTTGATGAAGCCGGTGAGCATGTCGAGGTTGCGTGCGGTGGTAAGCTGCTGCACGCTGGCGGCAAGCTTCTGGGTGAGCAAATCGATCTGCACCTGGGATTGCGCCTGCGCCTGCGCGAGCATCGCGGCATCGGCTTCGTTGCTCTTGTTGTCGTTGCGGATGGAGAGTTCCAGGGCCGGTTCACCCTCGAATTCCGCCCGGGCAATTTGCAGCGTGATTTCCAGCAGGTTGCCTTCGGCGTGTTTGGCACCGAGCGGCAGTGGTTTCACCGCCTGGCCCTTGGCGGCCAGCTTCAGCGCTTCCTTGAGCGCCAACTGGGATTCGCCGCCGAACAGTTCCAGCACCGGCTGGCCTTCGAGCTGCCCGCTGGCGCTGTAACCGAAGAGCTCCAGGAATGCCGGGTTCACGTTCAGCAGAATGCCGTCGTGCGCGTAGGCGATGGCGTTCTTGGTATCGCGCATCACCAAGCTGATGCGCTGTTCATATTCCTTGAGCGTCAGGCCTTTCTGTTCCAGTTCACGCGCCAGTTGCAGGACTTCGAGTTCGCGCGTGACCACCGCGCGCACATGTTCGGTCTGGGTGATGGATACCAGGTCGCGCGCGCCGCTGTCGATGATTTCCGCCACCAGTTCCGGATCGGTGGTGTCGCTGAGGGCGATGATCGGGACGTTCGGCAGCGACATGTCGCGCAGCTTGACGATGTCCTGGAATGAGGCGCTCGGTACGCTCATGGAACACAGAATCAGGTCAGGACGCTGCGCCTTGATGTTTTTTTCGGCGCTGTCGACGTCCGATGCCCACAGCGGCTGCACCGGGTAACCGGCGCTGCGCAAGGCGCTGTTCAGCTGTTCCGCCTCGTTCTGGGAGGCGGTGATGATCAAGACAGGCAGTGCGCTCCTTGGCGACAAGGTCCAATCCTCAGGAATCCGGCATGGTCACGGCGGAAAGTGTAAGGGTTAAACCAGACAAGTGCACGCGGGTGGTCAAATTTCCGTCAGCGGCGTTTTGCAGGGAGCACCGGGAATCTCGCGCACCAGCCGCGGCACCAGATAACCGGGGAGTTGCGCTCGCAGACTCCGCATGAGGTCCCGGGCACGGGCCTCCGGCACTTCAAAATGGGCCGTGCCGCGCACGCGATCCAGCAGATTCAGGTAGTAGGGGATGGCGCCGGCCGCAAACAGTTGCCGCGACAGCTCGGCCAGGGCCTCTGCCGAGTCGTTGACGCCCTTGAGCAGCACCGATTGGTTGAACAGCGTGGCGCCGGCGCCTTGCAACTTCGCAAACGCTTCCGCGACCTCGGCATTGAGTTCCCGGGCGTGGTTGGCGTGCACCACCATCACTTTACGCAAGCGGCAGCGGCTCAGCCACTCCAGCAGCTCGGTGTCCACGCGCGCCGGCAACACGATCGGCTGACGGCTGTGGATGCGCAGCGTGTGCAGGTGCGGGATCTGCTGCAGGCTTGCCACCAGCTCCGCCAGTATCCGGTCGTTCAGCGACAGCGGGTCGCCGCCGCTCAGAATGACTTCGCCGATGCTGGAGTCGGCACTTATATATCGGAGCGCGGACTGCCAGTGGTCGCTGCGAGCGTTTTCGTCGGCGTAGGGGAAATGGCGGCGGAAGCAATACCGGCAGTTGACCGCACAGGCGCCGGTGGTAATCAGCAGCGCCCGCCCGTGATATTTGTGCAGCACGCCCGGTGCGGCGCGGCTCGCCAGATCTCCCACCGCATCGTCGCTGAAACCGGGCTGTGCTTCGAGCTCGGCGCCCAGCGGCAGCACCTGACGCAGCAGCGGATCGGCGGGATCGCGCTTGCGCATGCGCGCCACAAAGCTGCGCGGCACGCGCAGCGGGAAGTCGCCGGCGGCGGCGCGTGCCGCGGACAGCAGTGCATCATCCAGCTCCAGCAAACGCAGCAGTTCCGCCGGGTCGCTGACGGCGTCGGCTAGTTCGATCTGCCATTGGGCGGCCATGCGCGATTCGATTCCAGGAGGCTGCCTTCAAAGAGGCGTTGGTTGTATGATGGCGCGCTTTTTTTGGGCGGCGCGGGCCGCTATTTTGCATCCAACCGGGCGGGAAGAAAATGGCAAGTTACAGCACCAGCGAATTCAAAGCCGGCCTCAAGATCATCATGGACGGCGATCCCTACAACATCGTCGAAAATGAGTTCGTGAAACCCGGCAAGGGCCAGGCCTTCAACCGCGTGAAGATCCGCAATCTGCGCACCGGCAAGGTGCTGGACCGCAATTTCAAATCGGGCGACACCATGGAAGCCGCGGACGTCACCGACATGGAATTCCAGTATCTCTACAACGACGGCGAACTCTGGCATTTCATGAATCCCGAGAACTACGAGCAACTGGCCGCCGACAAGACCGCCATGGGCGATGCTGGCAAGTGGCTCAAGGGCGAGGAGACTTGCATCATCACGCTGTGGAATGGCCGGCCGCTGTCAGTGCAGGCGCCGATATTCGCGATTCTCAAGATCACGCATTGTGAGCCGGGCGTGCGCGGCGACACCGTGAGCGGCGCCACCAAACCGGCAACGGTGGAAACCGGCGCCACGGTGCAGGTGCCACTGTTCGTAAACGAGGGCGAGGTCATCAAGGTGGATACGCGTACTGGGAAATACTCGGCGCGGGTAAAAGAATAAGCCTGCGAACCGTCTTTTTGACCGAATGACGGCGTTGCAGCGCGTGCCCCGGTGATCATTTACTAGCGTGTAAACTCCGTTCCTCGCATGCGCTGCGCCTTGTCCTCGGTCAAAAATCCTGATTCTCGGCCTCTCGATGTTGAGACGTCTCCGGATTTGAATATGAGTATATGGCGACCTACAGCGAGTCTCGCTAATCTCCGGCTACGTGCGGAACTGCTGAAAAAAACCCGCGCTTTCTTTGAGGCCCGCAAGGTGCTGGAAGTGGAAACCCCGGCGCTCTCGCAGGCGGGGGCCACCGACCGGCATCTGGCCAGCTTCCGCGTCGCGAGCACGGCCGCCAAGCAACTGTATTTGCACACCTCACCGGAATTTCCAATGAAGCGGCTGTTGGCCGCCGGCAGCGGCGACATCTGGCAGCTCTGCAAGGTATTCCGCGACGGCGAAGCCGGACGCCGGCACAATCCCGAGTTCACGCTGATCGAATGGTACCGGCTGGGTTTCGACCTGCGCCGCCTGATGCAGGAAGTGGCCGAGCTGATTGGCGAGCTGTTGCCGGCGACGCCAGCCGCAACCGAATATCTCAGCTTCCGTGAAGCGTTTGAGCGCCATGCGCGGCTGGACTCGTTCACTGCGCGTGAACGCGATTGCCTGCGCGTGCTGCAGGAATCGGGCCGGCGTGTTCCGGCCGAGGGCGACCTGGATTATGACGGCTGGCTGGACTTGGTGGCTGCCGAACTGGTGTATCCGCAGCTTGGGCGGCAGGGCCTCAGCTTTATATATGACTATCCGGCGAGCCAGGCGGCGCTGGCGCGCATCCGTCCGGAAAATCCGCCCGTGGCGGAGCGTTTCGAGATCTTCTTCAATGGCATGGAACTCGCCAACGGTTTTCACGAACTCGCGGACGCCGATGAACAGCGCCGTCGCTTTGACTCCGACCGGGACTACCGACGTGCACGGGGCTCGCCCGACGTGCCGCTGGATGAGCGCCTGCTATCCGCTTTGCAGCATGGCCTGCCGGATTGTTCGGGCGTGGCGCTGGGCTTCGATCGCGTGGTGATGCTGGCAGCCGGGGCAAAATCGATAGAAGAGGTTATCGCGTTCTCGATGGAGCGCGCTTGATCTTGTGCCAATGCCACAGTAGTGCGGTATAGATGACGATGTTGATGCCGGTCACCAGGCTGCCCAGCAACAATTGAATATTGGCAGTCAGATGTGCCGGATACAGGATCGGCATGAGGTAATGGGTCACGAAGTCGCCGCGGTAAGCGGCCAGCCCTGCTTGCTCGCGCAGCGCATCTTCCAGATAGGTGAGCGGGCAAATCCAGTGCGTAAATTCCACCAGTGCGCCCCAGACGAAGGCCGGCAGGTGCGCAAACGCCAGCCACCAGCGCAAAAACAGCAGCAGCCCGCCTGCAATCACGAAGATTACAAAGGCGAAGTGGATCACCACCACCAGGTCTGACAGCAGCAAGTACGGCAAGGCAGAATTTCCTGAAACAGCACGCAATCATTGTGCGGCGTAGAATAACGGCAGTCCAATCGCTGCTGACGCTGCACCCGCATGTTTGAACTCAAGAGTATTTCTGCAACTGACAAGCCGACCTTGTATGCGGAGCTGGCGCAGCAGGCGCAGGGTTTGCTGCATGGCGAGCGCGACTTGATCGCCAATGCCGCGAATCTCAGTGCGCTGCTTTATCACAATTTGTCGGACGTGAATTGGGTGGGATTTTATTTCCTGAAAGACGGCGAACTGGTGGTGGGGCCGTTCCAGGGCAAACCCGCCTGCGTGCGCATTCCCATGGGCAAGGGCGTGTGCGGCACGGCGGCCGCCAAGCGTGAATCCATCCTGGTGCCCGACGTGAACAAGTTTCCGGGGCACATATTCTGTGACAGTGCCTCGCGCTCGGAACTGGTGGTGCCGCTGGTCAAGAGCGACGCATTGCTCGGCGTGCTGGATATCGACAGCGCCAAGCACGCGCGTTTTGACGAAGCAGACCGTGTTGGTCTGGAGAAGCAGGCGCAAATTTTCGTCGCCGCGCTTTGACAGAAATTACTGCGACAGGAGTGATTGCTCAGGTTGCATGGCCGATTTGCTGACCCATGCGCACGCTGACATCCGGTTTGAGCATGGTTTCCCAGCGTGTGTGGCTGGAGGCGAACAGCAGGATCACCGTGGAGCCCATGTTAAAGCGGCCCAGCTCCGCACCTTTGGCAAACTTCATGTTGTCGTCGAGATAATCCCAGGAACGCAGCACATAACCGCGTGGTGGGGTGATTTCCCCGGCCCACACGGTTTCGATGCTGCCGACATTGAGTGCGCCCACCATCACCACCGCCATTGACCCGGCGGTCGTGTCGAAAATCATGGCAACACGCTCGTTACGCGCAAACAGTCTGGGCACCGCACGCGTGGTCGGCGGATTGACGCTGAACAGCCGGCCGGGCACGTGCAGCATGCGTCGCAAAATACCGTCGAATGGCATGTGCACGCGGTGGTAATCCCTGGGTGACAAATACAAAGTGACGAAAAGGCCACTGGCAAATTTGGCGGCCAGTGTGGGATCGCCGCCCAATAGTTCCCGGGCACTAAAATCGCGATCCTTGGCTTGAATGATTCGGCCGTTGGTGATTTCCCCGTATTGACTCACTGTGCCGTCCACGGGACAGGCAATGGCTTCCGGCTCCGCGATAACCGACCGCACGCCGGAGCGCAACGCGCGCGTGAAGAAAGCGTTGAACGTCGGATAGGAGTCCGGATTAGGTTCTGCTGCCTCGCGCATATCCACGTCGAAGCGGCGGATGAATGCACGGATCATCCAGTTTTTGAATCCGGGATGTTTGAGCCGCGTCAGCCAATGGGTAAATCGTGAAATGGCATGTTGCGGCAACGGATATTGCCAGACAGACTTGAACCAATCTCCGAGCCGCGCTCCGCTTGCCACACGTATGCCTTCAGGATTGTGGTGCATCACGGCGCACCGGCGCCATGATGCTGAGCGATGAATGGTCCGAAAAAGTGAAGGTCAGCATGACCAGGTCGCCGTCATACAACGGTTTGATGGGTTGCATCAGCATCAGATGGTAACCGCCGGGCGCAAGCTTTACGCTTTGGTGCGCGGGTATGCTCAGGTGGGGCACCGCTACCATACTGTCCATGCCATTATTTTGCAGCGTGCGATGCACTGTTACAGAATTGAAATCCGTGCTGCTGACATTGCTTAGCGTAAGTGTCTCGCCGGTGTGGTTCGTGAGCGTGAGGTAGGCCGCCAGCGTGTCCACGCCGGGTGGCGCCTCGCGTATCCACACATGACTGGCACTGACCGATGGTCCCTGTGCGTAGGCGACGCCCGTTAGCAGTAACAATATCAACCACAAAAATTTCAGCCGGTTTGGCATCAGCGATCTCCGTGCTGCGTCAGGATAATGCGGTAGTCATCGGCCATGCGCAATGGAACGATGGGTGAGGTGAAGACCGCAGCTTCCTCAGCCTCGGGATTGATGAGGAAGACCACCGAGGAATGCTCCACGCTATAGTTGTCGCTCTGGTCCGGCGGGTCATAAGAAAACGACACACCCAGCGCGTGGGTGAGCAGCTGCAACTGATCCGGAGCGCCGCTGACCCCGACGAAATCCGCATTGAAGTAGCGCAGATAACGCGCGAGCACTCCCGGCGTGTCGCGCTTTGGATCCACGGATATGAAATACACCGTGGGCCGGCTGGCGGCGGGAAGATCTGCGAGTTGCGTGGACATTTTGCCGAGATCGGCCAGTGTGGTGGGACAGACATCTGGGCAATGGGTGTAGCCGAAATACAGGAAACTCCAGTGGCCGTGCAGGCTGGCAAGGGTGAACGGTGATCGCGTGTCGGCCTCCAGCCCGAATGCGGGCAGCGGCTTGGGCGGATGCAGCACCAGTGCGCCGCTGTCGGTGACCTCGCGCTGGCGCCCGAAGGTCCAGTAGCCGATGCCCAGGCCGATGAGCACGGCAAGCACCGCGGCCAGAACGTAGTACAAGGGTTTCTTGAAGCGCATGCTGAAATTATGCCATGCAAACTTTGGCTGTTGCCATTTCGATTATGATACGCGCCGGATTTCGCAGGAGTTGCAGTGGAACAATTCGAGGAAATCGGCACCGAGCTGAATACGCTCGCGGATTTTGTGCGTTGGGGCGCGAGCGCGTTCAATCGCGCGCAACTGCATTTCGGCCATGGCACCAACAACGCCGTGGACGAAGCGCTGAATCTGGTGCTGCACGCCGTCAACCTCGACCATGATATTCCGCCGTGGCTGCTGGAAACCCGGCTCACCGAGGCGGAGAAACGTGCGGTGTATGCGCTGCTGCGCCAGCGGGTGGAAACCCGCAAGCCCTACGCCTATCTCACCCACCACGCGCGTTTTGCGGGACTGGATTTCTACGTGGATGAGCGCGTGCTGGTGCCGCGCTCGCCCATCGCCGAGTTGATAGAAAAGGGATTCGAGCCGTGGATTGAGCCCGAGCGCGTGCACCGCATCCTGGACTTGTGCACGGGCAGCGGCTGCATTGCCATCGCCTGTGCGCAGGCGTTCCCTGAAGCGCAGGTGGACGCCACCGATATTTCCGAGGCGGCGCTGGAAGTGGCGCGCATCAACGTGGAAAAGCTGCAGGCCGGCAGCCGGGTCAAGCTGCAGCAGGCGGACCTGTTCCGGGGTCTGCCCGCGGAGCGCTACGACATCATCGTCAGCAATCCGCCTTACGTGGATGCCGAAGACATGCGGACACTGCCGGAGGAACATCGGGCAGAGCCGGCGCTGGGTCTTGCGGCCGGCATGGATGGCCTGGACATCGTGCGCCGGATTCTTGCCGAGGCGCCTGCCTACCTGGCGCCGGGCGGCATCCTCGTCGTGGAGGTGGGCAACAGCCGCTGGGCGCTCGAGCAAGCCTACCCCGAGCTGCCGTTCACCTGGCTCGAATTCGAACGCGGGCAGGCGGAAGTATTCCTGCTGAACAGTGCGCAAGTGACCACGATATCGAAGAAAATCAATCGGGCCGCGCATGTCCGGTAACAGTTTCGGGCGCCTGTTCGTGGTCAGCAGTTTTGGCGAGAGCCACGGTGCGGCGCTCGGCGGCATCGTGGATGGTTGCCCGCCGGGAATGGCACTGGCTGAGTCCGACATCCAGCATGAGGTGGATCGGCGGCGCAGCGGAACCTCGCGCCACACCTCGCAGCGTCACGAAGCGGATCAGGTGGAAATACTTTCCGGCGTGTTCGAGGGACGCACCACCGGTACGCCGATCGGTCTGCTGGTGAGAAACACCGACCAGAAGCCGAAAGACTACGAAGCCATCAAGGACAAGTTCCGGCCGGGGCATGCGGATTATACCTATCTAATGAAGTACGGTGTCCGCGACTGGCGCGGCGGCGGGCGTGCTTCGGCGCGCGAAACCGTGATGCGCGTCGCGGCAGGCGCCATCGCCCGCAAGTATCTGCGCGAGCGCTATGGCATCGGCATTCGCGGCTGGCTCGCGCAACTCGGTCCGCTGACGCTGGCGGTCAGGGATGTCACTGCGATTGATGGCAATGCGTTTTTCTGCGCTGATCCCGCGCGGGTGCCGGAACTGGAAGAGTTCATGGACGCGTTGCGCAAGTCCGGGGACTCCGTGGGCGCGCGCGTCACTGTGACGGCGAGTGGCGTGCCGCCCGGCTGGGGCGAACCGGTGTTCGACAAATTGGACGCGGAGATTGCCGCCGCCATGATGGGCATCAATGCAGTCAAGGGCGTGGAAATCGGCGCGGGCTTTGCCGCGGTCACGCAGAAAGGCAGCGAGCATCGCGATCAGCTGACACCGCAGGGATTTTTGTCCAACAACGCCGGCGGAATTCTCGGCGGCATCTCCACCGGCCAGGACATCGTGGTGAATGTGGCGGTGAAGCCCACGTCGAGTTTGCGTTTGATGGCGCGCACGATTGATATTCACGGCGAGGCGGCGGAAATCAGCGTGCACGGGCGGCATGACCCCTGTGTCGGCATTCGCGCTGTGCCCATCGTTGAGGCCATGCTGGCGCTGGTGCTGATGGATCATGCACTGCGCCAGCGCGCCCAGAATGCGGATGTCGCGGCACCACTCGCGCCGATTCCGCCGAAAACACGTTAAAATCCTGCGTGCAGGATGTTGGCCATTTCTCCGGAGAACCCGTGAAAACTTTTGATGTGGCGGTGGTGGGCGCCACCGGCGCCGTGGGCGGCGCCATGCTGGAAATCCTGGCTGAGCGCAAATTCCCGTTCGGGCAAGTCTATGCACTGGCGAGTGAGCGCTCCGCCGGCAAACGCGTGGAATTCAACGGCACTCAGCTCAAGGTCGAGCCGCTCGCGAGTTTCGATTTTTCCAAGGCGCGGATTGGCCTGTTTTCCGCCGGGTCCAGGGTATCGGCGGAATACGCGCCCAAGGCTGCGGCCGCCGGCTGCGTGGTGGTGGATAACACCTCGCAATTCCGCTATCAGGCGGACATCCCGCTGGTGGTTTCGGAAGTCAATCCGCAGGCGCTGGCGCAGTACCGCAACCACGGGATCGTCGCGAATCCGAACTGCTCGACCATGCAAATGCTGGTGGCGCTCAAGCCGATCCACGACGCCGTGGGTATCGAGCGCATCAACGTGGCTACCTACCAGTCGGTGTCCGGCGCCGGCGCGCGTGCGATCCGGGAACTGGCTGAGCAGACGGCGCGGCTCTTGAACGCCCAGCCGCTGGGAAAGGGCGGCAAGTTTCCCAAGCAGATCGCCTTTAACGTGCTGCCGCACATCGACGAGTTCCAGGACAACGGCTATACGCGCGAAGAGATGAAGATGGTCTGGGAAACCCGCAAGATTCTGGGCGATGACGCCATCGGCGTGAACGCCACGGCGGTGCGGGTGCCGGTGTTCTACGGCCATTCCGAGGCCCTGCATATCGAGACCCGTGAGAAAATCACGGCGGATCGGGCCCGGGCCCTGCTGCGATCAGCGCCGGGGGTCGAGGTGCTGGATGAGCGTCGCGCCGGGGGTTATCCGACCGCTGCCACCGAGGCTGCGCACCGCGACGCGGTGTTCGTCGGGCGTATTCGGGAAGACCTGTCCCATCCACGGGGGCTGGACCTGTGGGTAGTAGGGGACAACATTCGCAAAGGTGCGGCCCTGAACAGTATCCAGGTGGCTGAATTGTTGGTGAAAAGCTATTTATAAGCTATAGTTAGGCGGGTTTTGTAAAGAGCCTTCTGAGCTGTAGGTGACGGTGTCATCGGGGCTGGCCCCCGTTGGGGACGGCGTAGTGCGGGCAGGTTGGGGAGAGAGCATGAGTAAGAAGCTTGTGTTTGTCTTGGCCTTGGCGCTGACGGCGTTGCCTCTGGCAGCCAATGCGCTCGGCTTGGGCGAAATCAAACTCAATTCTGCGCTGAATCAGCCCTTGAGCGCGGACATTGCAGTCGTGAGTGCCGCGCCCGACGAGATCAGCAGCCTGCACGTGAAGCTGGCGAGCGCGGCGCAGTTCCAGCAAGCCGGCATCCCCATGTCGAACGCGCTCAGCCAGTTGCAGTTCAAGGTGGTGCCCGGCACCAATGGCACCGCCAGCATTCATGTGAGCAGCAGCCAGCCATTCCGCGAACCCTTTCTGGACGTGCTTCTGGATGTCACCTGGGACAACGGCGAGCTGATCCGCGAATACACCGTTTTCCTGAATCCCCCGAATTTTGAATCCACCACGCAAGCGGCGCCGACGCCGGCAGCGGCGACCGCCGCGCCGGTGAGCGCTGCGCCCGCGACCGCGGCACCGGCGCCCAGCACGGTTGCGCCGACGGCCGCGACGGCAGCCAAGCCGGTGGTCGCGGCTCCCACGGTTCCAGCGCAAGCAGCCGTGCCGCCGGCAGCTCCAGCCGTGAGCGCCCCGAGCGGCCAAGCCGAGCTGGGTGGCAATTACGGTCCCATTCATCGCGGTGAAACCCTGTCCGAGATCGCGCTCAAGTTGCGTCCGCAGGGCGTGACTCTCAATCAAATGATGATTGCCATTTACCGCGCCAATCCCGAAGTCTTCATGCGCAACATCAATCTCATGAAAGCCGGGTATGTGTTGCGCATACCGAATGCCGACGACATCCAGGCCGTGCAGGTGGCCGATGCCAATTCCGAAGTGCGCACGCAAATCGCTGAGTGGCGCAGCCGGCGCGGTCTGGCCGCAACGCACCCGGCCGCGGCTGCACCGGCCGGCGAACAGCCGTCGCTGACGCTGGTGGCCCCGTCCTCTGCGGCACAGACTGCGGAAAATCAGGTGCCCGGCACCGGCAAGGGAACCAAGGCTGCGTCTGCGGCGGGCGGCACGGGCACCAGTCAGGCTGCCGCCGCCAGCACTGCTGCCAAAGCGCCGATCATGCTGGCGAGTAGCGGGCTGGCCGCAGTGCAGGTGCAGGCGGGCAAGGAGAACAAACAGCCGACGGTTACCAAAGTGACGCCGCTCACGCCCGAGAAGCCGACCGTCACCAAACCGCTGGCCAAGTCCAAGCTCAAGACGCCGGTAGTGGTGAATCAACCCGCCGAATCCGGCGGCTTGCTGGGTTCCTTGTTCAACCCCTACGTTATCGTCCTGATCATTATCGTGATTGTGCTGATCACTATCGGCATGGTGGTGCGCAAGCGCCGCAATGCCGCGGCGGCCAGCAGCACACCCGTCAGGCCAAAGAGCAAGGCATCCGCGGCGCAAATCACGGATTGGGAAAAAGAGGAGAAAGCCGGACTCAAGGATGTCACGGCGACGCCTGCAGCCGGCAAGCCTGCGACACCCGGCAAAGCTGCAAGCGCGGAAGCAGCGACGGCGGTCGCTGCTGCCTCTACCGCGACGATGAAGCCGAACGAAGCCGATCCCTTGGCGGAATCGGATTTTCACATGGCCTACGGCCTGTACGATCAGGCCGCGGAAGTGTTGAAAAAAGGTCTGGCCCAGGATCCGGGACGGAGGGATCTCAAGCTGAAGTTGCTGGAGGTGTATTTCACCGCCGGCGATCGCACGAATTTTGTGGACATCGCACGCAATCTGCGCCAAGAAATGGGCGCAGCGCCGGACAAGGATTGGGAGAAGGTTGCGATCATGGGTCGGCAAGTCGCAGCGGATGATCCGTTGTTTGCCGAAGGTGGCACGGCGTCCGGAGCGGCGGCGGCAACCGTGGATATCCCGTTGGAGAGCGGCGGCACGGGCACGGCGGTGCACACGGATCTCGATCCGCTGGCGGGTGCTTTCGAAGGCATGCGTCCGGTGGTGGTCTCGGAGGCGACCGGGGTCAAGCCCCCGGAAGAAAGTCACGTGGTGGATTTTGCGCTGCCTGATCTGGAGCCCGCGCCGCTCAAGCCCAAGGCCAGTCCCAAAGCTGCGGAGCCCGCGCCCGCAGCAGCGGGTGCCAAGCCCAAGACCAGCAAGGCCGGCGTGAGCACGGTGACCGCCGATTTCGGCACCGATTCCCAAGTGGAATTCGACAAGGCGCTCAAGGAACTCTCGGATTTCGTCAACACCAACGTGCCGCCGCAGGATGAAGGCACGCGTAGCGGTGCCGCGCTGTCACTGGCGGCGGATGCCGATGTGGACGTACCGCGCCCGGCCACTGGCACCGCAACCGCTCCCAGTGCGGCAGCCCGGGCGGGTGAAGAGACCACCGGCCTGAATGAAATCGGCACCAAGCTTGATTTGGCACGCGCCTACATTGACATGGGCGATTCGGAAGGCGCCAAGAACATCCTGACCGAAGTCCTCGAAGAGGGCGACAGCCAGCAAAAGCAGGAAGCCCAGAAGCTCATGCAGCAGCTTGGCTGATTCGAGCGTCAGTTAAGGTTTCGAGTTTTACGCCACAAGCACGTTGCGGGTGGTGATTGCAGCTCGAACAGGCGCTTCGGGCAGCAACCGCGACACCGCGTGCTGGTACGGCACTCATCCATGCGACTGGCAATCGGCCTTGAATATGACGGTACCCGGTTCATGGGCTGGCAGCGTCAGGCGCATCCCGGCCGCACCGTGCAGGCCTGTGTCGAAGCCGCCGTTGCCAGCGTTGCGGATCATCCGGTCGAACTGACCTGTGCCGGGCGCACCGACGCCGGCGTGCACGCCAGCGGCCAGGTGGCGCATTTCGATACGCAGGCGCAGCGCTCGGCACGCAGTTGGCTGCTGGGCATAAATTCCAATTTGCCCAAGGATGTTGCGCTGCGCTGGATCCTCGAAGTACCGGAGGATTTTCATGCGCGTTTCCGGGCGCGCGCACGCCACTACCGTTACACGATTGTGAACCGCCCGACGCGCCCGGCCTTGGCGCGCTTGCGTGGCACCTGGGTGCATGCGGCTTTGGATATCGAGTCGATGCAGGCAGCGGCGCGACACTTGCTGGGTCAGCATGATTTCTCCGCGTTCCGGGCGGTCGAGTGCCAGGCGCGCTCACCGGTGCGCACCCTTCAGCGGCTGGACGTGCGGCGCCGCGGCGAGCGGGTGACGCTGGAAGTGGTGGCCGACGGTTTCCTGCATCACATGGTGCGCAACATCGCCGGTGTTTTGATCGCAATTGGCGCACAAAAACATCCATCCGACTGGGCGCACGCCGTGCTGCAGGGTCGCGATCGCAAACTCGGCGGCGTGACTGCGCCGCCGCAGGGCTTGTGTTTCGTGGCAGTGCTGTATCCGCCCGCCTACACTATTCCGGTGCCGGAAGATGCGTTGTTTGACGGTTTGCCGGCTGGCGCTTGAACGCGCCCATTCATCTACCAAGATTGCCACATGCGTGTACGAATCAAGCTCTGCGGTATGATGCGTCGCGAAGATGTTGCACTGGCCTCGCAGCTCGGTGCGGATGCCGTCGGGCTGGTGTTCTACGCTGCGAGCCCGCGTTGCCTGTCACTCGCGCAGGCGCGGGACTTGGCGGCCAGCGCGCCGGCGTTGCTGACGATGACCGCGGTATTCATGAATCCTGCGCGTGCGGATGTGGAGCAGGTATTGCACAGCATGCGCATCGATGTGCTGCAGTTTCACGGCGAGGAATCGCCGGAATTCTGCCGGGCCTTCGGGCGTGCTTACGTCAAGGCCGTGCCCATGGGCGGCGGCGCGGATGCAAGCGACTATGCGCGACGCTATGCCGACGCCTGTGCATTGCTGCTGGACAGCCATGCGCACGGCCAGCCGGGCGGCCAAGGCGCGCGCTTTGCCTGGAACCGGGTGCCGCCGATTGCCTGGCCGCCGCTGATTCTCGCCGGCGGATTGAATGCGGAAAATGTCGCGGACGCAATCCGCAGCGTGCATCCCTACGGCGTGGACGTGTCCAGCGGCGTGGAGAGCGCTCCGGGCATCAAGGATCAAAGAAAGATGAGTGAATTCGTGCGTGAGGTGCAGCGTGTCTCGACCGCTTAAGCAAACTGCGTCATTCAGGGAATCACTGCGCCGTCTTCCGGATGCCGGCGGCCACTTTGGCGTCTACGGCGGACGCTTCGTGGCGGAAACCCTCATGGGTCCGGTCGAAGATCTGCGCGCGGCCTATGAACAGTGCCGCCGCGATGCGGATTTTCAGGCGGAGTTGCAGCGCGACCTGCGCGACTATGTCGGCCGGCCTTCGCCGCTGTATCTGGCGCAACGTCTGACTGCCGAGTGCCAGGGTGCACGCATTTATCTCAAGCGCGAGGATTTGAACCACACCGGCGCGCACAAGATCAACAATGCCCTCGGCCAGGCGCTGCTCGCCAAGCGCATGGGCAAGACCCGGTTGATTGCCGAGACCGGCGCCGGCCAGCACGGGGTGGCCACGGCGACGGTGGCCGCGCGCTTCGGCTTCGAGTGCGTGGTGTACATGGGCGAGGCGGACATGCACCGCCAGGCGATCAACGTGTATCGCATGAAGTTGTTGGGCGCCACGGTGGTGCCGGTGACCTCGGGTTCGCGCACGCTCAAGGACGCGCTCAACGAGGCCATGCGTGACTGGGTGGCGAACGTGGACAACACGTTTTACGTGATCGGCACCGTGGCCGGTCCGCATCCCTATCCGATGATGGTGCGCGACTTCCATGCCTGCATCGGCGAGGAAGCCCGGCAGCAGGTGTTGAGCGCCGAGGGCCGGCTGCCGGACGCGCTGGTCGCCTGCGTGGGCGGGGGTTCCAATGCCATCGGCCTGTTCCATGCCTTCTTGGATGACGACGTGCGCCTGTACGGCGTCGAGGCCGGCGGCGAGGGGCTGGCGAGCGGCAAGCACGCGGCTTCGCTGACCGCCGGGCGCAGCGGCGTACTGCACGGCAACCGTACTTATCTATTGGAAGACGAGGCCGGTCAAATTCGGGAAACCCATTCCATTTCGGCGGGCTTGGATTATCCCGGGGTTGGGCCGGAACACGCCTGGCTGAAGGACATCGGCCGGGTGACTTACGATACGATTACCGACAGCCAGGCCTTGCAGGCGTTCCATGCGCTTACGCGCCACGAAGGCATCATGCCGGCGCTGGAATCCGCGCACGCGGTGGCCTATACCATGCAGCTCGCGCCAACGATGCGCGGGGATCAAATCATCATCGTGAATTTGTCCGGCCGCGGCGACAAGGACATCCATACCGTGGCCTCGCACGAAGGCATCGAATTGTGAGCCGGCTGGCGCAACGTTTCGCGGAATCGAAGCGCGCCGGACGGACCGCGCTGGTGCCGTACATCACCGCCGGCGATCCGGACAAATCCGCAAGCGTGCCGCTGATGCACGCGCTGGTCGAGGCCGGTGCCGACGTGCTGGAGCTGGGCGTGCCGTTTTCCGACCCCACCGCCGACGGCGCGGTAATCCAGCAGGCCTGTGAACGCGCACTCAAACACGGCACCACGCTTGCCGACGTGCTTGCCATGGTGCGTGAATTCCGCGCGCAAGACGCGCGCACGCCGGTGGTGTTGATGGGCTATCTGAACCCGCTGGAAGCTTTCGGACTCAAGGCCTTTGTCACGGCCGCAGCCGAAGCCGGCGTGGATGGCGTGCTGACCGTGGATATGCCTCCCGAGGAGGCCGAACCGCTGGCCGGGCTGTTGCGTGCGCGCGGTCTCGACCCGGTGTTCCTGCTCGCGCCCACCACCGACGCGGCGCGCCTCAAGCGCATCTGCGAAACCGCGGCCGGATTCGTTTATTATGTTTCACTCAAGGGTGTAACCGGCGCGGCCAATCTGGATGTCGCCGCGGTGCGCCGGCGACTGGAGTCCGTGCGGCGCACCACGCGCCTGCCGGTCGGCGTGGGCTTCGGGGTGCGCGATGCGCATACGGCGGCGCAGCTGGCAGGCATGGCGGACGCCGTCGTGGTCGGCAGCGCCATCGTCGGCCGCATCGCGGAATTCCAGTCACAGCGCAGGGACATGCTGACCAAGGTGGGCGCGTTCGTACGCGAATTGCGCCAGGCCATGGACGCGGCGCGGGCGTAAGCGGAGTCCGGCAATCAACGCGGGGCACGATCGGGCATGAACTGGTTCAAGAAACTCGTTCCGTCGGCGGTCAACACCGAAGAACCGCGTCCTGCGCGGCGCGGCATTCCTGAGGGCCTGTGGAGCAAGTGCGAGGAGTGCAATTCGGTGCTGTACCGCGCCGAGTTGGAACGCAATTTGTTTGTCTGCCCCAAGTGCGGCCATCACATGCGCCTCACGGCGCGCCAACGCCTGGAGATGTTCCTGGATCCGGGTTCGGGAGTGGAAATCGGCGCGAGCGTCGAGCCGGTGGACATTCTGCGCTTCCGCGACAGCAAGAAATACAAGGATCGCCTGCAGCTCGCGCAGAAAGCCACCAACGAGAAAGATGCGCTGGTGGCCATGAAGGGCCGGCTCAAGGGCATGCGTGTCGTCGCCTGCGCCTTCGAGTTCAAGTTCATGGGCGGTTCCATGGGTGCGGTGGTGGGCGAGCGCTTCGTGCGCGCCGTGGGCGCGGCTATCGAGGAAAATGCGCCGCTGGTCAATTTCTCCGCGAGTGGCGGCGCACGCATGCAGGAAGCGCTGATCTCGCTCATGCAGATGGCCAAGACCAGCGCGGCGTTGGCGCGCTTGTCGCGTCAAGGTTTGCCGTTTGTTTCGGTGATGACCGATCCGACTACCGGCGGGGTATCGGCCTCGCTGGCCATGCTCGGCGATGTCAACGTCGCCGAGCCCAAGGCGCTCATCGGCTTTGCCGGCCCGCGCGTCATCGAGCAGACGGTGCGTGAAACCCTGCCGGAAGGTTTTCAGCGCAGCGAATTCCTGCTGGAGCACGGCGCCCTCGACATGATCGTGGACCGGCGGGAGATGCGCGACAAGCTGGCCTCGCTCCTCGCCATGCTTACCCGCCAACCGGCACCGAAAGAAAGTGCCGAATCCTGAGTGCTTAAAAAAAGTAAAATTTTCCTTTCAATTCCTTACCTAGCACCCAGCACGCAGCACGTTTTATAGGCTGCCATTCATCCCATGCGCTTCAACACTCTCGCCGACTGGCTCCGCTGGCAGGAGCATCTGCACCCGAATCCGATTGACCTCGGACTTGATCGGGTCAGGCGGGTTTTGAGTGCCATGCGGCTGGAGCAGCCGCCGTTCAAAGTGCTGACCGTGGGCGGCACCAACGGCAAAGGCTCCTGCGCGGCATTTCTGGATGCCATGCTGCGCGCCCAAGGCTATAAGGTGGGTGTTTATACCTCTCCGCATTTGCTGCGCTACAACGAGCGCGTTGGCGTGAACGGCGTCGAGGCGAGTGACGCGGAATTCTGTGCGGCATTTGAACGCGTGGACACGGTGCGCGGCGAGACCAGTCTCACGTATTTCGAGTTCGGGACGCTCGCCGCACTGGATATCTTCCACGACCACAAAATCGAGGTGGCGGTGCTGGAAGTCGGGATGGGCGGGCGGCTGGATGCCGTGAATGCGGTGGATTCTTTAGGTGCGTTGGTGGCCTCGGTAGGACTGGATCACATGGAGTGGCTGGGACCAGACCGCGACAGCATCGGTTATGAGAAAGCCGGTATTTACCGCCGCCACCGTCCGGCAATTTGCGGCGACCGCAATCCACCGGCGTGCTTGCTGCAAACGGCGCAGCAGCTTGGGGCCGATTTGCAAGTGCTGGGCCGGGACTTCGACTGGCGCGCAAACGGTGATTGCTGGAGTTGGCAGGCTGATACGGTGCGCATCGAAGCCCTGCCGCCGCCAGCCTTGCTCGGCCGCACCCAGTACGACAATGCGGCGAGTGTCATCGCCTTGCTGAGGGCGGTGCGTGCCGACTTGGAAGTGGGTGACTCGGCGATTCGCGAGGGCTTGCGCAAAGCAACGATCAGGGCGCGCTTTGAGCGGGTGCCGGGCGCGGTCGAGATGATCTTTGACGTGGCGCACAATCAGGATGCCGCGCGCGTGCTCGCCGCCAATCTTGCTGCCACGCGTGGTCAAGGCCGTACGCTCGCCGTGGTCGGCATGTTCCGCGACAAGACCGCGGAAGCCGTGGCCCAAGAACTGGCCGGCAGCTTTGACCTCTGGTTTGCGGGCGGACTCGGCGGCGCGCGCGGACAGAGCGCCACGGAGCTGGCTGCGAGGCTGCGCACTGCTTTGCCCCGGGCGCGGCTGGAGGAACATGCCTCGGTCGCAGACGCCTGGCGGGCGGCCCGCCGTATTGCGCAGCGCGGCGACCGTATCGTGGTATTCGGTTCGTTCCAGACGGTCGGCGCAATCTTGCGCATTTTGCATGAATCGGTTACCAATGGCGCCTGAAACGGCAACTGCGCCGCAACGGAGACCGGGAAATGCAGATTGGCTTGAAGGAGCGCCTGATCGGCGCGGTGGTGCTGGTAATTCTGGCAATCATCATCATTCCCTGGGTGCTCAAGGGCGGTTCGGCGCCTGACACCACGGTGACCCAGAAACTGGCCTTGCCACAGGCGACCACCGCACCAACCGCACAGACGACCTACCACATGGCCCTGAATGGCCCGACGGGTTCGTCCATCGTGCCCGCTGCCGGTGCTGCCGTGCAGACAGCGCCTGAAGTGTCGTCCGCTCAAACTGCTGCGCCGGTGCCCCCGCCGTTGGCTGCCAAACCTTCCCGGCAAGTCACAGCACCGCCTCGGGCCGCGCCAGCTCCGGCGACCGGCAAGTGGGCGGTGCAGGCCGGCAGCTACGGCAATGAGCGCAACGCGCTTGCAATTGAACACCAACTGGTCAAGCACGGATTGCACGCCTACATCAGCCGCTATCGCAAGAGCGGGCGCAACTATTACCGTGTGCGCGTCGGGCCGTATCCGGAGCGCGCGGCGGCCGAGCGCGCCGTGAAAGAAGTGCAGCGGGCTGCGGGCGGCCGCGCCGAGGTGGTGCCGGAGAGCTGAGCGCTGGCGGCGGATGGCCGGCGCCAGCGCGGGCGCCATCGCGTTTCGCTGCAGGGTATCGGCCTGCCTGCTAAAATACCGCCCCGTTTCCGAGGCGGTACGCCGGGCGGCCAAGGCGCGCATGAACTGGGCTGACTACCTCATCATTCTGATCATCGTGGGCTCGGCGCTGATCAGCCTGTGGCGCGGCTTTTTGCGTGAAGTGGTTTCCCTGATCACCTGGGTCGTCGGTTTCTGGGTGGCGCTGCGCTTCGCCTCGCAGGTGGGCGATGCCTTCAAGGTGATTCACAACCCTTCGGCGCGCATGATTGTGGGTTTCGTGATTTTGTTCGTGGCCATCTTGATTGTCGGCATGCTCATCAACCTGCTCATCGGCAAGCTCATGGCGCACGCGGGCGCCAGCGCCAGCGACCGCAGCCTGGGCGTGATTTTCGGCCTGGTGCGCGGCGTGGTGGTGGTTGCCGTACTGGTGATCGTCGCGGGCTTCACCACCCTGCCCAAGGATCACTGGTGGCATGAGTCGCGGCTGATTCCCTATGCCGAAGCCACCGCCGGCTGGATGCGCAGGCTGCTGCCGCAGCCGGTAGCCGATGAGATGATGTCGGGCTTGAAGGCCGTGGCCGAGCCCCGGCGCAAGAACTAGCGAGGCGCGCGCGATGTGCGGAATTGTCGGAGTCGTTGCACACACCGAAGTCAATCAGCTGCTGTACGACGCGATGATCGTGCTGCAGCACCGCGGCCAGGATGCCGCCGGCATGATGACCTGCGATGGCGAGCATCTGTATCTGCGCAAGAGCAGCGGGCTGGTGCGCGACGTGTTTCACCAGCGGCACATGCTGCGTCTCAAGGGCGCCATGGGTATCGCGCACGTGCGTTATCCGACCGCCGGCTGCTCGAGCAGCTCCGAAGCCCAGCCGTTTTATACCAATTCACCCTACGGTATCGCCCTCGGGCACAACGGTAATCTCACCAATGCCCACGCGCTCAAGGACATGTTGTTCCGCGAGGACCGGCGGCATCTCAATACCGAATCGGATTCCGAAATCCTGCTCAATGTATTCGCGCACGAATTGCAACGCACCGGCGGGCTGGAAGTGGATGAGCGCGATATTTTCCATGCGGTGAGCGCAGTGCATCGCCGCTGCCGCGGCGGCTACGCCAATATCGCCATGATCGCCGGTTACGGCATCGTCGGATTCCGCGACCCCTTCGGTATCCGCCCGCTGGTGTTCGGCCAGCGCATCACCGACAGCGGCACCGAGTACATGATTGCCTCGGAGAGCGTGGCGCTGGACGTCTGCGGCTTCGAGCTGGTACGTGACGTGGCGCCGGGCGAGGCGGTGGTGATCGACCGTCACGGCAACCTGCACACCCAGCAATGTGCGGACCGTCCCCTGTACTCGCCTTGCATTTTCGAGTACGTGTACTTCGCGCGTCCCGATTCCATCATGGACGACATCTCGGTGTACAAGGCACGCATGCGCATGGGCGACAAGCTCGCAGAAAAAATCCAGCGTGACTGGGCGCAGCATGACATCGACGTGGTGATCCCGATTCCCGACACCAGCCGCACCAGCGCCTTGCAGCTTGCCAACGTGCTGGGGCTGAAATACCGCGAGGGCTTCATCAAGAACCGTTACATTGGTCGCACTTTCATCATGCCGGGCCAGAAGCAGCGCAGCCAGTCGGTGCACCAGAAGCTCAATGCCATCGACCTGGAATTCAGCGGCAAGAACGTGTTGCTGGTGGATGATTCGATCGTGCGCGGCACCACCTCGCAGCAGATCATCAACATGGCGCGCGAGGCCGGCGCCCACAAGGTGTATTTCGCCTCGGCGGCCCCGCCGATCCGCTTTCCGAACGTGTATGGCATAGACATGCCCACTGCCGGCGAACTGATTGCCCACGATCGCAGCGAGCAGCAAGTGGCCGATTTCATCGGTGCTGACAAGCTCATTTATCAAAACCTCGACGATCTGATCGATGCCGTGCGCCGCGGCAACCCCAAGATCCAGCGCTTCGACACCTCAGTGTTCTCCGGCGAATACGTTACCGGCGACGTGACCGGCGATTACCTCGCGACGCTTGCCCGCGAACGCTCCGACGAGGCCAAGCAGAAGCGCGTGCGCGATGACCATGCGGTCATCGAGATGTACAACGTATCCTGACGGCTTGTCAGTCCTGACCCAGGCATGGACCGGCGCCAGTTTCTGTTGCAACTGTTTCAGCGCGGGTTGGCTGCAGTGAATGGCCGTTGTTGCGTACATGCGGCGCTGCGCAGCCGCGAGTTTTCCACTCCCTTGTATCTCGTGGCGATCGGCAAGGCGGCGGACTCCATGACCGCGGGCGCGCTGGATGCGGTCGGCAGCCAGCTCACTTCCGGTCTGGTGATTACCCGCTACGGGCATCAGGACTCGCCGGTGTACCGCGATCCGCGCATCCTGCTTCTCGAAGCCGGCCATCCGCTTCCCGACGAACAAAGTCTGGCGGCCGGCAACGCGCTGCGCTTGTTCCTGGCGAGCGCACCGCCGGAGGCGCATTTCCTGTTTTTGATTTCGGGCGGCGCCTCCAGTCTGACTGAGGTGCCGGCCGAGGGCATCTCGCTCGCGCATCTGCGCACGCTGTCCCGCTGGCTGCTGGCGAGCGGCCTGCCGATCGATGCCGTCAACCGCGTACGCTCGGCATTTTCCCGGATCAAGGGCGGCCGCCTGCTCGCCGACCTCGGCTCGCGCCCGGCAGACCTGCTGCTGATCTCGGACGTGCCCGGTGACGTGCCCGAGCACATCGGCTCCGGCTTGCTGTTGCCGCCGTTACCCGGTCCGCTGCCGGAGTTGCCCGAGCAGTTTGCCAACCTGAAGCCGCAGTGGCCGTTGCCGCAGGTGCCAGCGGGCAAGGTGACGGTGCACATGCTTGCGACCAATGCGCAGGCGCGCCGCGCGGTAGAAGCCGCCGCTGCTGACAGCGTGGCGCACGCCCAGGTACACGCGGATTTCCCCGCAGGCGATGCCGCCACGTGCGGCGAGCGCATCGCGGAATTCATGCTGCATGCCGAACCGGGCTTGCACATCTGGGGCGGCGAAACCGTGGTGCGCCTGCCAGAGCATCCCGGTCGGGGCGGACGCAACCAGATGCTGGCGCTGGCGGCGGCGTGCAAGTTGGCGGGACACGACGGCATCCAGGTGCTTGCCGCCGGCACCGACGGTACCGATGGCAATTCCAACGACGCCGGCGCGCTGGTCGACGGCGGCACGCTGGCGCGTGGCGGGGACGGGGGCTTCGATGCGACCGACTGCTTGACGCGTGCCGACGCCGGCAATTTTCTGGAAGCCAGCGGGGATCTGGTTTACACCGGACCGACCGGCACCAACGTGATGGATTTGGTCATCGCCTACAAGCATGATGCGGAGCGGGGTGCGGTGCTTGGCAGGTGAGCCCGGACAAATCCTTGCCTGTGATACGCCGCAAGCATGGATTGATGCAGCCGCAGACAACCAGGAACTGTTGCTGCTCGATCACGCCAACTGCGAGAAAAAAGCCGCGGCCACGGCCTTCAGCCTCCTGTTCCAGTATGGCGACCGACATCCGGAGTTGCAGGAGCCCTTGTCGCGCCTGGCACGCGAGGAACTGCGGCACTTTGAACAAGTGGCGCGTCTGCTGCGCCGGCGCGGGATCGCCCCCCGGATTTTGACGGCTGCGCGTTACGCCGCGGGCTTGCGCCGTCACGCGCGCCAGCACGAACCGGCACGGCTCACGGATTTGCTGCTGATCGGGGCGTTTATCGAAGCGCGTTCCTG
>JAGXAL010000115.1 GCA_018971605.1 Natronospirales bacterium | reverse complement strand
GCGGCTGAAGACTGGCATGGACGCGGCCGGACTCACCACCTGGTTCGACCTCGACCGCCTCGAAGGCGGAGATGATTACGACCGCAAGATCCGCGCCAACATCGCGCGTTGCAGTTTCTTCGTGCCGGTGATTTCAGCGAATACCCAGCGCCGCCACGAAGCCTATTTCCGCCGCGAATGGAGCTACGCCGTGGACCGCGTGCGCGGCATGGCGGGCGGCGCGGTGTTCGTGCTGCCGGTGTGCATTGACGACACAGGGGAAGCCGAGGCGCTGGTGCCGGAGCAGTTCAAGAGCGTGCACATGACCCGCCTGCCCGCGGGCGAACCGACAAAGGAATTCCTGCGGCGCCTGCAGGAGTTGTTCAGCGGGAGAAGCGCATAAGCGGCATCACCAGCGGCGGCGACCAGGTCACGCTCGATCCTGAAAATCCTTGGCTCGGGCTGTTTTCCTACACCGAGGCAACCCGCGCTTATTTCCACGGCCGCGACGAGGAAGCCGCGGAACTCGCGCGCCGCGTTCAGGGCAAGCTGCTCACCGTGCTCTTCGGTCAGTCCGGTCTCGGCAAGACTTCGCTGTTGCGCGCCGGGCTGGTGCCGCGGCTGCGCAACGAAGGGTATTGCCCGGTTTACGTGCGCATTGATTACGCCGCCGATTCCCCGGCGCCATCAGAGCAGATCAAGCAGGCAATCTTCCGGGCCACGGCCGAGGCCGGTCACTGGACGCGGCCGGGCAGTTCCATCGAAGGCGAATCGCTGTGGGAATTCCTGCACCATCGCGGCGACCTGTTGCGCGATGCCCAAGGCCGCACGCTCACGCCGCTGCTGATCTTCGACCAGTTCGAGGAAGTCTTCACGCTCGGCCAGGCCGACGACGCCGGCAAGCGGCGCGCCAGCCAGTTCCTAGAGGACCTCGCGGACTTGATCGAGAACCGCGCGCCGGCCGCACTCGAGGCGCGGCTTGAGAAAGACGACAGCGCCGTCGCGGATTTCGATTTCACGCGCGCCGATTACCGCGTACTGATCGCGCTGCGCGAGGATTATCTGGCGCACCTGGAAAGCATCAAGGGCGAAATGCCTTCGATCACCCAGAACCGCATGCGGCTGGCGCGCATGACCGGTGCGCAGGCGCTGTCCGCGGTGCTCAAGCCGGGCGGCAAGCTGGTGTCGCGGGAGGTCGCTGAAGCGATCGTGCGTTTCGTGGCGGGCGACGCGGAACTCGCGAACGCCGAAGTCGAGCCCTCGCTCCTCAGCCTGATCTGCCGCGAGCTCAACGCCGCGCGCCAGGCGCAGGCACGCAAGGAAATCTCGACCGACCTTCTAGCCGGCTCACGCGAAACCATCCTCTCCGAATTCTACGAACGCGCGCTGGCCGATCAGCCCGCCGGTGTGCGCCGCGTGGTCGAAGATGAACTCCTGACCGAATCCGGCTATCGCGAAAGCCTGGCCGAAGAGCGCGTGGTGAAGGCGCTAGCCGCGGCCGGCGCCGCGCCGGATGCGCTCGCGACCCTGGTCAACCGGCGCCTGCTGCGGATTGAAGACCGCCTCGACATGCGCCGCGTGGAGCTGACCCACGATGTGCTCAGTTCTGTGGTGCTCGCGAGCCGCGAGCAGCGCCATGCGCGCGAAACCCGGGAAGAAGCCGAGCGCCAGCTTGCCGCGCAGCGCGAACGCGAAGCCGCCATCCATCGCACGCTGCGGCGCACGCGCATCGTGGCCGGCGTCTGCGCGGCGCTGATGCTGATCGCGATTGCCGGCGCGCTGTTCGGCTGGTACAACATTCAGCGGGCGCGCGCCGCCAAGGCCGAGGTGCAAGCCTCGCGCACCAATGCCGAAAACCTGGTGAGCTTTCTGATCGAGGATTTCTACAACGAGCTCGCGCCCACCGGCCGGTTGGAAACCCTGGGCAGGCTCGCGCAGAAAACCGTCGCCTATTACGACAGCTTGCCGCCGGATCTGGTTACCGAGCAAACCCAAATCAACCGTGCGATGGCGCTGGTGCGCCTGGGCTCGGCGCAGGACGCGAGCGGCGAACAGGACGCTGCGGCCAAGAGTTTTGGTGAAGCCCAGGCGGCGTTCGAGAAACTGCGCGCGGCGGGCAATGATGGCGAAGCGGTGACCTACGGTCTGGCCTTGATCTTATACAGCCAAGGTTATGCAACCGCAGTAGGCGACAGAGGGAGTTCGGTGCCGTTGGCCCAGGCCGCCGACATGCTGCAGCCGCTGGTCAACGCTGCCAATCCGTCACGCGCAGTGCGCCAACTCTATGCCGATGACATGAATATTCTTTGCCTGGTGCAGCCGCCGCAGCAAGCGCTGGTAACCTGCGACGAAGCCCTCAAGGTACTCGTAGGACTCGGTGCGCTGGATTTGTCGGACCTGAATGCCGCGGCGTCCTGGGCCGACACCGCCGACACCAAGTCGGGAGAGCTGCAGGCGCTCGGGCGCAACGTCGAGGCGCAAGCGCTCGAGCAGCAGGTGTTCGCGATGACCGAGAAGGTCCTGGTCCGTCGTCCCGGCGACCTGCACGCGCTGGAGGACCGGTTTTTTGCCGCACAACGGCTCTCAAAACTTGCCGAGACCCGCCACGATACCAACGCCGCGGCGCACTACGCGGCTGCGGCCGTGCAGGCAGTCGAAGACTGGGTACGCTTCAACCCTTCGAGCCTCGATGCCTGGAGCAGGTGGGCGCAGGCCCTGCAGCAAGTCGCCAATACCCAATATGAGCGCGGTGAAGTATCGGCTGCGATTGCCAGTGCGCACTCGGCGCTGGCATTGCCGCAGGACCCGCGCAGTCCCAAAGGCCTCGCTGCTTCGATCAATTACATTTGGCGCGGACTGGCCGAGACTCAAGCGCAGATCGGCGATACGGCGGGCGCGGACCAATCATTGCAGTCCTACCTGCGCGCCCAGCAGGCGCTCGCCGCGGGGCTGCCATCCCATTCTCCCCAGCGCCTGCTCGCGGACAATGCGACAAATCAGCTGCTGACGGCCAGCCATCTGAAACTGGCCGAAGGTGCACCGCAGTCCGCATTGGCCGAAGTCACCGCGGCGCTCGCCAGGATCGAGGCGGTCAAGGTGCCGGTGACGGATGCCAATTCAACCCGTGCGAAGAACGCGATGTTGGGAGCTGGCTTCAGTGTTGCCGCGGTTGCGGCCGTGCAACTCGGCCGCTATGCACAAGCGGAAACCTCGGCGCGCCAATGGTTGGCAATCGTACCGGAAGCGGTCCAGCAAACCGACCCGAAACCGGGCGAATCACGCGCCCGCTCCATCCTTGCGCAAGCCATCGCGCTGCAAGGCCGCAACGCCGAAGCGCGAACGGTTCTGCAGCCGGCGCTCGATTATTACCGGCAGGAGCTTAAGGCCGGCGCCAGCGGCACGACCTTCCGCCACGATTACGCCTACGCCTTGTATGTGAGCGCGATCGCCGCACCCGCCGACGCCGCTGGCCGCGAACAGCGTAACGCCGATCTCGACCAAGCCGCCAAACTGATTACCGGCGCCTCCGCGCAAGCGCAAAAAATGTTCTTGTTCCGCTACCTCAGCGGCCAGATCGCCGCCGCGCAAAAAACCCCGCACGCCTGAGCGAATTGGCACGGTTACCCCAGCCGACGTTTTCCTTCTCCCTCCGGGAGAAGGAGGCGCGCAGCGCCGGATGAGGGTCCGCCCCCGTGCAGGGCAGGGTTTGGACCCAAGCCTTGCGACCTTTTAGCCTTCCCGCGCATCCTATTACTCATGAGCGGCTCGTTTAATCAGGCGGTTGAGACCGACGTGCTGGCGCGTGCCCGCGCCGGTGAGCGCGCTGCGCAGGCACGGCTGTACGAGTATTTCGCTACGTCGGTGCACACACTCGCGCGGCGGCTGCTGGTGAAACCCGAGCTGGCCGAAGATGCTTTGCAAGATACGTTCGTCGAGGTCATGCGCGGTTTGTCGGGTTTTCGAGGTGAAGCACCGGTCGGAATGTGGATCCGCCGGATTGCGGTTAACTGTTGCCTGATGCAGCTGCGCTCGCCCTGGCAGCGGCATCGCGCGGCCTTGCCGCCCGAAGACGACGTCGCGCCGCTGGGCGGTGGCTCAGGCAGGGGCAGCGAGGCTTGGCAGGATTTGCTGGATGTGGAGCGCGCGCTGGAAGAATTGCCGCAGGCGGCGCGCGCGGTGGTGTGGCTGCACGATGTCGAGGGTTATACCCACGATGAAATCGCCCAATGCATGCACGCCACGCCGAGTTTTTCCAAGTCCCAGTTGGCGCGCGCCTATGCGCGTCTGCGCCGCTGGGCGAATCCGGAGACGGACGAAAAGTTATGCACGCCAGCCTTGAACAACTGATTGCCTTGCGCGACGGCCAGCCGCTGACGGCCGAGGCAGGCGCGCACGTGCGTGCCTGTGCCGAGTGTAGTCACGAACTGACGCGCCTGACGGAGTGGCAGCGGCATTTGCGTGCGCTGCCGGCGTTCAGTGCGCCGGAAAATGGCTGGGCGCGAGTGACCGAACGTCTGGAAAAACCCGCCGGCGAACGCCGTGCGCACTGGCTGCCGGCGGCCGTGATCGGACTGGTTGCCTCACTGGTGGCGGCAGTGGCACTGGTTGCCTGGCACCTCCCCCTGTCAGTAAGCCCAGCCGCCACCGGCACCTACAATGCTGCCGCGAATGCTTCACAGCTTGCGCAACTGCAGGCGCAGTCGCGTTACCTGGAAAGTGCCGTGCAATCCATGAACGCCGACGCTGATCCGCGCATCGTGAATGCCGGTACCGCCGCTACCGTGGCCGCGCTTGAAGACCGCATCGCGCTGGTGGATTACTCGATCAACCACAGTGCCACGCAACCGCAAGCCAGCGCTCAGTTGACGCAACTCTGGCGGCAGCGCGTGGATTTGATGCAATCCCTGGCGGCGGTGCGTTACACACAGGTTTCGGATGCGAGCTGGGGGCAATAAA
>JAGXAL010000114.1 GCA_018971605.1 Natronospirales bacterium | reverse complement strand
ACCATGGCCATGGCCGGGCCGCGATTTTTTGGTTTTGTCATTGGCGGCGCGTTGCCGGCCGCTCTGGCTGCCAACTGGCTGGCAGCAGCTTGGGACCAAAACTCGGTTCTCTACAACGCTACGCCCGGCACCGCTTATCTCGAGCAGGTCGCATTGTGCTGGCTACTCGAGCTCTTCGGGCTGGCGCCGCAATACGGAGGCGCGTTTGTCACCGGCGCAACCGTGGCGAACTTCAGCGCGCTGGCGGCCGCGCGCCACGTGGTGCTGGAACGCGCCGGCTGGAACGTGGAAGCCGACGGTTTGATCGGCGCGCCTCCGGTCACCGTGGTCGTGGGCAGCGAAGCCCATCCCTCGCTGATCAAAGCCCTGGGGCTTTTGGGTTTCGGCCGCAACCGGCTGGTGAAGGTACCGGTGGACTCACAAGGGCGCATGCGCGCCGATGCATTGCCGCCTATATCCGGCCCCACGATCGTGTGTGTTCAAGCCGGGAACGTTAACACCGGAAGTTTCGATCCCATCGGGGAAATTTGCCAAGTAGCGCATCGCAACAGCGCCTGGGTGCACGTGGATGGTGCCTTCGGTATGTGGGCCATGGCGGTCCCATCGCTCACCGGCGTCGCCGAAGGGATGGCTGACGCCGATTCCTGGGCCACGGATTTTCACAAATGGCTGAACGTTCCCTACGACAGCGGCCTGGCGCTGGTTCGGAATGCGGATGCCTTGCGCGCGGCCATGGCAGTTACCGCCGAATATCTCCCCACCGTCACTCCGTATCGCAACCCGTCGGACTACGTACCGGAATTGTCGCGACGTGCGCGCGGCGTGGAAGTCTGGGCCGCGCTGCATTCATTGGGGCGCGCGGGCGTAATCGAATTGATTGAGCGCAATTGCCGCCAGGCACGGCGTTTCGCGGAAGGTTTGCGGGCCGCGGGCTGTGAAATTCTCAACGATGTAGTGCTGAATCAGGTGCTGGTGAGCTTCGGCGATGCGGCCATGACCAACCGCGTGATCGCGGAGATTCAAAAAGACGGCACCTGCTGGTGCGGCGGAACCGTGTGGCAGGGCAAGACCGCCATGCGCATCAGCGTTTCTTCCTGGGCCACCACGGATGAAGACGTCGAGCTTTCGTTGCAGGCCATGATCCAGGCGGCAAAGAATTGCCGCCGGTGAACAACGCCGGATTCAAGGATCATTTCTCCGGCCATGCGGCAGCCTACGCCGATGCCCGCCCGCGTTACCCGGACGCATTGTTTGAATGGCTGGCGACGTTAACCGCGGGGCACGATTTAGCTTGGGATTGCGGCACCGGCAACGGCCAAGCGGCGCTCGGTTTGGCAGCGCATTACCAGCGGATTATTGCTACCGATCCGAGCAGGGAACAGATTGGCAATGCCTTTCCCCATGAACGCGTGACTTACCGCGTCGCTCCGGCGGAAATGCCGGAAATCGAACCGCATTCCGTGGATCTGGTGACGGTTGCGCAAGCAGTGCATTGGTTTGACCGGCCAAAGTTCTACACGCAGGTCAAACGGGTGCTCAAGCCGGACGGCGGCGTCGCCGCGTGGTGTTATGGCGTATGCACGGTCACTCCGGAAATTGATGCGGTGCTGCGGGATTTTTATGACGGCACGGTGGGTCCGTACTGGCCGCCGGAACGGCGTCTGATTGACGAGGCCTACCGAACGATTGAGTTCCCATTCTGTGAAATCTCACCGCCTGCTTTCAGCATGCGACAGCACTGGAGTCTGGCCCAATTTCTTGCCTATCTCGACACCTGGTCCGCGGTGCAATGCTTCCTCAAGCAGCATGGCCGGGATCCATTGAAAGAATTCGCCGAGACATTAAGCCGCTGCTGGGGAGAGCCCGCCAGCAAACATTGGATAGAGTGGCCCCTGCAGGTACGCGCGGGCAAGAGCAGGGCGTAGAGGGTCAAAGCGCAAATAAAAAGGGCGCGGCACAAGCCGCGCCCTAGTTGTTGCCGGTCAGCTCAGGGATCAGCCGCCTTTCAGGCACTCGCTCATGAAGTCCCTGCGGTCTTTGCCTTTCAGGTTCTTTTCCTTGGCCTGACCATTGCAGGTTTTCATTTTTTCGCGCTGCGCGGTGGCTTTGCTCTCGGCCTTCTTTTCTTCCGTCTTGGCCTTGGACTCCTCGCTCTTCATGGCGCCCGCGGCGCTCTTGCCGTGCAGGCAGTCGCGCATGGCCTGCTTGTACTCATCGCCCTTTTTGCCCTTGTTGGCGTGGGCGCAATTGGCCATTTTCTCCTGCTGCGGCGTCATGGTCTTGCCTTCCGCAGCGGAAGCACTGGAGGTGAACGCAAATGCGGCCGCCGCCAACACGATAAACAGTGGGATTGCCAACTTCTTCATGGGAGACTCCTTTCATGGGTATTTGGATTTCCAACAGCATCCCTGCGTCAGCAGAGATGCCGACATTGTATATCAGGCAGATTCATCGGCAAGCCATGATTAAGTAAAACAGTTGGCTTGTCCCGCCGCGGTTTACGGACGTGGTCCCAGGTCTTTCAGGGGCACGCGCGCCAATACTTCCGGCTCTGGCTGCAGCGTGGCGTGAGTGATTGCGTAACGCCGTTGCAAATGTTCGCGGATGCGCGGCAGCACGTCCTGCCAGGTGCGCATGTCGGCGATCACCACGTGCGCCGACAATGACACTTCGCGCGACGATAGCGACCAGACGTGCAAATCGTGCACCGAGCGCACGCCGACCACGCCGGCCATGCCGCGGCCGATCTCGGCGAGGTCCAGCCCGGGCGGTACGCCTTCGAGGAGCACGCGGCTGGCATCGCGCAGCAGGCGCAGACTGGATACCAGAATCAGGGCCGCGATGAACAGCGAGAGCAGCGGATCGATGTACAGCCAGCCGCTGAAAAAAATTACCACGCCGCTCACCAGCGCCGCCAACGATCCGAGCAAATCCCCGAGGACGTGCAACAGCGCCGCGCGCATGTTCAGGCTGGTCTCGCCGCGCCGCAGCACCAGGTAGATTCCGAGATTCACCACGATCCCGGCGGCGCCGATCAGCATCACGACGGATGCATGTACGGAGGGCGGCCGTTGCAGGCGCGACACCGCTTCCAGCACAACCGCAGCCACGATCATCAGCATGAACAGCGTGTTCAGCAAGGCTGCCATGACTTCGGCGCGGCCGAGCCCGTAGCTGTGACGCGCGGATGCCGGCTTGAGCGCCAGCCAGGCGGCAAAGGCGGCCACAGCAAACGCCACACCGTCGGTCAGCATGTGGCCGGCATCGCCCAGGAGCGCCAGGGAATTGGCCCAGACGCCGGCGATGATTTCGATTATCGCAAAACCAAAGGTCAGCAACAGCGCATACAGAAAGGTGCGCCGACCGGATGCCGCATGCGTGTGGGACGCATGAGCGTGCGCGTGCATGCCGCCGTTCAGCGTTCGGTCGGCAAACCGGCGGCGCTCCAGGCGCCGTATCCGCCGGCCAGGTTGACCGCGTTCTTGAAGCCGAGTTCCTGCATGGCCACGGTCGCGAGCGCCGAACGTCCGCCGCCCTGGCACTGCAATACGATCTCGCGATTGCGGTCCTGCAAGTCCGGGAATTGATCTATCTTGAATTCCAGCACTCCACGTGGAATGTTGATGGCCCCCGGGATATGGCCGGCTGCGTATTCGTGCGCCTCGCGCACGTCCACGATCAACAATTTACCAAGTTTTTTCGCGGTTTCCTGGGGAGTGACTTCGCGGATTTTGCTTCTGGCTTTGGCAACCATTTCAGCGGCGGTGGTCATGTTCTCTACTCCGTCTATTTGGCTATACATGCTGCGACGCATCCGTTGCAGTACACGCCCAGCAGACCTGCAATTAGCTTGGCTCTGGTCCGCGGGCGATCATGGTTTTCGCATGCGGAAGCTGCGGATACCAGTTAGCACATTGCATGGCGCAATCATACGCCAGCCACCGGCTGCGTATTGAGTATGCGGAATAGCCCTCTATTTTGTGTGCCATATCGCTACGCGTGCATCCGGATGATCAGCACTCAATGATGCCAAACCCGGTTTTCTTGACCGTTGCCGGGTGCTCCGGGATAATCTGCACCCCCACGCGCCTGTAGCTCAGTTGGGTGAGCCGGCGATTTCAGACGAAGCACTGCTTCGTCCCGGCGAACGCCCAGCCAGGGATGGCTGGGCCGGCGGGATTACCAAGGATGGTTTTTACTACTGATGGTTTGCAAAAATTACGCGCCTGTAGCTCAGTTGGATAGAGTACCTGGCTACGAACCAGGGGGTCGGGAGTTCGAATCTCTCCAGGCGCGCCAATTTAATCAAAGGGTTACGACGGTTCTGAAAACTTCAGAAATCGTTCGTGCCCATCCCGTGCCCAATCCGTGCCCAAGTGTGTGAGATAGCATGCCACGGGTAACGTGCTCCGGTCCTTCTCCTTCCTGTCACTTGGCTTTATCGGTTGTCGCAGAACCCGCCAAGTCTGATGTAATCAGCCGGAACTGCTCCAAAGCCGCTTCGAGATCATCCACGATTTCCTGAGCGATGACGTCCGGGGGCGGGAGATTGTCGGATTCCGAGAGACTGGCGTCGCGCAGCCAGAAGATGTCGAGGCTAGCTTTGTCGCGGGCCATGAGTTCGTCGTAGGTATATTCGCGCCAACGGCCTTCGGGTGTTTTCTCAGACCAGGTGCCTTTGCGATGGTGGCGATTCGCTGGGTTGTAGCACTTTACGAATTCGTCCAGGTCGTCGCGCTTCAGCGGATCGGTTTTGAGCGTGAAGTGCTTGTTGGTACGCAGGTCATAAATCCAGAGCTTCGCGGTCCAAGGCGTTTCGCTGGCGGCCTTCTTGTCGAAGAACAACACGTTGGCCTTGACGCCCTGGGCATAGAACAGGCCGGCCGGCAGACGCAGCAGGGTGTGGATATCGCACTCGTGCAGGAGCTTGCGGCGCACGGTTTCGCCGGCACCACCTTCGAACA
>JAGXAL010000113.1 GCA_018971605.1 Natronospirales bacterium | reverse complement strand
GGATTCATCGCCGAAACCGAACGCCAGGTCGCCGATCACCTGGACGGCCATCTCAAACGCCTGTCGCCCAAGGACGCGCGCAGCCACACGATCCTCGAACAAATGAAAACCGACGAAACCCACCACGGCGACAAAGCCAGCCGCGCCGGGGGCATTCCCATGCCATTTCCGGTGTGCGCACTCATGCGGCTCACATCAAAAGTGATGACGGAAACGGCGTATTGGATTTGAGGGGAGTCGGTGGGCGTCCGCCCACACGAGGGGTTGCAAAAGTGTTGCGCAGCTACCGCTGCGGGTTTTTAAGATAGC
Organism: Natronospirales bacterium; assembly: GCA_018971605.1. Taxonomy (GTDB): domain Bacteria; phylum Pseudomonadota; class Gammaproteobacteria; order Natronospirales; family REEB76; genus REEB76. The sequence continues at coordinate 4,850 of JAGXAL010000113.1, read as the reverse complement.
GGGATTCCGTCCCGCAGCCGGGTGACTTTTTTTGTGCGTGCAAAGAAAGTCACCAAAGAAACACGCCCCAGGGATTCCGCACTTGCCTGCAATCGAATCGGAAGCGATTCGATTGCAGGCGCGTTCCCTCGCTTCTCGCCCGACTCAGGGCAGCGCAGACGGACCCTCCCTGGTCCGCTGCGCCGGCTCGACTCCTGACTTCGCCCCGCCCCTCTCGGGGCGGGCCTGATCTTCGTCAGGCTGCGAGGCTCGGCGAAATCCATGGGGTTAAGAAGATAAAGAAGCGCTTGTAACTCAGCGTCTTGTTCTTTAATTCCCGTTGGAGCGTGCCGAGCGCCGCCGCGAGCGAGAACAGCCCGAAGTGGCGCGGACAGGTAGTCCGCGCTCCCGCCGTCAGGCCAGGGATGGCCTGTCGGCGGAACTTCGAAGCGCAGCCAAGCGCGAGGGCAGCCGTTGTCCTCAACGGCCACGCGACCGGGGCGATTTCCTTGGGGTACTTTCCTTGTTCGCACAAGGAAAGTACCTCGTAGGGCGGGGGCGAAACCCCGCTCTTCAAAGTGGTTGCCGCCGGAGGCGGCCGCATTCAAAACCTGGATTCCGGCTTTCGCCGGAATGACAATTCAGTCAGGTAATCCCAAACACAATCAGCACAATCCCGATGGCCACCATCGCGTAGCCGCGGCTGCGGCTACGCCCGGTGCTGATGTTCTTGCGCTCGGGGTCCAGTACATGTTTCAGGTACCCGAAGCGGTGATACTTGCTGTGAGTAATCTCGTCGGATTTGAGCCAATCCTGCGCCTGCGCATCGCGCCTGGCGCCGGCGGAACTCCACAGCACCAGCAAGCCATACAGGATGGCGAGCGCACCGGCGACCAGAAACACAATGTTGGTTGACTTCATGAGCAACGGTGCTGTGGCGCTGATGGGCGGACGGCCATTTTAGCCACAAATCGTCAAACCCCCGTGGCAGGCGTAAACCGGCGCCGCGGCCGCGCGTAGAATTGGCAACCGCGTCGCGGTTCAGGCGAGACAGCGTTTATGGGAAGCATTCAAGTTCGGCGTTTCGGCGTGCCGGTCCTGGATCGTTTCCTGGCCGAGTGCCAGATTCGACGCGTGCCTTCCAAGACCCTGATCATCAGCGGCGGCGAAACCTCCAGCTCGCTCTATGTCATCGTGGATGGGTCGGTGGCAGTCATCAGCGAAGATGAAGATGGCCACGAGGTCGTGGTGGCCTATCTCAATCGCGGCGAGTTTTTCGGCGAAATGGGCCTGTTTCAGGACGCCGCCACGCGCAGCGCCTGGGTACGCGCGCGCGAAGCCTGTGTGCTCGGCGAAATCAGCTACGCACGTTTCCGCGAGCTCGCGCGCCGCGATCCTGATTTGTTGTTCGCGCTCTCCGGCCAGCTGGCAACGCGCCTCAAGGTCACGACCCGCAAGGTGCGCGACCTGGTGTTCCTGGACGTGGCCGGGCGCATCGCGCGCAGCTTGCTGGATTTGTGCGAACAGCCGGACGCCATGACCCATCCCGACGGCATGCAGATCCGTGTGAGCCGCCAGGAACTCGGCCGTATCGTCGGCTGTTCACGGGAAATGGCGGGACGCGTGCTGAAATTGCTCGAGGAACAATCGCTGATTTCGGCAGCCGGCAAGACCATCGTGGTATTCGGCGTGCGTCCCGGCAATACCAAGCCGGTGCCTTTAGCGAGCCGTTTGCATCATCGGAAATAAGTCAGCCGCCGAACAACTCCCGCAGCTTCGCTCCCGGATCGGCCGCACGCATGAAGGTTTCGCCGATGAGAAAGACATTCACGCCCGCGTGGCGCAGGCGTTCGACGTCGGCACGCGCGGCGATGCCGCTCTCGGTCACCAGCAGCCGGTCCGCCGGCACGCGCGGCAGCAAATCCAGCGTGGTTTGCAGGTCGGTATGGAACGTACGCAGATCGCGGTTATTCACGCCGATGAGCGGCGCACCGAGCGCCAGCGCACGCTCCAATTCCTCCCGGTCGTGCACTTCAACCAGTGCATTCATGCCGAGATCGGCGGCAAGCACCGTGAGGTCTCCGAGCATGGCGTCGCCGAGCGCCGCGACAATCAACAAGATGGCATCCGCGCCGAGCAGCCGCGATTCGTACACCTGCCAGGGATCAACGATGAAATCCTTGCGTAGCGCCGGCAGCGAACAAACAGAACGCGCCTCGGCCAGGTACTCGTCGCGGCCCTGGAAATGCGGCGTATCGGTCAACACGGAAAGACAAGTGGCACCTGCTACCATATAGCTGCGGGCGATGTCGGCCACGTCGAATTCGTCGCGCAGCAGGCCTTTGCTGGGCGAAGCCTTCTTGATCTCGGCGATGATCGCGGGTTGGCCAGCCGCGATGCGTTGTTGCAGCGCCGCGAGAAAACCCCGCGACGGCGGCGCGCTCTTGAGCTCGGCGCGCAGCGCGCGCAATGGTCGCGCGGCGCTTTTCGCCGCCACTTCCCCGGCCTTGTGCGCGAGGATGCGCTTCAGCACATCCGGAGTGCCATTCACCGGCTTGCCTCGGCAAGCTGCGTGAGTTTTGCCGCGGCGGCGCCGTTCGCCATGACTTCGCGCGCTCGTGCCACGCCGGCCGCGAGGCTGGCGGCCACGTCGGCGGCATACAAGGCCGCGCCGGCATTAAGCGCCACCATGTCGAAGGCGGGGCCAGCCTTGCCGCTGAGCGCGTCACGGATCAGCGCCAGGCTTTCCTGCACGCTCGTCACGCGCAGCTCGTCGAGCGAAGCGTGTGCGATTCCAAAATCTCCCGGCCGAACCGCGTAACTCCGAATCTGTTCGCCTTGCAGTTCGGCCACACGCGTGGGTGCGGCCACGCTGATTTCGTCCAGCCCATCTTCGGAATGCACTACCAGCACGTGGCGGCTGCCGAGCGCGCGCAGCACCTTGGCGAGCGGCTCGACCCAGCGCGGCGCGAATACGCCGAGCAGCTGATGCGGGGCGCCGGCAGGATTGGTAAGCGGCCCGAGCAGATTGAACAACGTGCGCGTGCCGAGTTCCTTGCGCGGCGCGGCGGCGTAGCGGGTGGCGCTGTGGTGCGCGGGCGCGTACAGAAAGCCCACACCCACTTGGTCAACGCAGCGTGCGATATGCTCGGGCGGCAAATCCAGTTGCACGCCGAGCGCTTCCAGCACGTCGGCGCTGCCGGTGTTACCGGACATCGCGCGGTTGCCGTGCTTGGCGACACGCCCGCCAGCCGCCGCCGCCACCAAGGCCGCCGCAGTGGACACGTTGAACAGGCGCGCACCATCGCCGCCGGTGCCGCAGGTGTCCACGAGGTGCTCCGGCGATACCTCGACGTGCACAGCGAGTTCGCGCATTACAGTGGCCGCCGCCGTAATTTCCTCCACGGTTTCGCCCTTGGCGCGTAGCCCGGCGAGAAACCCGCCGATCTGAATGGGCGTGGCGCCGCCGGTCATGATCTGGCGCATCACTGCTTCCATGTCCGCGCGGCTCAAATCCTCCCGGTCCACGATATGGCTGATGGCTTCTTTTATTTCCAAGTTGACTACCTCTTGAACTTTGTCCTTTCTCCCCCTTCAGGGGGAGAGACTGGAGTGAGGGGGTTCTTGATCCAAAAAATTCCTCAACAACTCATGGCCATGCTGCGTCAGGATGGACTCGGGATGAAACTGCACGCCCTCGACCGGCAGCGTCTTGTGACGCACGCCCATGATCTCCTCCACACTGCCGTCGTCGTTCGCGGTCCAAGCCGTCACTTCCAGACAATCCGGCAGCGCCTGTTTGTCGATCGCCAGCGAATGGTAACGCGTGGCCTCAAACCCATCCGGCAGACCGCGAAACACCCCCTGCCCGGTATGGCGGATAGCCGAGGTCTTGCCATGCACGACCCGTGCGGCATGCACGACCTGGCCGCCGTAGGCTTGACCGATCGCCTGGTGACCCAGGCACACCCCCAGAATCGGAATCTTTCCGCCCAGCCGCCGGATCAGTTCCACCGAAATGCCCGCCTGCGTCGGCGTGCATGGCCCAGGCGAAATCACGATGCGCTCGGGCGCAAGTTTTTCCACGTGCTCCACCGTGAGCGCGTCATTGCGGAATACGCGCACGTCCGCGCCCAGTTCACCGAGGTACTGCACCAGGTTGTAGGTGAAAGAGTCGTAGTTATCGATCATCAGCAACATACGTTGCGCCTTATATTCATTCGCGGCTGCACCGCGGGCATTTTAGAGAGCGGGTTCCCGCACCCGCACGGCGGGTCCCTTTTCTTTGCTTGTCCAAAGAAAAGGGACGAAAAGAAAGGACACCCCAGGGACGCCGCCGCCTGCAGCGGTTTCCTGCGCGCTTCCCTCGTTCGGGGCTTCGCAGACGGTGCATCCCTGCACCGCTGCGAAGGCTCGTCTTCCTGACTTTGCCCGCTTCGCGGCCTGATCCTCACTCGGTCCAGTGCTCGGCGGCGTCCAAGGGGCTTGAAGACCAAGAGGCGTTCGATGATGCGCATCTTGGTCTTGGATGCCCCCGTGGATTCCGTCGAGTCGCCGAACGGAGAAAAGACAAGCGCTATCTCGAATGTCTTGGTCTTGATAACCCGTTGGAGCGTGCCGAGCGCCGCCGCGAGCGAGAACAGCCTGAAGGGGCGCGGACAGGGAGTCCGCGCTCCCGCCGTCAGGCCAAGGACGACCTGTCGGCGGGACTTCGAAGCGCAGCCAGGCGCAAGGGCAGCCGTCGTCTTCGACGGCCACGCGACCGGGGAGCGTTTCTTTTGCCCCTTTCTTTGCGCCCAAAGAAAGGGGCTCGTCGCAGGGGCGCGAAAGCCCCGGAAAAATCAGCGCGGCGGCACAGCCGCTCAAAAAAT
>JAGXAL010000013.1 GCA_018971605.1 Natronospirales bacterium | reverse complement strand
AAAAAGCGCAGGCCCATCTGTGTGACCACGCCCGTGACGCGCTCGCCTTCGACGATCAGGTCGTCGCAGGCTTGCTGAAACAGCACGAGGTTCGGCTGATTCTCGATGAGGCTGCGGATCGCCTGCTTGTAGAGCACGCGATCCGCCTGTGCGCGGGTGGCGCGCACCGCCGGGCCTTTGCTGGCGTTCAGCATCCGGAACTGGATACCGGCGCGGTCGGTGGCGCGCGCCATGGCGCCGCCCAGCGCATCAATTTCCTTGGTGAGATGGCCCTTGCCGATACCGCCGATGGCCGGGTTGCAGCTCATCTGGCCGAGGGTTTCAACGTTGTGGGTGAGCAAGAGCGTGGCGCAGCCCATACGCGCAGCCGCGAGTGCCGCCTCGGTGCCAGCGTGGCCGCCGCCGACCACGATCACGTCGAATTTACGGGCAAAATCCACGAGCGGCCTCCCTAACAAGCGCGCGAATTTTAGTCTCTTAATGGCTGCCCACCAAACTCGCGAGTACGCGCCGCGGCATAGCGGCAGCGGGCTGACCCGCGCCCCCGACAACTAGCCTGCGGTATGCTTGGCGCAAGCCCGCCAGGGGCGCCCGGCAACTAGCAAAAACCGCCTTATGCATATCCCCGGATTGGCGCTGTGGTTTTCATTGCTCGTCGCGGCTGCCGTTCTGCCGACCGCGCCTGCACAGGCCGCGACAAGCTCGCAGCAACTGGAATTCAGCGGCTGCCAAATCGGCGCGCCGGATTCGCCGCAGCACCTCGAGGCGAAATGCACGACGCTGATGGCGCCCGAGGATCGGGCCAGACCCGACGGTAAAAAGATCGGTCTGCACATCGCGGTGCTGCGCGCACGTGCCGGCGAGCCGGCGCCGGACCCGCTGTTCTTCATCGCCGGCGGCCCCGGCGAAGCCTCCACGCAGTCGTTCGTGAAACTGGCACCGGCCTTCGACGACATCCGTAAAAGCCGCGACATCGTGCTGGTGGACCAGCGCGGCACCGGCGAATCCAATGCGCTCAATTGCCCGGCCGAGCCGCATACCAACTTGGCTCCCTCTGCCGCGGAAATCGCGCAGCAAATACAAGCCTGCCTCAAGCAGCTCCCCGGCGATCCCCGCTTTTACACGACCACGATGGCGGTCCAGGATCTGGATGCGGTGCGTCAGGCGCTGGGTTACCGGGAAATCGATCTCTACGGCATATCCTACGGCACGCGCGTGGCGCTCGAATACCTGCGCGAGTTTCCCCAACAAGTGCGCAGCGTAGTCCTGGACGGCGTGGTGCCGGCGGACCTCACCATCGGTCCGGGGGTGTCGCTGGATGCGCAGCAAGCGCTGAACGGCATCTTCGCGCGCTGCCAACAGGATGCGGACTGTCACAAGACGTTTCCCGATCTCGCCAAGACTTTTGCCAAGCTCCGGCAAACGCTGGAACAGCATCCGGTGACCGTGAATCTGCGCGATCCACTCAGCGGCGCGCCGCTCACCGAAACGCTCACCTGGCCCGAAGTGACCAACGCGGTGCGCTTCATGAGCTACGCCAGCGAGACCGCAGCGCTGCTGCCGCTGCTGATACATCAAGCCGGCGCAGCGCAGGATTACGTGCCGCTCATGGCCAATGCGCTGTTCTTCACGGAACAAATCAACGGCAGCATTGCGCTCGGTATGAACGCCGCGGTGCTGTGTACCGAGGACGTGCCGTTCTATAAAACTGACGCGGCCACACAACAGACCACGGCCAATACCTACATCGGCGCCATGCCGGTGACGCAGTTGATCGAAACCTGCAAGCACTGGCCGCAGGGCATCATCGAAGCGGATTTCAAACAGCCGGTGGTGTCCGACAAGCCGGTGCTGCTGATCTCTGGACAGGACGATCCCATCACGCCGCCGTCGAACGCGGCCGGCGCCGCGCGCACGCTCACAAACAGCCTGTCCATCGTGGTGCCGGGCCAGGGCCACGGTAACGCGTACCGCGGCTGCGTGCCGAGGCTCATGGCCGAGTTCGTGGCGCAGGCCTCGGTGAAAAAGCTGGACACCGCCTGCGTCAGCAAGATCCAGCCCTTCCCTTTCTTCACCAGTTTCACCGGACCGGGACCATGATCGAAGTCGACAACATCAGCAAGCATTTCGGCCGGGTGCAGGCGGTCAGGGACGTGGATTTCTCCGCGCCGGACGGCCGCATTACCGGGCTCTTGGGCCCGAACGGCGCCGGCAAGTCCACCACGCTGCGCATCATCTCGACGGTGCTCAAACCCGATGCCGGCGCGGTGCGCGTGGACGGCAGCGACGTGCGCATAAACGGCGAAGCCGCGCGCCTGAAGCTTGGCGTGCTACCGCACGCGAGCGGCCTGTATCCGCGGCTCACGGCCGTGGAAAACATCCGTTATTACGGTGAGTTGAACGGTTTATCCGGCACGGCGCTCAGGCAGCGCATCGCGGAATTGGTGGCATTGCTGGAAATACAGGAGTTCGCCGACCGGCCGGCCAAAGGTTTTTCCCAGGGCCAGCGCATCAAGGTAGCGCTGGCGCGCGCCCTGGTGCATCGGCCGAAAAACCTGGTGCTCGATGAACCCACCAACGGCCTCGATGTCATGGCCACGCGCGCGCTACGCGCCATCATTAAGCGCCTGCGCGATGCGGGTCATTGCGTGCTGTTCTCCAGCCACGTGATGCAGGAAGTCGCGCAGTTGTGCGACGACATCGTGATCATCGCGCGCGGCCGGATCGTGGCGCACGGCACGCCCGACGAGATCCGTCGCCAGACGGGCGAAACGGACCTCGAGGAAGCCTTCGTGAAAGCCGTGGGTGAAACGGGGGCCGCAGCATGATGCGCAAACTCTGGATCGTGTTGCGCAAGGAAGTCATCGACAACCTGCGCGACCGGCGCACGCTGTTGACGGTGCTGGTGTTCGGGCCGCTGTTCGGGCCGATCTTCTACGTGGCCATCATGAATGTCAGCGTGAATCAGCAGATCGCCAACCTCAACCAGCCGCTCAAGCTGCCGGTGCAGGGCGCGCAGTACGCGCCCAACCTGGTGGATTTTTTAAAGCAGCACAACACCGAAATTGTTCCCGCGCCTGCCAATCCCCAACAGGCGGTGAAGGCTGGCACAGCCGACGTGGTGCTGATCATTCCCAGGGAATACGCCGCGGCATTCCGCGCCGGCAAACCCGCGGTGCTGCAGTTGGTCATGGATCAATCCAAACAATCGGCGCAGAAAAGCGTGGGCCGCGCGCGGGAACTGCTGCGAGCCTACGACCAGGAAATCTCCGCGCTGCGCCTGCTGGTGCGCGGCGTGGACCCGCGCGCGGTCACGCCGCTCGCCATCGAGAACCTGGACGTGTCCACGCCGCAAGCGCGCGCCGGCATGCTGCTGGCCTTTATTCCGTATTTCTTCCTGTTTGCCGCCATCATCGGGGCGTTTTATCTCGCCATTGACGCCACCGCCGGCGAACGCGAACGCGGTTCGCTCGAGCCGCTGCTCACCACCGCGGTGTCGCGCAGCACGCTCATCGGCGGCAAGCTCGCGGCGGTCACGCTGTTCTCGGCGGTATCGCTCGGCCTGGACGTGGTGGCGCTCTCCTGGAGCCAGGGACTGATTCCCGCCGCCAAGCTCAACATCGTGGTGAACTTCGGCTGGCACACGGCGCTCGCGGTGTTCCTGGTGATGCTGCCCTTCTGTTTGCTGATGGCGGCCCTGCTCACGGTGGTGGCTTCCTTCACGCGCAGCTACAAGGAAGCCCAGACCTGGCTGTCGTTCATCCTGATTCTGCCCATGATCCCGGTGTTCGCGCTGTTCCTGTTCCCCGCCGAACCGCGCCTCTGGATGATGTTGGTTCCGGCGCTGAGCCAGGATGTGCTCGCCACCGCGCTCATGAAAGGCGCGGCACTCGGCGGCGGCTTCGTCAGCGTTTCGGTCGTGAGCACCCTCGTTATCGGCCTGCTGCTCGCCTGGTTCGCCACCTGGCTGTACCGTCGTGAAAAGCTGCTGGGCTAGTCCCGCCGGCACCTGCGGCCAGCTTGGATTAACTCTGTTTAATCCGCACGAACAGCATTTTGACAGGTCTATACTTCCTGTGAGCCTCCACAGGAGGGTGGCAAACATGTCGCGCGTGAGCACCATGGTATTTCTGGTCTGCGGCGCAGCCCTGTATTCAGCAGCGGCCGTAGCCGGCGGGTCGCAAATATACAAATGGACCGACAGCCAGGGCGTAGTGCATTACAGCGACACGGCCCCCGCTACGCTGCAACCTGACCTGCAACAGATGACCTTGCAAGCTCTGCCGGCGCCCGACCCCAAGGCGCTGGCCGAGGATCAGGCCTGGGTTGCCAGCATCAATAACTGGTACCAGACCGTACTCAACGATCAGGCACAGCTGGAATATGAACAGCTCCTGGCATCACAAGCCGCCCAGTCCCCTGCACCGCAAAACCCTCCCGAGGAGATCCAGCAGGTATCCTATGTCACGCCGTTCTGTTGGGACTGCGAGCGCTTCCATTTCCACCACCGTTCTCACCGCCCGCTGCTGAGCATGCCGACGCCGCAGTCATTCCAGAACTCGCTGTGGCATCCGCAGCCGAATCCCTTCACGCAGTCGCTATACAAGCCCTGAAGCCCGCGCTTATTTGCCGATGCAAAAGCTGGAGAAGATCCGGCCGAGCAAATCCTCGCTGGTGAATTCGCCGGTGATTTCGCTCAAGGCCAGCTGAGCGAGCCGCAAGTCTTCGGCCAGCAACTCGCCGCTGCGCTCCTGCATGCGTCCTTGCGCGCTGTCCAGGTGCGTGACGGCACGCTCCAAGGCATCCATGTGCCGACGGCGTGCCATGAAAGTGTCGTCGCCGGCCGCGTGAAAACCCGCCGCATCCTTGAGATGCGCACGCAGCAACTCCATGCCCTCGCCGGTTTTCGCCGACAGCGCCACGTGGTCCAGCGCACCGCTTTGGCCGACTTCGGCCTTACGCCCGGTCACGTCAATCTTGTTATAAATAACAGTCGCCGTCAGTTTCGCAGGGAACTGCGCGAGTGTCCGTTGGTCCTCGACCGTAAAGCTCAGCGCATCATCCACCACCAGCAGCACGCGATCCGCGGAGCGGATCGCCTCCCAGGCACGGCGCACGCCCTCCTGCTCCACCGCATCGCCGCTCTCGCGCAGGCCGGCGGTATCCAGCACGTGCAGCGGCATGCCGTCGAGATTGAGGTGCTCGCGCAGCACGTCACGCGTGGTGCCGGGGACTTCCGTGACGATGGCGGCGTCATGGCCGGCCAGGCGGTTCAACAGGCTGGACTTGCCGGCATTGGGCCGGCCGGCGATCACCACGGTCATGCCTTCACGCAGCAGGCTGCCCTGGCCGGCGGCCTGCTGCAGTTCCTCCAGATGCTGGCGGACCAGCTGCAAACGTTGCGCGACCTTGCCGTCGTTCAGGAAATCCAGCTCCTCGTCGGGAAAATCAATCGCGGCTTCCACGTAGCTGCGCAATTCGATCAGCGCTTCGACCAGGGCACGCACGCGCGCGGAGAATTCGCCGCGCAGTGAACGCAGCGCGGCGCGCGCTGCCTGCGCGCTGCTGCTGTCGATGAGGTCGGCGATGGCTTCGGCCTGGGCCAGGTCCAGCTTGTCGTTCAGGAAGGCGCGTTCCGAGAATTCGCCGGGTCGCGCGAGGCGCGCGCCGAGTTCACAGGCGCGCGAGAGCAACAGCGCCAGCACCACCGCTCCGCCGTGGCCGTGCAACTCGAGCACGTCCTCACCGGTGAAGGAATGCGGCGCGGGGAAAAACAGCGCCAATCCCGTGTCAATCGGCGCGCCGGCGGCATCGGCGAACGCGCCGAACACCGCGCGCCGCGCCGGCGGCACCCGGCCGAGCAGTGCCTGGGCGATGGCGCGCGCGCCGGGTCCGGACACGCGCACCACGCCGATGCCGCCGCGCCCGGGCGGCGTGGCGATGGCAGCAATGGTATCGGCGGCAGGCGGCGCGTTATTTTTCATGGGAGAATCAGTTTAATTCCCCGTTGGCACTGTGAGCCGATCCCTCGAGGAGAAAATCATGCCGGGCGAACCCGTGTCTTTCCCTAACGCCGCCGGGCAACAGCTCGCCGGCCGCCTGGAAATGCCGCTGCAAGCTGCGCCGCGCGCCTTCGCGCTCTATGCCCACTGCTTCACCTGCGGCAAGGATGTGCGTGCCGCGGTGGACATCTGCCGCGCGCTCTGCGCCCGCGGCATTGCGGTGTTGCGTTTCGATTTCACCGGCTTGGGCGAGAGCCAGGGCAATTTTGCCGACACCACCTTGAGCAGCAACATCTCCGATCTGGTGCAGGCGGCGAAGTTTCTGGAGCAGCGCCACGCGGCACCGAAAATCCTGGTCGGCCACTCGCTCGGCGGCACCGCAGCGCTGGAAGCCGCGCACCTGATTCCCAGCTGCATTGCGGTGGCCACGGTGGCCGCGCCCGCCAACCCCGAACACGTCGCCAATCTTTTGGGCGCCGCACGCCAAGTGATCGAGCAACAGGGCGAAGCCGAGGTGCTGCTCGCCGGCCGCAAATTCCATTTCAAAAAGGCGTTTCTCGATGATCTCAAAACCCAGCGCTGGCAGGAAAACATCCATGAGCTGCGCAAGCCGCTGCTGATTTTCCACTCCCCCACCGACGCCACCGTGGACATCAGCAATGCCGGGCTGATCTTCGCCGCGGCGCTGCACCCCAAGAGTTTCGTGTCGCTCTCGGGCGCCGACCACCTGTTGTCGCGGCGCGAGGATTCCGAATACGTGGGCTTGCTGCTCGCCGCCTGGGCAAGCAAGTACCTGGGCGAACTCGGCGTGCAGCCGGCCGCCCGTCCCGCGACCGAGGGCGAAGTGGTGGCCAGCATCAATCGCGAGCACTACCACACACAACTCTACGCCGGCGCACACACGCTGGTCGCGGACGAGCCCCGGAACGTGGGCGGCACGGACAGCGGGCCTTCGCCCTACGGCTATCTCACCGCGGCGCTCGGCGCCTGCACCGCCATCACCCTGCGCATGTACGCCGACCGCAAGCAGTGGCCGGTCGACAGCGTCAGCGTGCGCCTGAAGCACGACAAGATCCACGCCAGCGATTGCGCCGACTGCGAAACCAAAGAGGGCAAGATCGACCGTTTCACGCGCGAAATCGAATTGCAGGGCAACCTGAGCGAGGAACAACGCCAGCGTTTACTGCAGATCGCTAACAAATGCCCGGTGCACCAGACACTGGAATCCGAAATCCGGATTGAAACCAGCCTGAAATCCTGAGGCGGCCGGCTATTTTTTGGGCTTGAGCGCCTTGTCCTTCTGGTGACGCTTGCCTTCGACGTCGTAGCGGCGGTTGATCCACCACTGCTGGCCGATGGTGAGAATCGAATTCGGGAAGTAATACAGCACCAGGCCCGAGGGGAATACCGCGTAGAACACTGCGAAGATTGCCGGCGCAAACTTCATGATGCGCTGCTGCGTCCGGTCCGTGGTCATCTGCGGCTGGATGTGATACTGCACCAGCAGCACCAAACCGTAGAGAATTGGCAGGATGAAATACGGGTCCGGCGCCGATAGGTCGTGGATCCACAGAATCCACGGTTGTTGGCGCAGCTCCACGCTGTACACCAGCACGTAGTACAGAGCGAAGAAAATCGGCAACTGGATGATCATCGGCAAGCAGCCGCCGAGCGGGTTGATCTTCTCCTTCTTGTAGAACTCCATCTGCGCCTGCGCGAGCTTCTGCTTTTCGTCCTTGTAGCGCTCCTGCAAAGCTTTGATGCGCGGCTGGGCCGCGCGCATCTTGGCCATGGAGCGGAAGGCCACCTGGTTAAGCGGGAAAAACACCAGCTTCACCAGCACCGTGAGCAGAATGATGGCCCAGCCCCAGTTGCCCACCAGTCGGTGCAGGAAGTTCAGGAGCTTGAACAGCGGCTCGGCAATGATGGTGAACTTGCCGTAGTCCACCGTGAGCTGCAGCCCCGGCGCCACTTGCGGCAACAGGGTCTGCAGCTTGGGGCCGAGGTAGAACTTGTCAGCGAAGCTCGCGCTGGCGCCCGCGGCGACGGTCTTGAGCGCGCCGATGGTGCCGACCAGGTAACGCCCGTCACCCAGCGAGCGCGCATAGTACAAATTGCTGGCGTTCTGATCCCCGGGAATCACGGCGCTCAAAAAATACAGCGTGACCACGGAGGTCCAGCCGCCGGTGCCGGTGACATTCACCGGTTTGTCGGCCAGGTCCTTGAATTCGTACTGCTGATAGCCACCGCTGCCGTCCAGCGCCATGCGCTGATAGTCATAGCGATGCACGCTAAACATGCTGGCAAAAAAGCCGTGCGGCAGATCGACGTTGTAGCGGCTCTCGAATTGCGCGTAGGCCGCACCGCTCCACGCCTGGGTGGAAGCATTATGGACTTCGTAGCGCAAATCCACTTGGTAACTGCCGCGATGAAAGGTGTAGATCTTGTCGACCGTCAGCCCGGTGGGACTTTTCCAGCTGAGCGTCACCGCCAGGGAGTCCTGGCCGAGCGGCAATTGATACTGCGTCTGACTCGCGGTGTACAGTGCAGTGTCGCTGGGCGCCACCGGACCCGAATGAGTCTGCAGTCCGGACTGCGCCACCATCAAATCGGCGGGCTCGCTGTCCAGTACTTTCACGCGTGCCGGTTTATGCAGTTCCTCGGGATAGTCGCGCAGTTCCGCGCGTTGCAGCGCACCGCCGGCGGTATTGATGGTGACGTCGAGCAAGTCGGTACGCACCTCGATCGGCTCGCCCACCGGCGCGGCGCTGACTTGTGGCGTTGGTGTCACTGCCGGCTTGACGGCCGGCGCGATGGCGACTGAAGCCGAGCCGGGGGCCGCGGGAATCTCTGGGACGGCCGCGGAGGCCGCCGCCGCTGCGGTGGTCGCGGTGCTGGTTTGCGCGGTGGGCGGAGGCGGCTTCGGGCCGTAGTCCTGCATCCAGGCTTGATAAATCAGAAACGCCACCATGATCAGCGCGGCAAACAGGAACAGCCGGCGGTTATCCATGGTGATGTTTCACTGCGGGCACGGGATCGTAGCCGCCCGGGTGCAGCGGGTGGCAGCGTAGCAAGCGCAGGAGCGCCAGCCAGCTGCCGCGCACGGCGCCGAAGCGCTGGAGGGCTTCGAGGGCGTAAGCGGAACAAGACGGCTCGAAACGGCAGTGGCGGCCCAGCAAGGGGCTGATGAAATACCGGTAGCCGCGGATAACGAGAATCAGTGCACTGCGCATCGCTTTATCAGTTCCTGCCAGTGCCATTCGAGGCTGGCGCGTAGTTCGGGTTTACTCGCCCGCGACGCCGCCGTTCTGGCCTGCACCACGATGTCGACTGCCGGCAATCCAATGCGGCGAGTTTGAAAGCTGGCGCGGATTTGACGTTTGATGCGATTCCGGGCCACGGCGCTAGCCACCGCCGCGCGCGCCACGCTCATGCCCAGCCGCGCTGCCGATTGATTGGGCTGAGAATACACGCGAAACCAAGTATCGCTGCTGCGCTGCCCGCACTTGAATACGCGGCTGAATTCCTCCGGTGCCCGCAGCCGTGCGCTGACCGGAAATCCCGCGCTCGGCGGGTTCAGGGGCAGAGGCGTGCCCGACCCTTTGCGCGCCGGGAGCCGAGCACCTGACGTCCACGTTTGGTCGCCATACGCGTACGAAACCCATGGGTACGCTTTCGGTGCAGCTTGCTGGGCTGATAGGTTCTTTTCATGATGTGTGATTCCGGCTGGAAATTCCCAAAGCAGGGGCGCAGGCAAAGGCGCGATATTAGACGTGCGCGCGGGCTTGCTGTCAATACGAGGCGTGTGCCCGGTCAAGTTTTGTGCTTGTGGATAACCCCGGACAACCGGTATAGACTCCCCCGCCTCCGTCGTGCAGCACCCGCGGGCGCTGCCGAATCAATACTTCGATTTGCGACCACCGGGGGTTTGGGCATGCCATCGCTATGGATGCGGTGTATGGATCATTTGGAACATGAGCTCACGGAACAAGAGCTCAATACCTGGATCCGACCGTTACATGTTCAGGAAGATGCCGAGACCCTGAGGCTGCTGGCGCCCAACCGCTTCGTTATGGACTGGGTGCGCGACCGTTTCTTGCCGCGGATCTCCAAACTGGCCCGGGAGCTGGCGCAAGACCGGGAGCGCAGGATCCTGCTGGAGGTGGGCGCGGTACGGGAAGTCGCGGCGCCGGAAACCATTACGGCGGCCAGCTCGACGTTGGCCGTAGCGACACCGGGCAGCGGATTGAACCCCGCCTACACCTTTGAAAGCTTTGTCGAAGGCAAGTCCAATCAATTTGCACTGGCGGCTGCGCGCCAAGTCGCCGAGAATCCCGGTCGCGCCTACAACCCCTTGTTCATCTATGGGGGGGTAGGCCTGGGCAAGACCCATTTGATGCACAGCGTCGGCCAGCTGATCCAGCAGCGTCGGCCGCAGGCGCGCATCGCCTACGTGCATTCTGAACGGTTCGTCAACGACATGGTGCGCGCCTTGCAGCACAACACCATCAATGAGTTCAAGCGTCAGTACCGGACACTGGATGCCCTGCTCATTGACGACATTCAATTCTTCGTTGGCAAAGAACGTTCCCAAGAAGAATTCTTCCATACTTTCAATGCCTTACTGGAAGGCCAACAACAGGTCATATTGACTTGCGACCGCTATCCGAAGGAAGTTGAAGGCTTGGAGGAACGGCTGAAATCGCGCTTTGGTTGGGGCCTGACTGTGCCCATTGAGCCACCTGAACTGGAAACACGGGTTGCCATCCTTATGCAAAAGGCATCGCGTGAAAACGTGGTGCTGCCAAGCGAGGTCGCCTTTTTCATCGCGCAGCGTGTGAGTTCCAATATCCGCGAACTGGAGGGAGCGCTGCGCAGGGTTGCGGCCAACGCCCAATTTACCGGGCAAGCAGTCACGTTGGAAACCACGCAGGAGTGGCTTAAAGACATTCTCGCCCGCCAGGAACGCCTGGTGACTCTCGACAATATCCAGAAGATCGTAGCCGACTATTTCCACGTACGGGTGGGAGATATGCTTTCCAAGCGCCGCAGCCGTTCCATTGCCAGGCCCCGCCAAGTCGCCATGTGCTTGGCAAAAGAACTCACCACGCACAGTCTTCCGGAAATCGGTGATGCCTTCGGCGGGCGGGATCACACCACCGTCCTGCACGCCTGTCGCAAGATACAAGAGCTGAGACAATCGGACCTGCGAATAAACGAAGACTACCAAACCCTAGTTAGAACGCTGACGGCTTGATGGCCTGTGGACAAACTGTGGAGAGCTTTGAGCTTGATTGTCGGACTCGCCTTATAAACATGTTACTGATAACCCATCCCAAGCTAACCACATGGGTTTTAAATAATGTAACTTATTGAAGTATATAGAGAAAAGCAAATTACTAACTGTTTTCTCGGGCTTAATTAAACTTAACTAGTTTCTTAAAAGATTACCTATTAATCAATTTTGCCAGGTGGATAAATGAAGTTTGAAACCCTGCGTGACACGCTGCTCTCTCCGGTCCAGGCAGTTGCTGGCGTAGTAGAAAAACGGCAGACCATGCCGATTTTGGCGAATTTGCTGTTGGCCGTCGGTGACAAGGGTTTGGCGGTGACCGCAACCGATATGGAGGTCGAATTGGTGGCCACTGCCAATGTGGATGTCAGGGAGAAGGGTGAAGTGACGGTTCCTGCCCGCAAGCTTTTGGATATATGCCGGGCGCTGCCAGAGGGTGCAAAAGTCACAGTTGCGCTGGATAAAGGAAAGCTGACCGTCCGTTCGGGGCATAGCCGCTTTAGCTTGGTCACTTTACCGGCGGCTGATTTCCCTGCCATTGAAGATATCAAGAGCCAGCGTAATTTCCGCGTGGGACAAGCGAAATTCAAGGATCTGCTCACGCGGACGGCGTTTTCAATGGCACAGCAAGATGTGCGCTATTACCTCAATGGCTTGCTATTGGAGGTGAGTGAGCAACAATTGCGAGCGGTCGCGACCGATGGACACAGGCTTGCTCTGTGCGATCTGAAGGTATCTTGTGGGGATGGTGGCGCGCAACAGGTTATCGTGCCTCGGAAAAGCGTACTTGAACTACAACGACTGCTTGGTGAGGGTGAAGAAGATGTCTCCGTGGAGCTTGGGCAGAATCATATAAGAATCACGTTGACCGATATTCGGATCACATCGAAGCTAATTGACGGACGTTTCCCGGAGTATGAGCGTGTTGTCCCCAAGGGTGGAGACAAGATTTTGACGGCCAGCCGTGCCGAATTGTATGAAGCATTGCATCGAACGGCGATTCTATCAAACGAAAAATACCGTGGGGTTCGCCTGCAATTAGCAGCCAAGAGCTTGAAGATACTTGCACATAATCCCGAGCAAGAAGAAGCTGAGGACGAGGTCGAAATCCAGTACCAAGGCGCAGAGCTGGAGATTGGATTCAACGTGACCTATCTCTTGGAGGCTTTGTCTGCTTTGGATCACGAACAAGTGCAAGTCACGCTCACCGACGCCAACAACAGTTGCCTTATCAGCGCACCGCAGAATGAACTTTGTCGTTACGTTGTCATGCCCATGCGTCTATGACTGTTGGTCATTATGGGGCTCAGACATCTGTCAATAAGACAGTTTCGTTGCTTTCCTGCCGTTGACATCGAGCTATCACCGCAGATCAACGTAGTCGAAGGAAAGAATGCATCGGGTAAGACGAGCATTCTGGAAGCTATCTTTCTCCTGAGCCGAGGCCGGTCATTCAGGACGCCTCATCTGGAAACCGCATTACGTCAAGGTGAGGAAGAGTTCTACTTGGCGGCAAGAATTGCCAACCGAACATCCATCGTTGATGTAAGCCTGAAACGACGCAATAGCCTTTTGCAGCCAACCGTAGCAGGTAAAAATGCCGCCACTCTTGGGCAATTAGCCGCGATATTCCCAGTCCAACTTTTGGATGGACAGGCCAACCTGCTTATTCAAGGGGGAGCCAGGTATCGCAGGCAATTTCTCGATTGGGGCGCGTTCCACGTGGAACGCCTATTTCATGAGACTTGGCAGAAGTACCATCGGGCGCTCAAGCAGCGCAATGTGCTTTTGAAGGGGAACCGACATGGGAATGACATTTCGGTATGGGATGCAGAACTAGCCCAATATGGCGAGAAACTGAGCCGAATGCGTGAGCAGTACCTCCGTGACATTTATGAATCCATTCTCGAGTTAACCAAACGTACTTTAGACGGCGTAGCAACCTCCATAAGGTACGTGCGTGGATGGGCGGAAGGCAGTAGCTTGGCAGAGACTTTGCAGGCTACTTCCAAGAGGGACCGCTTGCTGGGAACAACGTGTTCAGGCCCGCATCGTGCCGATCTTGTTATCCAAGTAAACGATCGGCCAGCACAGGAAATAATTTCTCGGGGTCAGGCCAAGATTTTGGCGGCAAGTCTGTTACTAGCCCAAGCAACGTTTTACCAGCGTCAGCTGGGTGCCTCGACCACGTTATTGGTGGACGATTTAGCGGCCGAACTCGATACCGAACATTTGACCGTGCTCTTGCAGCAAATACAGGAAGTAGGTAGCCAAGTGATCCTGACTACGATTGAATCGCAGTCGGTGGTGACTGGATCGGCCGCTGCGGTGTTTCACGTGAAACAGGGAAATTGCGTCAAGATGTTATAATTCCACCCCTGCTAGAAGTAATCATTATGTCAGATAGTAAACGCTACGATTCCAGCAATATCAAGGTCTTACGTGGACTCGACGCAGTCCGCAAACGTCCCGGTATGTACATCGGTGACACCGATGACGGCACCGGCTTGCATCACATGGTTTTCGAGGTTGTGGATAACTCGATTGACGAGGCCCTGGCGGGGTATTGCACCGAAATCTCAGTGACCATCCATGAGGATGAGTCAGTCACGGTGGTAGACAACGGGCGCGGCATTCCCGTGGATCTGCACCAGGAGGAAGGCCGCTCCGCCGCCGAAGTCATCATGACGGTTCTGCACGCAGGCGGAAAATTCGACAACAACTCTTACAAGGTTTCCGGTGGCTTGCATGGCGTGGGCGTGTCGGTGGTGAATGCCTTGTCCGAACATCTGCGTCTGTTGATCAAGCGCGACGGCAAGTTGTATGAGCAGGAATACCGCAACGGTGATCCGGTCTATGCACTGCGCGTCATCGGCGATGCCCAGGGCGCGGGTACCGAGATCCGTTTCAAGCCCAGCGCCAAGGTCTTCACGCACATCGAGTTCAACTATGAAACGCTGGCGCGCCGCCTGCAGGAACTCTCGTTCCTGAATTCCGGGGTGCGCATCCTGCTGCACGATCAGCGTACCGACAAACACGAGGTGTTCCAGTATCAGGGCGGCATCAAGGCTTTCGTACAGTATTTGAATCGCAACAAGACGGCGATTCACCCGAGCGAATTTCACTTTGTGGCCCCGCGTGAGCGCGTCACCGTTGAAATCGCGATGCAGTGGAATGATTCCTATCAGGAAACCGTGTATTGCTTCACCAACAACATTCCCCAGCGTGACGGGGGGGCGCATCTCGCCGGCTTCCGTGCCGCACTCACGCGCACGGTCAACAATTACGTTGAAGCCGAGGGTCTTCTGAAAAAAGACAAGCTGGCGCTGACCGGTGATGACGCCCGCGAGGGTTTGACCGCGATCGTATCGGTGAAAATGCCTGATCCGAAATTCTCGTCGCAGACCAAGGACAAGCTGGTATCTTCCGAAGTGAAAGCGGCGGTCGAGTCGGTGATGGCGGAAAAATTCCAGGAGTTCCTGCTGGAAAAACCCGCGGAAGCCAGGATCATCGTCGGCAAAGTGGTGGATGCGGCGCGCGCGCGCGAAGCCGCACGCAAAGCCCGCGAAATGACACGCCGCAAGGGCGCCCTGGATATCGCCGGATTGCCGGGCAAGCTTGCGGATTGCCAAGAACGTGATCCAGCCTTGTCGGAATTGTTCCTGGTCGAGGGCGATTCCGCCGGCGGCTCCGCCAAACAGGGTCGTGACCGGCGCTACCAGGCAATCCTGCCGCTCAAGGGCAAGATCCTGAATGTGGAAAAGGCGCGTTTCGACAAGATGCTGTCCTCGGCGGAGGTCGGCACTTTGATTACCGCGCTCGGTACCGGCATCGGCAAGGAGGAATTCAATGTGGACAAGCTGCGTTACCACCGCATCATCATCATGACGGATGCCGATGTGGACGGCTCACACATCCGTACCTTGCTTTTGACCTTTTTTTACCGACAGATGCCGGAACTGATTGCCCGCGGTCACGTATACATAGCGCAGCCTCCGCTCTACAAGGTCAAGCGCGGCAAAAGCGAACAGTACGTCAAAGACGAAGCTGAATTAAGCGCGCTGCTGCTGCACGCGGCGACCGACGGCGCACAAATGCACGTGAGCGTGAAAGCGCCGGCGATGAGTACCGTTGCCCTGCAGGCACTGGCGTCTCGCTACATGGAAGTGCTGGCAATGATTCGACGCTGGTCGCGCCGCTACGATGAGCGCGTGCTGGAAAAACTGCTATACGTGCCGGTGGTGTCGCCGGAGAGATTCAGCGATGCGACTTGGCTTGGCAACTGGGCGAAGACGCTGGAGCAGCGTCTCAACGTTGACGACGGCAGCGGCACACGCTACCGCGTAGTGCTGCATCAGGATCCCAGCCGCGAAGTGCCGAGCCTCAAAATCACCCGCAGCCATCACGGGCTTTCCGCCGACAAGCTCATGCAGCGTGAATTCTTCGCTTCCGGTGAATACAAGAGCATTGCAGCGCTGGCGCAGCAGTTGGACGGCTTGATAGGCGAGGGCGCGTACGTGATACGCGGCGAGCGCCGCCAAGAAGTGGCGAGCTTCAAGCAGGCCATGAACTGGCTGATTGATGAAGCCAAGCGCGGCCAGGCGATCCAACGCTACAAGGGCCTCGGCGAAATGAATCCAGAACAACTCTGGGAAACCACCATGGACACGGCCACGCGCCGTCTGCTCAAGGTGAAAATCGATGACGCGCGCAGCGCCGACGACGTGTTCACCACGCTCATGGGGGATGCGGTTGAACCACGGCGCGAGTTCATCGAAAAAAACGCCCTGGAAGTGGCGAATCTGGACGTGTAATTTATCCGCCGCCGGCAGGCAATGAATTGCCGAGCGGCTGAAATCTTCAGCGCAACCGCGGTTTCGGCTGGAATGTTCCCTGATAGCCGGGGCTGAGCTCTTTCATCTGCGTTTCAATCCAGTTCTGGATCTCGGCGTTCACCTCACCTGGCGGGCGGGCGTTGGCGTACACGGGCTTGCCGACGCGTACCTGTATGGTGCCGGGGTATTTGAGAAAGGCGTTGCGCTTCCAGAAGTCGCCGGCGTTGTGGGCGACGGGCACGATGGGCCGGCCGGTTTTCTGCGCGAGTAGCGCGCCCGAAAGTCCGTAGCGGCGCGTGGTGCCTGGGGGCATGCGTGTGCCCTCGGGCATGATGGCCACCCATAAACCCGCGTTGAGCCGGGCCTGTCCCATTTCCAGCACCTGCTTTACTGCGGAATGCCCGGCCTGGCGGTTGATCGCGATCGGTTCGAGTGCGTAAATGGCTTGGCCGATGACGGGCAACCACAGCAGTTCGCGCTTCAGCACCCAGCTCTGCGGGGGGAAAATCAAAAGCTGGGCCATCGTTTCCCAGGTGGATTGATGTTTCCAGTAGGTGATGGCGTTTTCGCGCGGAATGTTCTCGAGGCCTTGTGCTTCATACGTCAGTCGGCAAAGGTGCTTGAGCACAAAAAATTGCCACACGACCCATTGCCGCGCGATCCAGTGTCCCAAATGCTTCCCGGATGGAAAAGGTGAGACCAGAGCCACGGGAATGCTAAAGAGCACCGCAGTGCCGCCCATGAACAGGTTGTAGATCAGCGAGCGCAGCCAGATCATGCTTGAGCTTCGCGCAGCAGTTGCTCAGCGGCGGCGGCGAGGTTTTTGAACACTTCCACGCGCAGCGAATCGCCCAAGCTTGCGAGGGTTATTTCACCTTTGCCGGTGCGCACGAGGATGGGGCGTGCGCCCACGCTTTCCGCCGCTTCAATGTCGCGCAGCGAGTCGCCAACCGCGGGGACGCCGTGCAGACTCGTGCCGAAGTCCTGGGCGATTTGCTTTAGCAAGCCGGGTTTCGGTTTGCGGCAGTCACAGCCATCGTCGGGGCCGTGTGGGCAATAAAAAATGCCAGCCAACTCGCCGCCTGCTTGCTCGACAGCGGCTTGCATCTTGCGATGAATGGCGGCAAGCGTGTCGAGATCAAATAATCCGCGTGCCACACCCGCCTGGTTGCTGGCTACAGTCACGGTGAATCCAGCGTGGGTCAAATTGGCGATCGCTTCAAGGCTGCCCGGAATCGGCCGCCACTCCTCGGGCGACTTGATGTAGGCGTCGGAGTCGTAGTTGATGACACCGTCGCGATCGAGAATCACCAGGCGCATGGGTTCAGTCGGTCTGGATAAGCGCCAAATCCGCGGTGTGCAGGAACATGGCTGACAACTGCGAAAGCAAAGCCAAGCGGTTGGCGCGCAGCTCCGCATCCGGGTCCATGACCAGCACCCGGTTGAAAAACTCATCCACTGGTGTGCGCAGGGTCGCGAGTTTCCTGAGTGCCGCCGTGTAATCCCCCGCGGCCAGCATGGGGCTGATGTCGCGTTGCAGTTGTTCGATCTGACCGTGCAGGGACTTTTCCGCCGCTTCGCGCAGCCGCCCCGGATCCACCCTGCGCGCGCTCATGCTGCCCGCCTGTTTGAGGATGTTGGCGATGCGTTTGTTGGCCGCTGCCAGGCTGGTGGCGTCGGGCAGCGCGAGGAAAGCGTTCACCGCCTGTACGCGCCGCTGAAAGTCGAGCGGCTGCGCGGGACGGCGCACGCGCACGGCCTCGAATACATCGGCGCGGATCCCGGCTTCGAGGTAGTAGGCCCGCAGCCGGTCTAGCAGGAACTCAAACAATTCATCAGCGATTGCTTGCTGCTGCCGGCGCACCGGCTGTGCCGCGAGTGCGGCGGTAATCAACTGCATCAGGTCCAAGTCAAGCTGTTGTTCTACCAGAATACGCATCAAGCCCAAGCCTGCGCGCCGCAGGCCGAAAGGATCTTTGTCACCCCCGGGCTTCTGACCAATCACAAAAATCCCGGCGAGGGTGTCCAGCTTGTCGGCTACTGCCACGGCTTGGCCGGTCTTGGCTGCAGGCAGGGCATCGCCGGCAAAGCGCGGCTGGTAATGCTCGGTGATGGCGCGCGCCACCTCCTCCGGTTCGCCATCGTAGCGGGCATAGTAACCGCCCATGACACCCTGCAATTCGGGAAACTCGCCCACCATGCCGGTGACCAGGTCACATTTGCAAAGTTGCGCGGCCCGCCCTGCAAGCTTCGGGTCGCTGCCGATTTCGCTTGCAATCTGCGCCGCGAGCTGTGCCACGCGCTTCGATTTGTCGCCGTAGGAGCCGAGTTCCTTCTGGAACACCACCCGGTCAAGTTCGGGGATGCGAGACTCGAGCCGGGACTTGCGATCGTTATCCCAGAAGAACATGGCATCCGTGAGCCGGGGCACGATCACCCGTTCGTTGCCGCGCCGCACCTCGGCGGGCCGTTTGCTCTGGATATTGCTGATGGCAACAAACTTGGGCAGCAGTTTGCCTTGAGCGTCACGCAACGGGAAATAGCGTTGCTGGGTTTCCAGTGCCGCCACAATCACTTCTTCCGGCAGCGCCAAGAATTTTTCATCGAAAGCGCCGGTGATCGGTACCGGCCATTCCACGAGTGCTGCAACTTCTTCCAGAAGCGTTTTGCCGAGTTGCACCTTTCCGTGCGCGCGTTTTGCAGCTTGCTTCGCCAGTGTTGCGATCTTCTTTGTCAGCGTGCCGGCACGATCTTCCACCAGCACCTTGCCTGTCACGGCAAGTGCTTGGCGATAGCCCTCGGGATGTTTGAGCGCGATGGCGCCGGGATGGTGGTAGCGGTGGCCGTAGGTTTTGTTGCCGGATTTGACGCCGAGAATTTCGGCCTTGAGCGCGTGCGCGCCGAGCAGCATCACCACCCAGTGCACCGGTCGCACGAATTCGGCTTCACTCGTGCCCCAGCGCATGCGTTTCGGGATGGGCAGCTTGGCTAGTGCCTCGGTCACGATCTGGGGCAACAGTTCCGTCGCGGTTTTGCCTTTGATTCCAAGCGTGTAGGCCAGCCTTTCGCCCTTTTCAGTCTGGCGACGCTCTAACTGACCGACGGTCACACCGCAGGATTTGGCGAAGCCTTCAGCGGCTTTCGTGGGCCGGCTTTCACCATCAAAAGCGGTGTTGAGCGCCGGACCCAGCCGTTCTTCTTGTCGGTCAGGTTGGCGCAAGCGCAGGGCGGGTGCGCAAATCGTAAGTCGCCGTGGCGAGCAGAAGATCTCATTCCCGGCGGCGCTGTGTTCATCCTGCAGTGCTTGCACGACCGCGAGCGCGTTGAAGCGCTCGAGAAATGCGTCTGCCAATACACGTAGACTCTTGGGTGGAAGCTCTTCAGTGCCGATTTCCACCAGAAACGCCCGGGTCTCAGCCATGCACGCGCTTCTTTTGTTGCGGTGGCGGTTTCAGCATCGGGAAGCCGAGGGCTTCGCGGCTTTGGTAATAGGTTTCGGCCACACCGCGCGACAGCGTACGCACCCGCAGAATGTAACGCTGGCGTTCGGTGACGGAAATTGCGCGGCGCGCATCCAGCAGATTGAAAGTATGCGAGGCCTGTAACGCCTGCTCGTACGCCGGCAGCGGCAGATTCTTTTCCAGCAGCCGTCGGCATTCGCGCTCGCAGGTGTCGAACCAGCCGGACAGGCTCTGGACGTCGGCTTCCTCGAAATTGTATTTCGACTGTTCGACTTCGTTGTGGTGGAACACGTCGCCGTAGCTGATGCGGCCGAGCGGACCGGCGGTCCACAGCAGGTCGAACACGCTATCCGCATCCTGCAGGTACATGGCGATGCGTTCCAGGCCGTAAGTGATTTCGCCGGTGACCGGCCGGCATTCGAGACCACCCACCTGCTGGAAGTAGGTGAACTGGGTGACTTCCATGCCGTTCAACCATACCTCCCAGCCGAGTCCCCAGGCGCCGAGCGTGGGCGACTCCCAGTTGTCCTCCACGAAGCGGATGTCGTGCACCAGCGGATCGAGGCCGAGCGTGCGCAAGGAGTTGAGGTACAAGTCCTGGATGTTGGGGGGCGAGGGCTTGATGACGACTTGAAACTGGTAGTAGTGCTGCAAGCGGTTGGGATTTTTGCCATAGCGGCCATCGGTAGGCCGGCGGCAGGGCTGCACGTAGGCCGCCGACCAAGGCTCAGGACCGATGGCGCGCAGAAAGGTCGCGGGATGGAAGGTTCCCGCCCCTACGGGCATATCCAGGGGCTGCAACAGCACGCAACCCTTCCCCGCCCAGTAGTGCTGAAGCGCTAGGATCAGTTCCTGGAAAGTCCGGGGGCTTTTGGCTGCCATCGAGTGCTTCAGGGCGGCGGCCCGCAAAGGCGGCAAGTATAGCGACTTCAAACAGTTACGTCAGTTTAGGCTCGGTTTAAGCGCTATGATTCAGTTCAGTGCAATACGCACCAATGCGGTGCAAACAATCGACTTTTATTCGAGACTACGCCTTGGCAGTCGGCATATTTTCGTTGGCATGGCGCTTGCACTCTACAAAGCCATTTTTTGCTGCCTTACTTCGGAGATCGCCATGACCGCCAAGCTGCCCAAAGACGTGCTCGATCTGATCGCTAAGGAAAACGCAAAGTTCGTGGACTTTCGTTTCACCGATACGCGCGGCAAGGAGCAGCACGTAACCGTGCCGGCGCACAGTGTGAGCGAGGAGTTGTTCGAGGATGGCAAGATGTTCGACGGCTCTTCCATTGCCGGGTGGAAAGGCATCAACGAGTCGGACATGATCCTGCTGCCGGAGGCCGACAGTGCAGTCATTGACCCGTTTTTCGAGGAAACCACCCTCAACCTGCGCTGCGATGTCATCGAGCCCTCCACCATGCAGGGCTACGGGCGCGATCCGCGTTCGCTGGCCAAGCGCGCCGAAGCCTATCTCAAGTCCACCGGCATTGCCGACACAGCCTACTTCGGGCCGGAAAACGAATTCTTTGTCTTTGACACCATCCGCTGGGGCGCGAATATCAGCGGTGCCTTCTACGAGATCGACTCCAAGGAAGCCGGCTGGAACTCGGAAACCGCGTACCCGGACGGCAATTTCGGCCACCGCCCCGGCATCAAGGGCGGCTACTTCCCGGTGCCGCCGGTAGATGCACTCCAGGACATCCGCTCCGCCATGTGTATGTCGCTGGAAGAAATGGGGCTCAAGACCGAGGTTCACCATCACGAAGTGGCGACCGCGGGTCAATGCGAAATCGGCGTGGGATTCGGTCATCTGGTGCAGAAGGCCGATCAAGTACAGATCCTGAAATATGTGGTGATGAACGTGGCGCATGCCTACGGCAAGACCGCCACCTTCATGCCCAAGCCGCTCGTAGGCGACAACGGCAGCGGTATGCATGTGCATCAGTCGCTGGCCAAGGACGGCAAGAACCTGTTCAGCGGCAATCTCTACGGCGGGCTCTCGGAACTGTCGTTGTATTACATCGGCGGCATCATCAAGCACGCACGCGCGCTTAACGCGCTCACCAATGCCAGCACCAACAGCTACAAGCGTCTGGTACCGCATTTCGAAGCGCCGGTGATGCTGGCCTACTCGGCCCGCAATCGCTCGGCTTCGATCCGCATCCCCTACGTGTCGAGTCCCAAGGCGCGGCGCATCGAGGTGCGCTTCCCGGATTCCAGCGCCAATCCCTACTTTGCTTTTTCCGCCATGATGATGGCCGGACTGGACGGCATCCAGAATAAGATTCATCCGGGCGAGGCCATGGACAAGGATCTTTACAACCTGCCGCCGGAAGAAGAAAAGAACATCCCGCAGGTGTGCTTCTCGCTGGAGATGGCGCTGGAGCACTTGAACAAGGATCGCGAATTCCTGAAACGCGGTGGCGTCTTCAGCGACGATGTGCTTGACGCCTATCTCGCACTCAAAATGCAGGACGTGACGCGTTTGCGCATGACCACGCATCCGGTCGAGTTCGACATGTACTACAGCCTTTGAGCCAGGCTATATTTCGCAGGCGGTACTCGACTGGCCAAAAAAAACCGGCGTACCGGGAATGGGGGTCGGTACGCCGGCAAGCTTCCGGGCGCTTGGGGAGACGCCCGGTCCGGCCCCGAAAGGGAGGGACGGGGCCGGCCAGCGCACTGGGGTAGTGCGCTGTGGGAACCAAAACCATGCAAGTTCAAATTGGACGCTTGCGCTCGACAGCTTGGATTTGGGGATCGGTTGCGCCGATTACAAGCAGCTAGACTAGACCGTCCAGTCCAACAAAGCAACTATTTGTGCAGGCCGCCGAAAGTAATAAGGCTTAATGACCCGGGGTCAGACAAGGGTCAACTTCAGGTTGCACACTGCGGTCCTTCCCCTAGGCACGCTTGCGCGCTGTACGCCATCTGCAATAGGCTTGCCAGCATGTGGAAACCCATACTCATCGTTGTACTGGCGCTGGTCACGGGGATCGCCATGGCGCAATCGAATACCGTGTACCGCTGGGTCGATGCGCAAGGTAACGTCCACTACAGCGACCACCCGCATCCGGGCTCGTCCAAGGTGATGTTGCCGCAAGCCCAGACATTTGCGGCTCCGATGGCCGGAAACACGCCCATGGCCACGCCGCCGTTGCCGGCGACTGCGCCTACGGCCGGTTACAGTCAATTCAGCCTTGCCGCACCTGCTAACCAAGCTACGCTGTGGTACGTGCATGAGGTGACAGTCTCGGTGAGCGTGTCGCCGGAACTACGTTCCGGGGACAGCATCACTTACCACGTGGACGGCAAGAGCATTGGGCCGACCCAGGCGACTTCGGTGACGTTCAAAGACGTGGAACGGGGCGAGCACACGGCTTCGGCCACACTCAATGCTGCCAATGGCGCGACAATGTCCGCAGGACCGGTTACCTTTTACATCCGTCAGAAGTCTGTCTTGGCACCAAAACCGCCCCATTAGAGCGCGTTTGCACTAAACTGGTGCAGATGCCAGATTTATCTGCACGCGCTCAGCTTCCCGGCTTTACAGACAGCCTTACCACCGGGCTCCTCTGGCTGGATGATTTCCTTCGCTTCCGCTATGTCAATCCTGCGGCAAAAACCCTCCTGGATCTTGATGGCCAGCTGATCAGGTCGGAGCCTGTTGCCAAGGCTCTGGCGGGGAATGACACGTTTTTCGCTATCCTGGAACGCGTCCGCAGCACACGCGAAACCGTTACGCAGCGCGAACTGCTTCTCGACGTTGGACTGCCGGATACACGCCACAAAGTGACTGTGGACTGCACGGTCACGGCGTTGTCGGAGAGCGAAGAAATCCCGGAGCTGCTGGTGGAACTGATCCCGCTGGACCGCCACATGCGCATCAGTCACGAGGCCGGCTTGGCCCAGCAAAGCGGAATTAACCGAGCCCTGGCGCGCGCGCTGGCGCATGAAATCAAAAACCCCTTGGGCGGCATCCGTGCCGCCGCGCAATTGCTCGAGCGCAAGCTCCCCCAGCCAAAGATGGCCGAATACACCCGAGTCATCGTCAGCGAAGTGGATCGTTTGGCGGCGCTGGTCGACAAACTCCTGGGACCCGCGCGGCCTGCGACGCCGGTCGAGGTCAATCTGCACGCGCTGCTGGACCATGTGGCGCGGCTCATGGGAGAAGGCGCAGGCCCGAAAATTCTGCGCGACTACGACCCCAGCCTGCCGGAACTCATGTTGGACCGCGACCAGATAGTGCAGGCATTGTTGAATCTTGCCAAAAATGCCGGAGAAGCCGCCGGCGCCGATGGCCGCGTCACGTTTCGCACCCGCAGCTTGCGCCAATTCACTCTCAACGGCGTCCGCCACAGGCTGATGGCCTGTGCGGATATCGAAGACGATGGTCCCGGCATCCCGCCGGACGTCCGGCCAAAACTGTTCATGCCGCTGACGAGCAGCAAGCCGCAGGGTTCCGGATTGGGACTGAGCATCGCCCAGGAGCTGGTGAGCCGCCAAGGCGGGCTCATCGAATACACGAGCCGGCCGGGATGTACGGTGTTCTCGGTGCTGCTCCCGGTGGAGGCCGCAGATGCGCACGCGTCCGCCTGAAATCTGGCTGCTGGATGATGATCCGGCACTGCGCTGGCTCATGGCGGAGGCGCTGCATGACGCCGGCCACAGTACCCGCGAGTTCGCTGATGCCGGGGAACTGCGGCAGGCACTTCAAGGTGAATCGCCGGCTTTGCTGATCACCGACATCCGCCTCCCCGGAAGTGACGGGCTGGAACTGCTGGCGCAACTGCGCGCGACGCATGCGCAGTTGCCGGTGGTGGTGGTTACGGCACACAGTGACCTGCAATCTGCGGTTGCGGCCTACCAGGGTGGCGCTTTCGAATACCTGCCCAAGCCATTCGACCTCAATGAACTGGTCAGCGTCGTGCGCCGCGCTATGCAACATGGCGGTCCGGGTGAAACCGCCGCGGCTGCGGAGCCTGCCGACGAGCTTACCCTCATCGGTGACTCGCCTGCGATGCAAACGGTGTTTCGCAGCATCGCGCGTCTCGCCGCCACCCATTTCACCGTGCTGATCAGCGGGGAATCGGGCACCGGCAAGGAACTCGCGGCGCGCGCCCTGCATCGCCACAGCCCGCGTGCGCAGCGGCCCTTCGTCGCGCTGAATACCGCGGCGATTCCCGCGGAACTGCTGGAGTCGGAGCTGTTCGGCCACGAACGCGGCGCCTTTACCGGCGCCAACGCCCGGCGCTTGGGGCGCTTCGAACAGGCGCAGGGCGGCACGCTGTTCCTGGATGAAATCGGCGACATGCCGAGCGCGTTGCAGACGCGCTTGCTGCGGGTGCTGGCTGAGGGGGAGTTTTATCGGGTGGGCGGCCACGAGACGGTGCGCACCGACGTGCGGGTGCTCGCGGCGAGCCATCAAGACCTGGATGCGCGCGTGCGTGACGGGCGCTTTCGCGAGGATTTGTTCCACCGTCTGAATGTGGTGCAGATCCACATGCCGGCGCTGCGCGAACGTCTTGAAGATATCCCGCTGCTGCTCACGCATTTTGTCAG
>JAGXAL010000112.1 GCA_018971605.1 Natronospirales bacterium | reverse complement strand
TCGCTGTAAACGATGTCGGGATTTTTGGGATCAATCGCCAGCACCGGCAGATCGCCGCCGCCGATGCGTTCCGCGGGGCGCGGATCGTCCGTGGTCTTGTGCCAGCTCGCGCCGGCGTCATCCGAACGATAGAGACCGACCCCGCCATCCGGCGCGCCCGGACCACTCGACACCGAGGCATACAGGACGCTTGGCTTGCTCGGCGCGATCGCCAACAGCGCCTGCTGCACCTGCGGCAAATCCTTGGTGAGCTTGGTCCAGGTATTGCCGCCATCCGTGGACTTGAAGATGCCGCCGTCCGTTCCGCCAAATTGCCCGTTCTCCCAGGGTGCCTGCTGCTGCTGCCACAGCGTGGCATACAGGATGTCGGGATTGACCGGATCAATCAGCACCTGGTCGCCACTGGTGTAGTCGTTGACGTACAGCACTTTTTTCCAGGTCTTGCCGCCATCCAGCGAACCAAATATGCCGCGCTCGGGATTGGGTCCGTAAACGTGCCCCATCGCGGCCACGAACACCCGGTCGGGGTTATGCGGATCGACTGCAATCCAGGCGATGTCCTGCGTGTCCTTGAGGCCGATGTAGCTCCAGGTCTTGCCGGCATCGGTGGATTTGTACATGCCCATGCCGGTCGCCTGATCGGGGCGGATGTTGCTCTCGCCGGTGCCGACATAGATGACATTCGGGTCGGAGACCGAGACCGCGAGCGCGCCGATCGAACTCGTCGGTTCCTCATCGAAAATCGGCTGCCAGCTGTTGCCGTAATCGGTGGACTTCCACACCCCGCCGTCGTCGTTGCCGATGTAAAACACGTTGGGCTGGCTCGGCACGCCCGCGACCGCGCGTCCGCGTCCGCCGCGCAACGGGCCGATCGGGCGCCACTGCATGTCGGAAAACAACGCGGGACTGAAGGTTTGGGATTGGGCGGCGCCGGCGAATGCCAGCAGGCCCAGGACGGCAAGCACGAACAACGGGGCACGACGCATGGCATGGTCCTCGTAGGGGGTTCGAAGATGAGGGGAGGGGGCGATTATACTGACCCCCGCAACGCTTGTCGGGTTCCGTGCGGCGGTAATAAATCCCCGGGAGATCGGGTCCAGACTCCATGGCAGTCCGCCAACACCGCTTCGAGATTCTGGCCAAGGCATTGGTGCCGGGCTTGTACCGCTACGCCTGGTGGCTGTGCCGCGACCGTGCGCTGGCCGATGATCTGGTGCAGGAGACCCTGCTGCGCGCCTGGCGTTCGCTCGACCAGTTGCGCGATGAGGACGCCGCACGCCACTGGCTGATTACCATCTTGCGGCGTGAGTACTTGCGCGAATTATCACGTCGCAAGGATACGGTGGACATCCACGAGCTGCCGCTGGCGGATCCGCAGGCGCGCGTCGGCGGCGGCGACACCGATGCCGAGGACGTGCGGCGTGCGCTGTACAAACTGGAACCGGAATATCGCGAACCGCTGGTGTTGCAGGTTTTGATGGGCTGCAGCACACAGGAGATCGGCGAACTGTTGCAACTGACCCAGGGCGCGGTGCTCACGCGGCTGTTCCGCGCCCGTCAGCAGTTGCGTGAACTGCTGGGCGGCAATGCGACCCAGTGGCTGGAAGGTAGCGCATGAACACCAAGGTCACTTGCCTGGATGTGCGGCGCGCGCTCGGCGCCGAGCCACAACGTCGCGATGCCTGGATTCTTGAGCATTGCAAGACCTGCGCGCAATGCGCGGTGTTTCTCCAGGACATGACGGCGCTGGGTACACGTCTGGAACGTGCGCTCAACATCGAAGTGCCGAAAGATCTGGAAGCACGCATCGTGTTCCGCGCCGAATTCCGGCCGGTGGAGCGGCGCCGCACTTACTCGTGGCTCGCGGCTGCTGCCGCGGTGGTGCTGGCCATCGGCATCGGTTTCGGTGTCTGGCAGTATCAGCAGAATTCCCCGGCGATGCTGGGCAAGGCGCTGGTAGCGCGCGTGATGAACCCGACGGAATCCGCTGCTCTGGATCCCGACCGCCCCGTGATTCGCGATGCCAGCTACGTGACCAACGTGCTGTCACAAGCAGGCATCGGCATGCGTGGCAGCATGGACGATATTTCCTACGCCAGCGCTGATAGTTTCCGGGGCGCCATGGTTGCGCATCTGGTGGTGCGTGGCCGTGACGGGCCGGTGACGGTTTTCCTGTTACCGCACGTTCACGTGCGCGCGCCCACGCATTTCAACGAACAGGGCTTCGACGGTGTGCTCCTGCCGCACGGCAGTGGCAGCATCGCCATCATCGCTAACAATCCCACCCCCATGATGCCGATCGCCCACGAGTTCATGAAAATGGTGGAATGGAGCATCTGAGCGGTATCATGCGCGGCGCATGAACGCCGCCGGCTACGCGCTCGCGTCCTTGAATTTTCTCGATTGGTGGTTGCTGGCCATCGTACTCGGGACCGCGGACGTGTTCGTGCTGCGCCGCTGGCTGGTGTTTCCGGCAGTCGCTGCCGGTCTCGTGGGCTTTGCGCTGATGTTGTTCCCGCAGATCGCCTGGCCGTGGCAGCTCGGCGGTTTTGTGCTGCTCACGGTTATTGGCATTGGCGTACGCGTCGTACGCGGCATAAAGTCTGAAAGGCCTGCCACGCGTACCACTTCACTGGAGGAACCGACCATGTCCACTTTTCACGATTTCCAGATCAAGACCATCCAGGGAGCGGACCAATCGCTCAAGGATTTCAAAGGCAAGGCCGTGCTGGTGGTGAACGTCGCCAGCGAATGCGGTCTGACGCCGCAATACGCGGGCTTGGAAAAGCTGCATCGCGAATTCCACGGCCGGAATTTCAGCGTGCTGGGCCTGCCTTGCAACCAGTTCGGTGCCCAGGAGCCGGGTAGTGAAGCCGAGATCCAGCAATTTTGCAGCACCCGTTACCAGGTCACTTTTCCGCTCACCAGCAAGATCGAGGTGAACGGCGCCGGCGCGCACCCTTTGTACCAATGGCTGAAATCGGCAACCGGCGGCGCCGACATCCAGTGGAACTTCGAGAAGTTCCTGATCGGCAAAGACGGGCGCGTGATCAAACGCTATTCGCCCAAGACTGTTCCCGAAGACGCGCAGTTGCGCAAGGACTTGCAGGCGGCGCTCTGAACGGCAACTGCGAGCAGCGCGACCGAGAAAGCCCGATTGCTGCCAAACCAACCCACGCGTAGCATACGCGCCCCTTTGGCGGTGTGATTCATGGCCAGCGTGTCCGAACCTCTTGCACCCATCGCGCCCAAAGTCGGCTTCGTGAGCCTGGGCTGCCCCAAGGCACTGGTGGACTCCGAACGGATCCTTACCCAGTTGCGCGTCGAGGGCTACGCCATCGTGGGCGGCTACCGCGAAGCCGACGTGGTGGTGGTTAACACCTGCGGCTTCATCGAGGCGGCGCAGCAGGAATCGCTGGACGCCATCGGCGAGGCGCTCACCGAAAACGGCAAGGTCATCGTCACCGGCTGTCTCGGCAAACGCGAGGCGT
This sequence comes from Natronospirales bacterium, assembly GCA_018971605.1. Taxonomy (GTDB): domain Bacteria; phylum Pseudomonadota; class Gammaproteobacteria; order Natronospirales; family REEB76; genus REEB76. The sequence goes on along the minus strand of JAGXAL010000112.1, from coordinate 1,789 downwards.
TGATCCGGGAGCGCCATCCCGACGTGCTCGCCATCACCGGCCCGCACGATTATGAGTCGGTGATGCGTGCAGTGCATGCGCAATTCGCACCGCCGCCGCGCAATCCTTATATGGATCTGATTCCCGCCAGCGGCGTCAAGCTCACGCCGCGGCATTACGCCTATCTGAAAATTTCCGAAGGCTGCAACCACAAATGCAGCTTCTGCATCATTCCGAAGCTGCGCGGCCCGCTTGTAAGTCGTCCCATCGTCGAAGTGCTGCGCGAAGCCGAGGCGCTGGTGCGCGACGGTGTTAAGGAGCTGCTGGTGGTAGCCCAGGATACTTCTGCTTATGGCGTGGATATCCACTACGCTGGCAATCACTGGCGCGGGCGCGAGTACCGCACGCATATGACGGACCTGTGCCGCGCGCTCGGTGAACTCGGTGTCTGGGTGCGTTTGCATTACGTGTATCCCTATCCGCACGTGAGCGAAGTCATTCCGCTCATGGCCGAAGGCAAGCTGCTGCCGTATCTGGATATTCCCTTGCAGCATGCGAATGCGAGAATTCTCAAGGCCATGCGTCGGCCGGCAGCGAGCGAGAAGGCACTGCAACGCATTCGTGAATGGCGCCGCATTTGCCCCGATCTCACCATTCGCTCGACATTCATCGTGGGGTTCCCCGGCGAAACAGAACAGGAGTTCGAAGAGCTGCTGGCTTTCATCAAGCAAGCTGAGCTAGACCGTGTCGGCTGTTTCGCCTACTCGCCTGTGGACACCGCCGACGCCAATGCCCTCCCGGATTGGGTGCCTGTCGAAATCGCCGAAGAGCGCCGCCGCGTGTTCATGGAAACCCAGGCTGAAATCAGCGCGCGGCGTTTGCGGCGCTTCCGCGGCCGCGAACTCCAGGTTCTGGTGGACAGCGTGGCGGATGGCGCCGCGGTGGCGCGCAGTTTCGCCGACGCCCCCGAAATTGACGGCGTGGTGTGCATCGCGGATGCTGCCAAGCTCAAACCCGGCCAGTTCGCGCGCGTGCGCGTGACCGGCAGCGACCACTACGATCTTGCCGCCATCCCTGCCGCGTGACGCGGCACGCGCTAAAATCCCCGGTAGTTCCATCTGACAATCCGGCCGTGAATACGCCCGACATCCTGGATTTCCCCGACGGTATCAGTGCCATTGATACCGACTATGTGCGGCCGCGGCTGGATGCCAGTCATTTGATCGTGCGCGGCGGGCGCGCCGCGTTCGTGGACGTGGGGGTGAATCACTCGGTACCTTTGTTGCTGGCCGCGCTCAAGCAGAAAAATCTCGACGTGGGTGACGTGGACTGGGTGTTCCTCACGCATGTGCACCTGGATCACGCCGGCGGCGCCGGCGAACTGATGAAGCACCTGCCAAAAGCTAAGGTGCTGGTACATCCACGCGGCGCGCCGCATCTGGTCAATCCTGACAAGCTCATCGCCGGCACCAAAGCGGTGTATGGCGAGGCCGAGTTTGCGCACCTGTATGGTGAGATTCCGCCGATTGCCGCGAAGCGCATCGTGGAAGTGCCGGACAACGCTAGTTTTCGGATCAACGGCAGCGAATTCCTGTGCATCCACACGCCCGGCCACGCATTGCATCATTATTGCATCGTGGATCAGGACAGCCGCAGCGTGTTCACCGGCGACAGCTTCGGCATCTCCTACCGTATCTTCGACACCGCCAAAGGTGCATTCATCTTTCCCGCCACCACGCCCACGCATTTCGATCCGGAACAGGCGCATGCCTCGCTCGACCGTATCATGTCGTATGAATCCGAAGCGGTT
>JAGXAL010000012.1 GCA_018971605.1 Natronospirales bacterium | reverse complement strand
GCCGCCTTGCCGGTGCTGTCGGTGTAGCCCGCCACTTCGGCATCGATGCCGGGATTGTCCTTGAGCGTTTGTACCGCATCGTTCAGCGTGGTCTGTGACACCGGCAGCAGGTGCGCAGAGTTGAGAGCAAATTCCACGCCCGGCAGCGAGATGATCTTCTGCGGGGCCGGGGTCGGAGCGGGTGCGGGTGCCGGAGCCGGCGGCGGCGGAGCCGCAGCAGGCGCAGGTGCTGGCGGCGGTGCCGGTTGCGGCGCGGGAGCAGGAACCGGCGGCGGTGGAGGCGGCGCGGCTTCAGGCGTCGCTCCCAACGGGATCTGCAAACCGATGCTGGCGATCACGTCGTTGAAATTGCCATTGCCGAAGGTGTGCAATTCTTGCGCGCTGAAGCGTAGCGCACCGCTCCAGTCCCACGGCGATGTCAGGAAGCCCAAGCCCAGAGTGCCGTAAGTTTGAGTTTCGCTGCTGGCGATAGCGATTGGGCCAGTTCCAATAGTGCATGTAATAACCGGTGGAGGCGTACAACCGCCTGGAGTGCCGGGGGCCAAACGCTGACTCTGATGACCAAATCCCGCGCCTAGCAAGAGAAAGGGCGCGAACACCTTCGGCCGGTCGTTGAAGAACCACAGACCGTTCAAGCCGTATTCTGTCTGATGAAATGAGTCAGGAACACCGTTGTTGAAATTCAAATCATAATTAATCACGCCAAATTCCAAATTCCAGTCTTCGCTAAGCGGCTTGCCGAAATCCAGCTGCCAGCCGCTGCCGTTGTTGGTGTTTTCGTTGCTGTCCGGCCAGATGTAGCTGTACTGCGGCGCGATGTACCAGCGGCTGTCGAAAATGTTCTGGTCTTGAGCCCGGGCAGTCAGTGTTACGGCCGCCCATCCCAGAACGCCTATCGTCAGGAACCACTTGATATACGTGTTCATGATGTCTTTTCCTCCTTTATGTTCATGGGAAAAATTCCTGTTGGAAAAATCACATACCAGCGCATTTTACCGCTGACGGCAGACCTCGGCATGCAGTAGCCACTGTGCCAGCTGTTTTGCGCCTCATGTGCCTCCGAACCCGGAGCTCAAGACTATTTATTCTTGCAGTGAGACCGGATAGGTAACGTGTACGCCGTCAATATGTGCAAAAGGCGTGAGTTTGTGCGAATGCCACTTGCCCTGCCCCATGATGTGACGCACGTCGAAGCCGTGCACCGTAAGCGCGTCGGCAACCAGGGAACGATGACAGCGCCACGGCACCGCTTCGGCACACATGATGACGGTACTTTGCGCCTGCGCCACTCGCATCAATTCTTCCAGGGCAGCGGCAAACTCCGGGGTCTGCATGTAATCGGCATAGCCGCGAAAACTGGCATTGCGCCAGCCCGTGTTGATGGAATCCTTGCGCGTGTGCCGCAAACCGCCAAGTGCAGACAGGTGCGTATAAGCGAGGCCGCGCGCCGCAAGACTGGCCGGCAAGGTGTCAGTGTTGAACTGCGGGTTGTGACGCGAGCGCGGCATGGTACGTATATCCACCAGATGCTGCACCGAGTTCTCGCGCAGCAAGGCGGCCAATTCATCCAGCGATCGTGTCGAGTGGCCGATCGTCCACACGACCGCAGCCTGCCTAGTCATCGCATTGGTTCACAAACAAGTTGCCAAAAAAACAGGGCGGGTTGTCCCGCCCTGATTAAAGTACTTCACAAACGCGGCGCGTCAGGAGGCGTCGCCGGGATTGCCTGGCAGGCAGGTCTTGCCGCAGCCATGGTTAACGATAGTCGCGGCAGAAATGTAGGTCGCCACCAAGCCGGCCACCAAACCGAGATATCCCGCGATATATGCGAACACGTCCATTGCCAGCCACGCGTTCAGGGCCATGGCCAGCACCGAGATCCACGCTGCTAACAAGAACAATGAGCGTGCCCAGCCTGACTTGAACGATGCAATCCAGACATAGAAGATGAAAATCGCCCACACCAGGTAGTACCAGCCCATGGTGCCCGAGGAGTCACTCGTCGCCGCCATATGACCCATGGCGCTGTGGCTAACGGTTAAAAACCACCCGGCAGCGCCAAAAAAGATAATGGCGTCCAGAGTGCGTCCGTGGAAAAAGCTGAGAATCGCCATGACGCCCAGTACCGCAGTGCCGAGCGTGAACATCATAACCGTGGCCTCCATGTTGGGACCTGCCACCCAATGCGTGGACCCGAGGTTCACCATCCATATCGTCAGACCGAGACACATGTAGCCGATGGTGGATGAAATGACTAATCTATTATTCATACATCAACCTCCATTCTTGTTAAAGGCGATAAGAACTATCGACAGCGCCCGAGGAAGGCTCAACAGCGCGCTGGGGGACCTGTAGATGGGGGGTCCAACCGTCGGCCCTAGGTATAGACCATAGGCCGGGGATTTCCATATGAACGCGATGGCAGTAATGTTCCGTCTTAGACCTTGCTGCTATCTTCTGTGAATCTGCTGCATCTTGCACAGTTTTATTTTTCTAATGGCCGGGAATTACGTCATAAGCAACTAGCGTGCCTAAATTTTCCCCAGTTGTCGCCGACAATCGGAGTTCATCGCGCAATAGGCGTGCGGCCGGCACTCAAAAATACCGGTCTTTCAGGCTCAGGTAATGAGCTGCGGAATAGCGCAGCATTTCACGCTCCTGCCCGGTGAGTGGCCGAATTTTTTCCACGGGACTGCCACGATACAGATGACCCGATTCCAGGCGCTTGCCGGGACTCACCAGGCTGCCGGCAGCGAGCAGCACCTCCTCTTCGATCACGGCTCCGTCCATGACGATGCTGCCCATGCCAATCAGGCAACGATTGCCAATGGCACAGGCGTGCAAAATGCAACGGTGGCCCACGGTGACATCCTCACCGACTGTCAGCGCAAACCCGCCGGGCGAATACAGTCCGTCGTGCGTCACATGCAGCACGCACAGGTCTTGGATATTGCTGCGTGCGCCAACGTGAATGGAATTCACGTCGCCACGCACGACCGCGTAGGGCCACAGCGACACATCATCGCACAGCGCCACCCGACCGATGACCAGTGCGGTGCTGTCCACATAAACGCGCTGGCCGAGCCGCGGCGCTTGCGATTGAAACGTGCGGACCGGCATGCCCTCAGCTGCCCCGGCCCGTCGCCGTGCACCGCGCCCCGGCCCACCCCGGCCGGCGGCAGCCGGCACTTGAAACCCGGGGCGTGGCCCCCATTTCGGCCGCATGGTAAAGTCCGGCCACAAAAAAACCGGCGTGGGAGAATCTCATGGGCGTCCTCGGTTACATCATCCTGGCGATCATCGTCATTCTGATTATTTACGCGTTCGTACTGTACAACAATCTGGTACAGCTCAAGAATAATGTCGCGACCGCCTGGTCGAACATCGACGTACTGCTCAAGCAGCGCCACGACGAACTGCCCAAGCTGGTCGAGACCTGCAAGCAGTACATGGGTTACGAGCAGCAAACACTGGTGAAAGTCATGGAGGCGCGTGAGGGTGTGCAACAGGCGCGCACCAGCGGCAACGTCGCGGCACTCGGCCCGGCCGAAGCGCAATTGCGCGGCACCATCGGCAATCTGTTCGCGGTGGCGGAAGCCTATCCCAACCTCAAGGCTGACCAGTCCTTCCAGCAGTTGCAAGCCCGCATCACTGGCCTGGAAAGCAGCATTGCCGACCGGCGCGAGTTCTACAACGACTCCGTGAATACCTACAACGTCCGCATCGAACAGTTCCCGTCAGTGCTGGTGGCGCACAACTTCGGCTTCAAGGAAGCCAGCCGCCTGGAAATTGCCGCCGACGACAAGAAAGACGTGGACATGAAGGCCTTGTTCAGCTGAGCCGGACGCGTAGCGGCGCTGCGGCATTTGCTCATCTAGGCCTGCGCCATGTACACAGCGGATCCCGGGAATTTCTGGTTTTGGGTGATAGTGCTCTGCGTACTGGCGGCAGTCGCGCTGATCGCCGGCTTCGTATTTCTGCTGCGCGCCTGGACGGTCGAGAACGTGCCGGTTTCCCCCATCCGCTCGGCGGCCCAGGGCTACGTCAAACTCGAAGGTCATGCGGATCTGATGTCGGGGCCGCCGATCATCGCGCCGCTCACGCAAAGCCGTTGCACTTGGTGGTCATTCAGGGTGGAGGAACGCGTGCGCAGCGGGCGCAACCAGAGTTGGCGGACGGTGAACCAGGGGATCAGCGATGACCTGTTTCTGATCTGTGACGCCACCGGGCAATGCGTGGTGGATCCCACGCAGGCCGAAGTGATTCCGGCAACGCGCACGGTCTGGTACGGAGACGAGCCGCAGCCGCTGCGCGGACCGCAGGTTAGCGGTTTCGCCCTGACCTCTCCCTATCGCTACGTGGAAGAGCTGATTGCCCCGCGGGAATTCATTTTTGCGCTGGGATTCTTCCGCACCCAGACCGGAGATGCCGGCGCCCTGGCCATCAACCAGGAAGTTGCGCAACTACTGCATGACTGGAAACAGAATCAAGCAGAGTTGTTGCGGCGCTTCGACAATGACCACGACGGCCAGTTGAACGACCAGGAATGGGAAGCCGCGCGCGAGGCAGCACGCGCACAAGTGCTGGCACAGGAACAACAGGTCGCGCAACGCGCACCGACGAATGTGTTGGCGAAGCCGCAGGACGGGCGACGCTTCATTATTTCCACGCGTCAGGAAACCCAGGTGATCCGCCGCTTCCAGCTCTGGGCCGCCGCCTGCCTGCTGACCTTCGTGATCGCCGGCGCCGCCGCAGGCTATATGATCACGCAGCACAACCGGGCCGCCGCGGCGAACGCCACCTCCAGCGCGCAACCCTGACGCCGGCGGAAACTTATGGGGGCAGCGCGGCCGGCGTGCTACCATGCGCCCCGACCCTCCGCGGCATCCCCGAACTGCACATGCACGACAATCCGCTGCTCGCACCGGACGGTTTGCCCCGTTTTTCCGAAATCCGCGCGGTGCACATTGAGCCGGCGCTGGACAGCGTGCTGGCCGCAAACCGGGCGCAGTTGCACGCCCTGGAAACCTGCGCGGCGCCCAGCTGGGAAAACTTCATCGAACCGCTGGAGACGCTGCACGACCGGCTGCATCGCGCCTGGTCGCCGGCCGCGCACTTGAACGCGGTGATGAACTCGCCTGCAATCCGCAAAGCCTACAACGCCTGCCTGCCGAAACTGAGCGACTATGACACCGAGCTTGGCCAGAACACGGCCTTGCAACAACGCTATCTGTCGCTGCGTCACGGAACCGCCTGGCCGAATTACACCGCAGCCCAGCAAAAACTGATCGACGACGCACTGCGGGATTTCCGTCTCGCCGGCGTGGACCTGCCGGCCGACAAAAAGGCGCGCTTTCGCGCCGCCATGCAGGAACTGGCCACGCTCGAAGCCAAGTTCGACGAAAACCTGCTGGACGCCACCCAAGGCTGGTACAAGCAGGTCAGCGATCCGGCGCAGCTCGCTGGGATTCCCGAGACGGCATTGCAGCTGGCGCGGCACGAAGCCGCGAATCGCAGCCGCGAGGGCCATGTGTTCACGCTCGACTATCCCAGTTACTCAGCCGTCATGAATCACGCCGATGATCGCGCTTTGCGCGAGGAAATGTATTACGCCTACGCAACGCGGGCTTCCGACTTGGGCCCGAACGCGGGTCGCTGGGACAACACCGCCACGATGCGCGATCTCCTGCGGCTGCGCCAGGAAATCGCAGGCCTCACCGGCTTCGGCAATTACGCCGAATATTCGCTGGCCAGCAAGATGGCCAAGACCCCGGCCGAAGTGCTGGAATTCCTCGACGGCCTGGTGCGTCGCTGCCGCCCGCGCGCGCAGCAGGAATTCGCGGAGCTTGCGGAGTATGCGCACTGGCGCGACCGTTTGACGGCATTGGCCGCCTGGGATCTCGGTTATTACACCGAGAAACTGCGCGAGGAACGTTTCGGCCTCAGCCAGGAAATGCTGCGGCCGTATTTTCCCGCGGAGCACGTGCGCCATGGGCTGTTTGCCGTAGCGCAACGTCTCTACGGCATCACGCTCGCGGACGTGCCCGGCGCCGACGTCTGGCATCCGGACGTGAAGCTCTATGCGCTGCGGGATGCAAGCCACACGCTGCGCGGCTATCTTTATACCGATCTCTACACCCGCCCGGGCAAGCGCGGCGGAGCGTGGATGGACGACGCCTTGAGCCGTCGGCGTTTCGCCGGACATATACAGACGCCCATCGCCTTTCTCACCTGCAATTTTCCACCGCCGGTGGGCGAATCGCCCTCGCTGCTGACCCACGACGATGTAGTGACGCTCTTCCATGAATTCGGACATTGTCTGCATCACCTGCTGACCCAGGTGGACTACCCGTCGGTAGCCGGCATCAACGGCGTCGCCTGGGATGCGGTGGAGTTGCCGAGCCAGTTCCATGAGAACTTCGCCTGGACGCGCGAGGGGCTGGCGCAGGTGTCGGGCCATTACCAGAGCAGCGAGCCGCTACCCGAAGCGCTGTATCAGAAACTGGTCGGCGCACGCCACTTCCACAGCGGCCTGTTCCTGCTGCGGCAACTGGAATTCGGTTTGCTGGACTTTCGCCTGTACACGCAGGCAGATGCCAACATCGGTGCGGACTTCGTGCAACGCACGCTCACGGAAGTGCGCCGCGACGTCAGCGTCATGCCGGTGCCCACCTGGAACCGTTTTGCGCACAGCTTCTCGCACATCTTCGCCGGCGGTTACGCCGCCGGCTATTACAGCTATCTGTGGGCCGAAGTGTTGGCCGCCGATGCCTACAGTGCCTTCGAAGAAGCCGGCATCTTCGACCGCGCCACCGGCAAGCGTTTCCTGGACACGATTCTCGGCCAGGGCGGCAGCCGCGAAGCCATGGAATTGTTCGTCGAATTCCGCGGCCGCGCACCGATTCTCGACCCGTTCCTGCGCCTCAACGGCATCGCGGTGTGATAATTGTCGCGGCCATGGGCCGCTCCTACGAGCTAACCTCCCGCTATAATCTGCCGCCATTCGCAGGCAGGGTTCCATGGCCGAAGAATCCACCAGTTTTTGGGTGCGTCTCAAACAGCACCACATCTATCGCGTGGCGGCGTGGTACGGCGCGACCATCGCGGTGCTGATTCAGGTGGTCGCACGCGCGTTTCCGTATTTCGGCTGGTCGGCGGCGGTACCCGCCGTAATCATCATCCTGATCGCGGGTTTTCCCCTGGCAATTGTGCTGGCGTGGATCCTGGTCAAGCCCGCGGACCCGGCCAGCCAAACCCGCTGGCAGCGTCGCCATTGGAAACTCGGTGCCGTGGTCGTACCCGTGGTTATCGCCGCCGTAGTGGTTTCTGGTTATTTCGCCTGGGGGTTTTCCGAGCGTCATGCGCAGCACCTTGACGCAGCCTCTGCGACGGCCGGCGGCATTCCCGCCAAATCCATTGCGGTGCTGCCGTTCGAGAACTTGAACGTGGATCAGAAGGACGCCTATTTCGTCGCCGGTATGCAAGACCTGATCCTGACCAAGCTCGCCGACATCGGCGATCTCAAAGTCATCTCGCGCACCTCGACTACGCAGTATGCGAGTCACCCTGGAAACCTCAAACAGATCGGCGAGCAACTAGGCGTCGCCACCATACTCGAGGGCAGCGTGCAGAAGGCCGGCGCTCAGGTGCTGATCAATGTGCAGTTGATCGATGCCCAAACTGACAACCATATCTGGGCGCAAAGTTACCAGCGCACGCTGGACAACGTATTCGGCGTCGAGGGCGACGTGGCCGAACAGATTGCTACGGCGCTGCAAGCCAAGCTCTCGCCCGCTGAATCCACGGCGCTTGCGGCCGTACCCACCCAGAACCGAGCGGCCTATGACTTGTTCCTGCGTGCCGAGTATCAGACCAACAAGGGCGATACCAATTACGACACGGCGAGCATGAAGGCCGCAGTCTCCTTGTACCGGCAAGCGGTGGAGCAGGACCCGAACTTCGCACTGGCCTGGGCACGGCGGTCCTACACCGAAAGCCAGCTCGCCTGGTTCTTTGGCGGCGGCGAGGACGTGAAACAGCTCAACCAGCAGGCGCGCGCCGACGCCGAACACGCCTTGCTGTTGCAACCCGATCTGGCCGCGGCGCAGATCGCCATCGGCTACACCGAATACTGGGGCCGCGAGGATTACGCGGCGGCACTCAAGGCCTTCGCGGCTGCGCTCGAACTCAAACCCAACGACGCCAATGCGCTGGCCGCACAAGGCTATATCGAACGCCGCCAGGGCCGTTTCGATGCGGCGATCGCCTCGTTGCAGCAGGCGCTGACGCTCGATCCCCGCAACTCGGCACTGACGGATGAATTGGGCAACACCTTCATGATGGCCGATCGCTATGCCGATGCCGAGGATGTGTTTCAACGTGCGCTGGCCATCGATCCGGACAATCACAATGCCATGCGGGATTATTCCGACGCGATCCTGCTCAGCACCGGCGACATTCCGCGCGCGCTCGCCGTGGTGCAAGGCGACGGTCCCGCGTTGAAAAATCAGCGCTTGACCTTGTTGACCTACCAACGCAAATACCGCGACGCACTTGCCCTGCTTGACGGCATTCCGGATACCCCCGACAACTTTTCCAGAAACAGCGACTTTATTGTCAAGCCACAACTGGAAGCCGGCTTGTACCAGTTGATGGGCGACATGGCGCATGCCCGACCGTTGTATGCGGAGGCCCTCTCCCGGCTGCAGACGCAGAGCAGAATGCAGCAAGGAATCAATCAGGCGATCGTGTGGTCCTATATCGCCGCCGTTCAAATCGGACTGGGCCAGACGGCGGCAGGACTGGATGCCATCGCCAAGTCGCAAACGATACAAGGCAACATCGAGGATCGGGTTTACGGCCCCCGGATCATGATGAAAAACGCCATGGGATATGCCCAGGCGCACCGGCCCGATCTTGCCCTGCCGCGGCTTGCCAAGGCGCTCACCAACCCAGGCATCGGCGTGTCTTATTCGCCCGTGCTGTTGTGGCTCGATCCGTCGTGGGATCCGATTCGCCACGACCCGCGTTTTCAGGCGCTGATCGAAAAATACGCCAAGTACAAACCCGCGGTCATCTACGCCCAGGCGCCTGCCGCCAGCTCTTCGTAAGAGCGCGCCACGCGCGCGACCCGGTATTGCGGCACTCGCCTGCAGGCCAGCCGCACTACTTGATTCTGAACTGTACAAACCGTACAGTGTACCTATCTATGAAAACCACGACCCCAACCGTTTTGAAGGGCGCCGAGCAGGCACGCCAACAGCTGCCGGCGATTCTTGCCGCGGCCGCCGCTGGCCGTACCACGGTGATTACGCGTCATGGTCGCGAAGTAGCGGCGGTCGTGCCGATGGCCACGGCCCGATTGGCAAAACCGATGCCGCTGAACGCGCTCGCGGGCAGCGGAAAAGGTTTGTGGGGCACCCGCAGTGCTCAAACCATTGACCGCCTGCGCAACGAATGGAAGCGCTAGAGGTCGCGGTCATCCCGGCCGGCGCATTGCTGCTGGTGGACAGCGCGCCGATCATCTACACGCTCGAAGCACATCCGAGATTCGCGCGACGTTTCGCGCCGCTGTTCGAGCGCCACGCCGCCGGCGAGATTGCCTTGGCCGTGACCACCGTCACGATTGCCGAAGTGCTCACCGGTCCGCTCGCCAAAGGCAGAGAAACACTCGCTGCGCGTTACCGTACCGTGCTCGCGAGCTGGCAGGTAGTCGCCCTAGATCTCGACGTCGCCGAACGCGCGGCGCGCCTGCGTGCCGCGCATCGCCTGAAACTACCCGATGCGATCCAATTGGCGAGCGCCTTGGCCATAAACGCCTATGCACTGGTCACACACGATCGGGATTTCAGTCCGGTGCGTGGAATGCGCATCTTGGCGTGAACGCCAGTTCCGAGGCGTGTTGGCCTATCAGCGCATCAAGAACAGCATCACGATCTAATAATTGGAGCGGCCTCTGGCCGCGATAATCGCGGCTGAAAGCCGCTCCCACCATTTACAAGATCAATATGAAGATAGGAACCTGGGCGAGGCGGGTGTATTTAATGACATTCCAGAGGCATGTCATTCCCGCTGAGCGCCCGGCCATGAATGGCCGGGCTGGGCAGCACACTAGGGATGGTGCGGCGAGCGGAAAGTGAAAACATGAAGATCGCAACCTGGAACGTTAATAGTCTGCGCGCGCGTCTGCCGCACGTGCTGCGTTGGCTCGATGCCAATCAACCCGATGCGCTCGCCTTGCAGGAAACCAAAACCGAGGACCGCAACTTCCCGGTTGCCGAGTTCGAGCGCAGCGGATACCACGCGGCCTTTTCGGGTCAGCCCAGCTACAACGGCGTGGCCTTGCTCAGCCGCGAGCCGCCCGAAGTCATTGCGACCGCACTACCCGATTTCGAGGACGCGCAAAAGCGCGTGCTGCTTGCCAGCATCGGCGATGTCGCGATTCTCAATCTATACGTGCCCAACGGCCAAAGCGTGGATTCCGACAAGTACCGCTACAAACTGGATTGGCTGGCGCAGCTGGCCCTGTGGCTGCAACAGCTGTTGCGCCAGCACCGCGAGCTGGTGGTGCTCGGTGACTTCAACGTCGCACCTGAAGACCGCGACGTGTACGATCCCAAAGCCTGGGAAGGGCAAGTGCTGGTGAGCGCAGCGGAGCGCGCGGCGTTCCACAAGTTGCTGCAGCCCGGATTGCGCGACAGCTTCCGGCTGCACACCGAGGGCGGCGGCCACTACAGCTGGTGGGATTACCGCGCTTCGGCGTTTCGCCGCAACCAGGGGCTGCGCATTGACCACATTCTCTTGTCGCAGGCGCTGGCGGAGCGCTCCGCCGCCACTCTCATAGACCGCGAGCCGCGTGGCTGGGAACGGCCTTCCGATCACACGCCGGTGATTGCCGAACTCAGCGCTCCCTGAACCGGCACGCTGCGGCGCGCGGGCGTACACTTTTCACGGCGAGGAACAACACGTGCACACCCAGCCGGCAACCGACAGCAGCAAACCGCAGGCGCCGCCACTGCTTGGCCATTACATCAACGGCGACTACCGGCTCGGCAACGGCCGCCGCGGTCCGGTGTACGAGCCGGCGAGCGGCGCAACCTCGGCCGAACTGCTGTATGCCGGTGAATCGGAAGTGGCTGCGGCGCTGGATGCGGCAGCGACCGCGTTTCCGGAGTGGGCGGCGCAACCGCCGCCGCGCCGCGCCCAGGTTTTGTTCCGTTACCGTGAGTTGTTGCTGCGCGAGCGCGACGCGCTCGCCGCACTCATCACCCGGGAGCACGGTAAGACCCTTGACGACGCCCGCGGCGAGTTGCAGCGCGGCATCGAAGTGGTGGAGTTTGCCTGCGGCATCCCGCATCTGCTCAAGGGCGAATTTTCCGACAGCGTGTCTTCGGGCATAGACAGCTGGTCGCTGCGCCAGCCGCTCGGCATCTGTGTCGGCATCACGCCGTTCAATTTCCCGGCGATGGTGCCGCTGTGGATGTTCCCGATCGCGATCTCCTGCGGCAACAGCTTTGTGCTCAAACCTTCGGAAAAAGATCCGTCCTGCCCGCTGCGGCTGGCGGAGTTGTTGACCGAAGCGGGCCTGCCGGCGGGCGTATTTAACGTGCTGAACGGCGACCGGCAGGCGGTGGATGCGCTGCTCGCCGAGCCGCGCGTCGCCGCCGTGAGTTTCGTGGGCTCCACAGTGGTCGCCGAACAGGTGTATGCAGAGGCCGGCAAGCGCGGCAAACGCGTGCAGGCGCTGGGCGGCGCCAAGAATCACTTGGCGGTGATGCCGGATGCCGACATCGCCGCGGCTGCGGACGCGCTCATGGGCGCGGCTTACGGTTCGGCCGGCGAGCGCTGCATGTCGGTATCCGTGGCGCTGGCGGTGGGTACATCCGCCGAGCCGCTGGTCGCGGCGTTGGCCGAACGCGCCCGCACTCTGCGCAGCGGGCCGGGCGCCCGGCCCGGCACGCAAATGGGACCGCTGGTTACCGCTGCGCACCGTGCGCGGGTGCTTTCTTACATAGAAGCGGGTCTCGCCGAAGGCGCGCACCTGGTGGTGGACGGGCGTGATGCACGCGTGCCCGGACACAAAGGCGGCTTCTTCCTCGGCGCCTGCCTGTTCGACCAGGTCTCGCCGACAATGCGCATTTATCGCGAAGAGATTTTCGGTCCGGTGCTCTGCGTGCTGCGCGTCGCCGATCTCGACGCCGCCATCGCCCTCATCAACCGCCACGAATACGGCAATGCCGCCTCGCTGTTCACGCGCAGTGGTGCGGCCGCACGGCACTTCACCCGCGCGGTGCACGTCGGCATGCTCGGCATCAACGTGCCCATCCCCGTGCCCATGGCCTTCCACAGTTTCGGCGGCTGGAAGCGTTCGCTGTTCGGCCCGCTGCACGTGCACGGTACGGATGGCGTGCGTTTCTACACTCACCTCAAGACCGTGAGCGCCCGCTGGCCCGAAACCGGCGGACCCGCGGGGCCGGATTTCAGCCTGCCGGCTTAGCCGGCCTTTTCGCCTGCGGGCTCGTTCTGGAAACCCTTCACCAGCCGGTCGAACAACAAACCATAGGCCACGGCCAAGGGGATCGCGACGATGGCGGCGGCCGCCATCAGCGACTGCCAGTAGTAGATGTCCCCGCGGATCAGCTCGGTGGGCACGCCGGCACTCACCGTGCGGCTGGCGGTCGAGCTCACGAACACCGCGGCGTAAATGTAATCGCTGAGCGACAGCGCGAAAGCGAACACCACGCAGGTGGCAATGCCGGGCAGTGACAGTGGCAAAGCCACACGCAGGAAAGTCTGCCAGCGGCTGCAGCCGTCAATCAGCGCTGCCTCTTCCAGCTCGCGCGGCATGGATTTGAAAAAGCCCAGCAGCAGCCAGGTACAGAACGGCACGGTGATGGTCGGATACACCAGCACCAGCGACCAGTCGGTGTTGGCGGTCTTCAGGAAGGTGACGATCTGGTACAAGGGGATGAACAGCAGCGTCGGCGGAATCAGGTACACCAGAAAGATGGCCATGCCGGAACGCTCGCCCCAGCGCCCCACGAGCCGCGACAGGCTGTAGGCCGCCGGCAGCGACAGCAGCAAGGTGATGATGACCACGATCACGCCGATGTAAAACGAGTTCCACAGGAAAATCGGGTAATGCGTGCCGGTGAACAGGAAGCTGATGTTGTGGAGCGTCGGCGCCAGATTGTATTTGAACGGATTGTTGGCGACGTTGTAGAGGTCCTGATCCTGCTTGAATGAGGTGATCACCATCCAGGCTGCCGGGAAAATCGAGAAAATCGCAAACAACCCGAGTGCCAGCCAGAATCCGATGCGACGTAACAACCTCATGCCGCCTCCCTAGCGCGACTCGGCCCGGTAGACCATGCGCAACGCCAGCAAAGCGACTGCCAGCAGGATCGGGAACATGAACAGCGCAATCGCCGCGCCCTCGCTGAGCGCACCGCCCTCGATGCCCTTCAAGTAGGCCCAGTACGGCAGCAGTTGCGTGGCGTAACCCGGGCCGCCGCGCGTGGTGATGGCCACCACCGTCATGTCGCCGAACACCAGGAGCGCGGTAAACATCGCCGCCACCACCAGGATCGGCAGCAGCGCCGGCACGGTAATGCGGAACAGCACCCGGAAAAAGCCGGCGCCATCCACTTCCGCCTGCTCGAAAATATCGCGGGGAATCGAGGTGCGCCCGGCGAGCACAATGATGGTGGCGAGCGGCAGCAGCCGCCACACGTTGATGGCCACGATCGAACCCAAGCCGAGCCATTCACGCCCGTAGTAATACAGGTGATTGGCCGGGCCCCAGATCGTGCCCGGTCCGAGCAGGTGGATCTGGCGCAGAATCCAGTCGATCGGACTGAACTCGGAATCCAGCAGCCACAGCCAGTTCACCGCCGCCAGCGACACCGGCATCGCCCAGGGCAGGATGATCAGGATCTGCCAAAACCATTTGCCGCGAAAATCCCGCGCCAGCAGTTCCGATTCCGCGGTCGCCAGCACCAGGGTGACGATGAGCGTGGCGGCGGTGACGATCACGCTGTTGCGCAGCGCCAGCGGAAATGCCGATTCGTGCAGTACGCTGGCAAAATTCGCCAAGCCTACGAAGTGGTGAATGCCGGGGTTGCCGATGGTGGCGCTGCTCAAGCTGAGTGCGATCGCCAGGCAGAACGGCAATCCCACCAGCGCGGCGATGTACACCAGCGCCGGCGCGAGCATCAGCGTACCGAGCAGGCCTTCGCGGTCGCCGATGCCGACGCGCACCGCGGCTTCAGTGCGCGCCATTCGCAATCCGCAGGCCGGTGGCCGAATCGAAATACCGCAAATGCGCGCCTGCGACCGCGAACTCATGCTGTTCGCCGACGCGCAGTCCTGCGGCCACCGCCGGTTGCGCCTTGGCCAGCAGTTTCTGCCCTGTCGCGCCGTTCTCGAGCTGGCCGTACACCTGCCATTCCGCCCCCAGAAATTCCAGTTCGATGATGCGTACCTTGAGCCGCAGCGCGTCCGCGCCCGCTGCGCTCGCGGATGCCGGCCGCAGGTATTCGGGACGGAAACCCACGATGCGGCCGTCGCGTTCCAGCAGATTCATGGGCGGGGTGCCGAGGAACGACGCCACGAAGGTGTCGGCGGGCTGGTCATACAACTGCTGCGGTGTGCCGACCTGGCGCACACGACCGTTTTTCATGATGGCGATGCGGTCACCCATGCCCAGCGCTTCCAGCTGGTCGTGAGTGACGTACACCGTGGTGATACCGCTGCGATCGTGCAACTGCCGCAACTCGCTGCGCGCCATGGCGCGCACCTGCGCGTCGAGCGAACTCAGCGGCTCGTCAAAGATGAACAGCGTGGGATTGCGCACCAGAGCGCGCGCCAGCGCCACCTTCTGCTTTTCGCCCCCCGAGAGCCGCGCCGGACGGCGCTTGAGCAGCGGCTCAATGCCCAAGAGCGCCGCCGCCCATTTGACCTTGGCCTCACGTTCGGCACGCGGCACGTGGCGCGCCTTGAGCGGAAACGCGATGTTGTCCGCGACCACCATGTGCGGGTACAACGCATAGCTCTGGAACACCATGGAGACGTTGCGTGCGCGCGGCGGCAGGTGCGTGACCGGCTGGCCGCCGATCAGCACCTCGCCTGCGCTCGGAGTCTCGAGTCCGGCAATCATGCGCATCAGAGTGCTTTTGCCGCAGCCCGATGGCCCGAGGATGGCCAGAAACTCACCCTCGGCAATGGTCAGGTCAACGCCGTCAACTGCGTGGATGCTGCCGAAGTGTTTTTTTATGCCCCGCAGTTCCAGCGTCGCCATGGATCAGACTCGCCCCTCCCGCCTCACTTGACCGGACAGCCGACAAAGCCAAGCTTCTTCCACTTGGCGACGATGTTGGCGATTTGCGCGGCCGTGTCCTTGACCGCCTGCTCCGGAGTTTTCTCGCCACGCGCGGCCTGCGCCATCATGGTGGAGAGCAGGTGGGTGTTGTACACCTCGCTCACCGCCGGATTGGCGGAACCGGGCCAGCCGGGCCAGGCGGTCCATTCCGCGGCGTTACGCAACACCTCCAGCTTGTCCGCCGGCTTCGAACCCCAGGGATCATGATCCAGCCAGCCGCCCTTCTCGAACAGTTGCGGCACGGTCTTGGGGAACGCGGGGAAGTTGTACAGCTCGCTCTCATAGGTTACCCAGCTGTAATTGGCGGTCAGATCCAGCAGGAACTTCTCCGCCGCCAGCTTCTCTTCGGGATTGGTCACGTATTTGGGCATCACGTAGATGAACCACACATGCGAGGTCTGGTGCACCTGGCCAGTTGGACCCTTGAGGCCGGGACTGAAGCCGGTATCCACGGCATTCGCCGGGGCCGACGCCTGCGCCGTGCGGTAGAACGAGATCGAGTTCTGGATGTAGGAAAGCTGACCGGAGACGAATCCCTGGTTGTTGGAAGCCGGATTCCACGCGAACACCTCCGGCGTTTCGGCATCCTTGAAGAGCTTGGCTTGATAGGCAACCGCCGCCACCACTTGCGGCGAGTCCAGAGCCACGTCACCGCACTTGTCGAACACCTGGCCGCCATAAGACCAGATCAGCGAGCGCGTGTAGAACTCGGAATCCAGTTCCGGCGACATGCCCACACCCACCGGGATGCCGGTTTTCTTGAAGATCTTCACGCCGCCGTCATACAAGTCCGCGTAGGTGTGCGGACCGGTGGGATAGCCGGCTTCTTTCCACAGCGACACGCGGTAATCGCCCGGATCCGGTACCCAGCCATGACAATATCCATACCATTCGTTCTTGATCGGCAGGTAGGTCTGGCTGGTGCACACCTGCTCTTGTTTGCCGAAGGCCTGCTCCGCGGCCTTGTTGACCTCGTCCATGTTCTGCAAGCCCTGGATAAAGGACGCCGGCGGCGACACCATCTCGAACAGCGTTGCGCCCTTGCCGGCGGCAACCGCCGCCGCCAGCGTCGGCACCAAGTCGCCCAGATTGATGTGCTGCACCACCACTTTGACGTTGTTGCGCTTGCCCCATTCCTGCGCGTACGGATCGAACCACTTGTCGTAACGCGGGACGAAATGGCTCCACTGGGTCAAGGTGATGGTGGTTCCCGCCGGGAACTTGGCCGGGAAACTCATGGAACCGAACTTGGAAGGAAAATGTACGGGTGTAGGCTGCGGACCCTCGGTGCCCGCGGCCACCGCCGCTGCCGACAGTAGCAGCGCCGCCAGCATTACCCAACTCTTGGAAAGATAGCGTTTCATGGCTGACCTCCTCGATAAAACACACCGGAACAGAAGCTCCCGTCGTCATCTTGGACGAGGGAGAGGCAGCGGGTGTCCCGCCCGGGACACCCGCTGGAGGGCCTGATCCCTGGCGCTAGAAGTGATAAATGGCGCTGAGTGAGAACTGGTTGCCGCTGGTGGTCGTCACCGCGGGCGCTGTGGCCGCCGTGGTGTTGTCCAGACTGGCGTGCATCCATTCGGCACCAAAACCGAACGGACCGTCGTTAAAGATCAAATCCGCAGCATATTGCTGAGTCTTCAGCAAACCGCTGGCACCGTTGCCAATCCAGGTGATCACGTCACTTTCGTTGGGATGGGCGGTGGCATAGGACAGGTACACGCCCCAATTCGGCGTGAACTTGTAGCCGCCTTGGACGTAGCCGCCGTGTTCGCTGATGTCGCCGAACTGCGCCAGCGAGCCGAACACCTGGCCGAGGCCCTTGCCGGTATAAACCGCAGCCACCAGCGACCACGGGCCCGGATGCCAACCGGTGCCGAGTTCCAGGGCCGAGGAAGTGATGCTGCCGGTAATCGGTGTGGGCGTAGTACCGGTCACGCCGCTCAAATCCTCGCTGCTGTAATGACCAACGACAAAACCGTGCCAATCGCCTTGCTCGGCGTGCAGGCGTGCCTCGATCTGCGGGCGGAAGTCCACGTTGGCGGCGGTATCAAAGTTGGTATTGTTGCCAGGTCCGTTCCAGGAGCCGGAAAACGCGGCCACATCCAGGCGCAAGGCCATCGAACCCGCCGATGCCTGACCGAGCGCCTGCGAGTACACCACGCCCGGGAAACGCCAGCCGATCATCCCGCTGCCAAAACCCAGCGGGAAGGCGATGTGCGCCAGCGACTCGGGCACGGCATCGATGGGGAACAACAGGTCCCACTGCTGGCCGATGGTGAAGCTGCTGCCGCTATCCGCATTCGACAGCTTCATGAACGCCTGCCGCAGGCGCGGCGTTTCCTGCTGTGAACTGTACGGTCCGGCACCGTTGAAGCCGCCGAAGAAATCGCCTTCCAAATGGCCGCTCACCGTCCAGCCGTTGGACATGGGGGCGCCGCTCACGTCGATCCAGAAGCGTGTATTGCGCACGTCGAATCCCGAAAGATTGTGGTTGGAACCGGTGTTGGACTCCGGCCACTCGGCATTCTGGCCGTTGCCGAAGGTGAAGTCCTGGTTCTGCCAGAAGAAGGTCGTACTGACAAAGCCGTGGAAGGATATGCTTGGAGGATCACTGCTCGCAGTGCTGCCGGATGAGCCGGCAAATGCGGCGGTCGAGAAACAACACAACATCAATACCGCGCTGCAAACCAAACCATTCCTGAAGCTGTTTGTGCTCATGGCTGTTCTCCCGATGCAAAACAGAAAAGGATTAAGGCACTGGAACCGGGCAAGCCGGTGAGGTGAGGCTTGCGTTTTTACTCCCCGCTGTCGTGCACTGTCAAGTTTGCGTGCCTCAGCGATGCGCCCACACAACATTGACTGATCCGATATCTACGCCTATCTACGCCGAAGAAATTCTGACAAATCAGTGCAATAAACCAATCCAAGTGACGGGAAACTTTGGCGAACTTGTGCGGCGTGACAGACGGACCACGACTGCAATAGTAATGTCCGGCCGTCAATATGTAGCCTCGCCACGTCACGCCGAGAAACGCCGGGCTCTTGCGGTCCTGATTTCACAGGCATATAACCTCACCACCCAATAACTCTGATGGGAGGCGATTTCCATGGCAAATGAAGTCACAACGGCCAATGAAGCCAATCCGGCGGCATTGGGTCTGATATGTTTCGGTTTGACCACGGTCATGCTGAGCCTGGTCAACGCCGGTATCGTTCCGGAGGGCGGCCTGGCAGTCGTGCTGCCGTTGGCGTTTATCTACGGCGGCTTGATGCAAATAGTGGCTGGAGTGTTTGAAGCCAAGGCCGGCAACACCTTCGGCATGACCGCGTTCGTGTCCTACGGCGCGTTCTGGGTATGGTTCGCGTTGCTGATCTGGCTCGGCGGGATGAAGTCGCTTGACCTGTCCCACGTCGGCAGTGGCATCAATGTCGGGTTGATTCTGTGGGGCTTCTTCACCCTGTACATGTGGGTGGGTACTTTCAAGTTGAATTGGGCCCTGTGGTGGATCTTCCTGACTCTGTGGGTCACCTACTTCCTGCTGGGAGTCGGCGGCTTGGCCGGCAGCCACTCGTTGAGCCTTGCTGGCGGCTGGCTGGGCATAATCTGCGGTGTCATTGCGATGTACACCAGTTTTGCGATCGTGACCAACAGCACCTTCAAACGCACGGTGTTGCCGGTAGGTTCGGCCCCAAGCAAGTAAAGATGAAGGTTATCCGGGCAATCGCTGTATTGCGCTTGCCCGGATAACCCGGCCGATGTAAATGCATGCTGAGGCGACGCGCACTGCGGGTGCGCGTCGGGTGTGTAGTTGCTGCCCCGCGTCGCGTGGTTCCGCACGCACGACAGGGGCATGGAGGTAGCTGCGATGAGCGAGAAACGCAAAACCAAAGAATATACCGAGGTCAGCGAAGCGCAGATCGCGGTGCACTGGAAGGAAGAAGAGTATTTCCGCCCTGCGAAGAAATTCATCGAGCAGGCCAACGCGCGGGATCCCGATATCCGCAAGCGCTTTGCCATCGAGAACTTCCCCGACTGTTTCCGGGAGTACGCCGACCTGCTGACGTGGTCGGAGCCTTACAAGAAGGTGCTCGACACCGGCAAACCGCCTTTCTGGAAATGGTTCGTGGGCGGCAAGCTCAATGCCTGTTACAACTGCGTTGACCGTCACCTCGGGCAGTACCGCAATAAGGCGGCGTTTATCTTCGTGGCCGAACCCGAAGAAGAACCGCCGCTCGCCTTGACCTACCAGGAACTCTATGTTCGCGTAAGCGAGATGGCGGCGCTGCTGCGCGATTTCTGCGGACTCAAGGCCGGCGATCGCGTGACCCTGCATCTGCCGATGACTCCGGAATTGCCGATCACGATGCTGGCCTGTGCGCGGCTGGGCGTCATCCATTCCCAGGTTTTCGCGGGATTCTCGGGCCAGGCTTGCGGCGCACGCATCCAGGATTCGGGCAGCCACGTGCTCATCTCGATGGATGCCTACTGGCGTGCGGGCAAACTCCTGGATCACAAGGTGAACGCCGACATTGCGGTGCAGACTGCCGAGGAAATGAACCAGCACGTGGACAAAGTGCTCATTTGGCAACGGTTCGCCGGCAAATACAGCTCGCCGACGCCGATGGTCCAGGGACGGGATTTCTTCGTCAACGATGTCCTGAAGAAATACCGGGACCAGCGCGTGGAGCCCGTACCGATGGATGCCGAGGCCCCTCTGTTCCTGATGTACACCAGCGGCAGCACCGGCAAGCCCAAAGGCTGCCAACACCGCACCGGCGGTTACCTCGCCTACGTGGCCGGCACCTCCAAGTACATTCAGGACATCCACCCCACCGACACTTACTGGTGCATGGCGGACATCGGCTGGATTACCGGGCATTCCTATATCGTGTACGGCCCGCTGGCCATCGCGGCCACCAGCGTCATGTATGAAGGTGTGCCCACGCATCCCGACGCGGGTCGGCCGTGGCGGATCGCCGAGCGCCTGGACGTCAATATTTTCCACACCTCGCCAACCGCGATCCGGGCGCTGCGCCGGGCGGGTCCCGAGGAGCCAAGCAAATACCACTACCACTTCAAACACATGACCACCGTCGGCGAACCCATCGAACCGGAAGCTTGGCGCTGGTACTACAACGAGGTCGGCAAGCGTGAAGCCGTAATCGTCGATACTTGGTGGCAAACCGAAAACGGCGGTTTCCTCTGCAGCACCCTGCCCGCCCTCGACCCGATGAAACCCGGCAGCGCCGGTCCGCCGGTGCCGGGAATTTATCCGGTCATTTACGACGAAGACGGCAAAGAAGTAACCGCAGGCTCGGGCCAGGCAGGCAACATGTGCATCCGCAATCCCTGGCCGGGCATCATGCAAACCATCTGGGGCGATCCTGAGCGCTTCGTGAACGGCTACTACAAGCGCTATTGCAAGAATCCGAACAGCAAAGACTGGCGCGACTGGCCGTACATGGCCGGCGACGGCGCCATGCAGTCAGCGGACGGCTACTTCCGCATCCTGGGCCGCATCGACGACGTCATCAACGTCGCCGGGCATCGCCTGGGCACGAAGGAGATCGAAAACGCCTGCCTGACAGTCGCGGATGTCGCCGAAGCCGCGGTGGTACCGGTAACCGATGAAATCAAGGGACGCATGCCTGAAATCTACGTGGCCCTCAAGCCCGGGCATGAAGGCACGCCCGACACCATCAACCGGATCATCAAGGCGAACGAAGAGATCATCGGCCGGTTTGCACGCCCCAAGCACGTTTACGTCGTGCCGGACATGCCCAAGACACGATCGGGCAAAATCATGCGGCGGGTGCTGGCCTCCATCTCCAACCGCCGTGACGTGGGCGACGTAACCACGCTGGCCAACCCGGCGGTCGTCGAGGACATCCGCAAAATGGTGCAGGGAAAGGATGCAGTCGTCTCCGGCGAAGCAGTGCCCGAGGATATCGCCAAGTTCGGGCAGAACGACTGACGCCGTTAACACCGGGACTATCATCCGCCCGGGCTTCCAATAATGATTGCGGCGCACTCGCCGGAGTGCGCCGCTGTTTACCGGTCCACGTCCACCACCAGCCCGGGATCGAAGAACGCGTTCTCGTTGACGCCGTCACGAGCGTAGCCGCGCGGATTGCAGAGCACCCGGGTATCACGCACCGTGTAATCGAAGCTGTCGTGTGTGTGACCGTGCACCCACAGGACCACGCGGTTCCCGCCCATCAGCCGCTCGAGGTCCGAAACAAAGGCGCCGTTCAACAACGAGCCTACAAAGCGCGGATGAATGCTGCGCGGCGAGGGCGCGTGATGCGTGACCACCACGGTCGGGCCGGCAAAGGGCTCGGCAAGCTTCTGTCTGAGCCACTCTGCGTGCTGACGGAACACCCGGATGGACTCGAGCGGCGTGAATTTTGTTCCGGGACGTTCGGTAGAATCGATCACGCTGAAATCGCGTACAAGCCGTGCAGCCTCGGCTATCGCCCGCTCACGCACGGCACCTTCGCCCACGAGCTTGAAATCCGTCCAGAGCGTGGCACCCAGAAAGCGCACTCCATCCAGTACCAGCACCTGCCGGTCGAGCACCTGAACATCGGTGCCGACCGCGAGGCTTTGCAGCTGCGCAAGCGTCGCGGGCAAACTGCTGCCATAGAATTCATGGTTGCCGGGAATGTAAATAACCGGTCGGTGGATTTCGCGCGCCCATGCGATCGCCTGCTCGGGGCGCGCCACATCGCCCGCAAGGATTACGGCATCAGCACTTACGCGCGGAGGCGCGAGGCTGCCTTGGCGCAGATGCAAGTCCGAGAGGATGTTGAGTCGCAAGTCCGGTGGATCCTGATAACCAGCCCGATCAATTTTACGCCGTGGCGCGTTGCCCCGAGTGCACCGGCACCTCGAACTGAATAGTTCCAGATCGTAGTTGTCTTGGAGAGCCGCGGGCACATTTACGGCCCTCACAGTGATCTCTGAATGTACGACAACACCATGACAGCACCACGCTTGCCCATCAGAAGGCCGTGGAGAAAATCAAACCGCAGGTGGCGCAGCGGTAGCTGGGTAAGCGCCCGGGAAGCGCAAACCTGGTAACAATCCCTCTCAATAACCAATCACAGCGCCGGCGCAGAGCCCTCGAACGCCGGGCTCCATTTGTATTTATGTATATACATATATATAATCAGCCCTATGCGGGTGCATTCGCTGGTGTTCGTTGAGACCGAAGACGGCATCCGTGTCACCAGCTTCCGCAAAGCCAACAAACGTGAGGTGAAGCTATATGAAAAAGCGACGCAACCCTGAATTCCCCGATGCCGACAATCCGGAGTGGACGCCTGCAACCGTGGCACGTGCCAAGCGGATGAATACACTGCCCAAGACCCTGCGACGCAAGCTGCGTGGACGTCCCGTGGTAGGCTCACCCAAAACCGCCATCTCGCTGCGTATGCCCAAGGACGTGCTGGCCCGCTGGCGCGCCAGCGGGCCCGGCTGGCAAACCCGCATGGCTGAAACTCTCGCCAAACGTGCGCCATGAACCGCCGGTTTTCGGGATCACCACCCAGAGCCATCGTCGCTGAGATCGGGGCTAACACCCCGCTCGCCAATCCGGAAGTGGTAGAGAAAATCCGCGTGCAGGTGGCGCGGCGCTGAATTTGCTAGCGTGGGGTCTCTGTTTCTTTGGGTGTGCACAAAGCATAATCGCTTGAGGTCAGCGAATAATAATCGACATCGTGCAGCTCGCCGAACCCGCAGCGGAACTCTCGGTGGTGCTGACCTTCATGCTGCATACCGAGCTTTTGCGCGAGTTGAATGCTCGCTATATTTGAAGAAATGATTCGCACGTACACTCTATTGAAGCTCAATTCTTTCAAAGCCACATTCATTACAGCTGCAACTGATTCGCTTGCGTATCCCTGTCTTAGAAATGATTGCCCGATGAAATACGAAAGCTCGGCGCTGGGTATTTCCCAGTGGAGGCTTTTGACTTTCACTTGGCCAATCAAATTTTTTAGCGTTTTTGCCCAGACACCATAGCAATACCCTTTCCGTTCGTTCCATTGGAACACACAGCCAGAAAGGAACTGCTCAACTTCTGCGGGCGTAGTCAGACCTTTGGACAATTCCGGGAAATTCCTCAGCAAATGTCGCCTATTTGAGCCAATCAATTCACCGACACTTACTGCATCCATCTCGTCGTAGCAGCGCAATTCGAGACGTTCGGTCACGATGGATTCCGGAAAACTCACCTCGGGCATTTTCTCAATCCCAGCTGCATTTATTGTGCAAACCCGGCATCAGGCACTTAAAGCCCAATCCACGGTGGCGCGTACATGAATTTCGGTGGTATCAAACAACGGGTTGTCGGCGTTGGACAACGCTCCGAACAGGGTGAACTCGGTACATCCGAGGATGGCGCCTTCGGCGCCCGCAGCAGCGAGGCGGCCGATCACGCCGAAGAATGCCTGGCGTGACTCCGGTCGCACCACGCCCTTGCACAATTCCTCGAAAATGATGCGGTGAATCGCCACCCTCTCCGTTTCATTCGGAATCATTACCTGCAAACCATGGCGCTGCTCGAGCCGCTGCCGATAGAACTCTTTCTCCATGGTGAAGCGCGTACCCAACAAAGCCACGCTGCGAATGCTGCGGTCTTTGACCACCTTGGCGGTGGCGTCAACCACGTGGATAAGCGGCAGCTTCACCGCACTCTCGATCTCGGGCGCCACCAGATGCATGGTATTGGCGCAGATCACCAATGCTTCGGCACCGGCACGCTCCAAACGGCGCGCCGCATCCACCAGTAGACGCGCCGCACCGGCCCAATCGTCTGTATGCTGCAACCGTTGCAGCTCGTCGAACTCCACGCTGTACAACAGGAGTTTTGCCGAATGCAGCCCGCCCAAACGCTCGCTCACCAACTGGTTGATACGCGAATAATAATGTGCGGTGGATTCCCAGCTCATGCCACCGATGAGGCCGAGCGTCTTCATGGCGGAGAGTCGGGTCGCGGGTGGCGTCCAAGCGGATGACCTTCGGTGTTGAAAATCACCTGGTTGAAATCCAGAGTTTGCGGTGGCGCGAACAGAAGATAGAAATACTTGAAGGTCTCCGCGAACACAAAGCTTTCCATGGCGTCGGTTTTCCGTTTGGTAATTACGCTGCTCAAAGCCGCGTAGCCATCATCCGTGCGGCAATACTTCACGAAATCCTCGAACATGCGCTTGCCCATGACGCGGTAATAGGGATCGCGGGTGTAGTGATAAAGATAATAAGTGGACTCGACGATCTCCGGACGCAACGGGTATTCCGGTTCCACCACCTGCATGCTGGCGTAATTGAGCGTATCGGGTTCGATGCCGTAGAGATCCCACATCTTGAAAGAAGACGCTTGCAGACGCCGCGCCCGATCGAGATCGCCCGAAAGCGCCAGTTCCGCGGGGAAATAGGCATCCAGCGCGCCGTATTCCGTGGCCGTGCGCTTGCCGGTATGCATGTCCGCATGGCCGAACCACAGCTCGCCGTTGCGTTCGTCGGCCAGATATTTGTCCACGGCGGCGATGCTTGTCAGCCACATGCGGTGACAGTCCTCATCGCCAAACAGCTTCCAGCATTTGAGCTGATATTCGTAATACGAATCGATGCCGCCGCTGATGTGTGAATCGCTGTCGGTCCAGCGGCCGGTTTCCACACTGATGCCGTCGCCCACGAGTCCGATCGGCGAGCGGCGTTTGAAGGTTTCCAGCAGCGCACGCTTGGCTTTCTGGTAGAACACCGGATTGCCGGTGAGCTTGCTGAGCGTACCGAACTCAAGGATCAGCGTGCCGGTTTCCGCGGGATTGGAATCCAGACCCCGCACCGCGCCGCTGCGCAGATTCACGTAACGGTACGGCAAACCGGTCGGCGAATTGAATGCCGGCAGCAGACGGGTGCCGAGATCGTCTGCCAGTACCAGCAGCCGCGGGTCGCCGGTCAGCTCGTAGCCCGACAGCAGTCCGCCCAGCAGGCGGATGTTGACTTCAAAAACTTTGACGTAGATGTCCTTGTTGAAATTGAGCTTGGCATCGATCAGCGCGCGGTCTTCAGTCGCCCGCTGCTTCAGCCCCATGAGCACCAGCGTGTCCAGCGCATCCACCGGCGTCATCAACAGCGATTGCCCGTACCAATCGAAAGGCTTCCTGCTCAAGGGCCGCAGCTCATCGTGTCCCCAGGCATAGCGCCGATATCCGTCCCAGGCGTGCAGGAATTCCGC